>NZ_BHYL01000161.1 GCF_003851725.1 Cellulomonas algicola | reverse complement strand
GCCGCGGTCCGTGCCGTGGGCGTCGCTGCCGTCGGACGGGCCGCCCGCCGCGCCCGGCACGGACGTCGACCTGCCCCGGGCGGGCGAGGCGGCGGCCCGGCACCGGTGGGCCGCGTTCGTCGCGGACGACCTCGCGCGCTACCCGACGGACCGCGACCGCCCGGACCTCGACGGCACGTCGACGATGTCGGTCCCGCTCAAGTACGGCGAGGTGCACCCGCGCACCCTGCTGGCCGACCTGACGGGCGGGTCGGCGGCGGTCGCGTCGTACCGCTCGGAGCTCGCGTGGCGCGAGTTCCACGCCGACGTGCTGTGGCACCGCCCCGACGCGGCGCGCACCTCGCTGCGCGACGTCGTCCCGGACGACGCGTGGGCGAGCGGCCCGTCGGCCGACGCGCTCTTCGACGCGTGGCGCGACGGACGCACGGGCTACCCGCTGGTCGACGCCGGCATGCGCCAGCTGCGTGCGATCGGCTGGATGCACAACCGCGTGCGCATGGTGACCGCGTCGTTCCTGGTCAAGGACCTGCACCTGCCGTGGCAGCGCGGCGCGGCGCACTTCCTCGCGTGGCTCGTCGACGGCGACGTCCCCCAGAACCAGCTCAACTGGCAGTGGGTCGCGGGCACCGGCCGGGACGCGGCGCCGTACTTCCGCGTCTTCAACCCGGTGCTGCAGGGCAAGAAGTTCGACCCCGACGGCCGGTACGTGCGGCAGTGGGTGCCCGAGCTCCGCGACGTGCCGGGCGCCGCGGTGCACGAGCCGTGGCGCCTCCCCTCCGGCGCCGCGCCGGACTACCCGCAGCGGGTCGTCGACCACGCCACCGAGCGCGAGGTCGCCCTCGAGGCGTTCGGCCGGCTGCGCTGACACCGCGCCGGGCAGGGCGGTGACACGCGGCCCCGCCTCGTCGGCGACCTCAGTAGCGGAGGTCCGCGAGCACGGCCCGATGGTCGGACGCCCACGTCCCGTCGACGGGCTCGCTCCCGAGCAGGCGCGTGGCGACCGGGTGCCCCACGCCGCCGCGCCGACGGGTCGCCGAGAACACGTAGTCGATCCGACGGTCCGGCCACAGGAGCATCGCCGCGTGCGGGTTGGTGCGGGACCACGTGGCGCCCGAGGGGTCCGGCGCGTCGCGCGCACCCGCGACCTCCCAGGCGTCGTAGAAGGACAGCCCGGGGACGGGCACGGCCGTCCTGCCGGTGAGCATGCGGATCTCGTCGCTCTCGGGGTCGGAGTTGAAGTCGCCGCACACGATCAGCGGCACCCGCTCGTCGGCTGCGTGCCGCACGTGCTCGAGCAGGTCGCGGACAGCGCCCTGCCGCGCCTCGCTCTCGTCGAACCACCAGGCGTCCAGGACGACGCCGTAGACCTGCAGCGCGCCACGCGGGCCCGCGATCTCGACCTCCTCGACGCGTGCGGCGCCGAACGTGTGGCTCGCGGTCCGCGTCGTCGGCCACCGGGACAGCACGGCGACGCCGGAGAGCGCGCTCTCGTCCTCCTGCGCTGGCACCCCGCTGAACGTGTGGTGCGGCAGTCCGAGCGGGCCGGCCAGCCGGGCGCACTGGCTGTCGGTCGCGGTGGCCCACGACTCCGCGAGGACCACCACGTCGGGTCGCACCTCGGCGAGCGTCGCGACGACGGCCGCCTCGCGCGCCTCCAGTCGTCGTACCGGCCCCAGACGTTCCACGTCACGACGAGGACGGTCGACTCGACGAGCGCACCGTAGAAGTCCGGCGGTACGTCAGGCACGGGCGGCATCCCCTCATGCTGCCCGACGACACCCGGCGCGGTCCTGCGCAGCCGTCGCGCCGAGCGCCGGGGCGGTGCCGTCGTCACGTCGCGAGGCCGGCGTCCTCCAGGACGCCGCGGATCGTCGCGCGGGCGTGGTCGGCGAGCGGCACGTACCGGGTCCGGTAGTACGGGAGCTGCAGCAGCGCCTGGCGCAGCGCCCACCCGCGTCCGCGCAGCCAGGTCGCGTCGTCGTCGCCGAGTGCGGTGCGGAACGCCGCGCGGGACGGGGCGTCGAAGAAGTTCCACGCGGGGCCGAGGTCGCCGGCCGGGTCGCCGAGCCCGGCGCCGCCCCAGTCGAGCAGCCCGACCAGCCGCCCGTCCCGCACGACGAGGTTGCCGGGCGCGAGGTCGCCGTGCAGCCAGACGCCACGCCCGTCCCACGGCTCGGCGGCGCACGACTCGTGCCACGCGTGCTGGACGAGGTCGACGGGGACCTCGTCGCGGACGGCCTCGGCGTCGGAGGCGACCTGGTCGGTGAGGTCGCCGAGCGGGTGCCCGCGACGCTCGTTGCGTCGACCCGGCAGGTCGAGCGCGCGCAGGCGCCGGACGACGCCGGCCAGGTCGAGCGCGAGGTCAGGGGTGGGCCGCACCGGCGTCTCCCCGGCGACCCACCGGACCACCGACCACCGCCACGGGTAGCCGTGCCCGGGCTCGCCGGCAGCGACGGGCACCGGTGCCTCGACCTCGACGAGGCCCGCGAGCCGCTCGGTCGACGCGTGCTCGCGGTCGACGGCCTCACGCGCCCACGGGATGCGGGGCATCCGGACCGCGAGGTCGTCGCCGAGCCGGAACAGGGCGTGGTCGGTGCCGCGGTGCGGGAGGTGCCGGACGGGGCGGTCGCGCCAGTGCGGGTGCTGGTCCGCGATCAGCGCGCGGACCTGGTCGGCGGTGATGGTCAGCTCGTCGTCGTGCACCGCCCGACGGTAGGACGGTGCACGGCGACGGAGCAGCGACTTTTCGCCGCCGGGGCCGCGTGAGCCCGCTAGGCGGTCACGACCTGCGGCGTGCGGTCAGCGTCCATGGCGGCGACCTCCACCTCGGCGTCGGCCTCGGCCAGGGCCGCACGGGTCGCGGCACCCGTGTCACGGAGGTGACCGAGCAGCGCCAGGGTCAGGCCGAGCACCGCCCACGCGGTCAGCGTGAGCCACAGGGCGGTCGTGTCCGCCGCCGGGAAGTACGACGTGTCGCGCAGGAGCGTCGCGCCCGCACCGGGCGGCAGCCACTGGCCGATCGCACCCCACGGCGCGGGGAGCATCTGCCACGGCATCGCAGCGGCGGCGATCGGGTTCGCGACGAGCAGGAACAGCACCGGTCCGATCGCGAGCCCGCGACGGCCGACGAGCGAGGTGAACCCGACGATCACCGACGCGACCGCGAGGATCGTGAGCGCGACGACGCCGCTGGTCACCCAGAACGAGCCGCCGAGCACGCCCCACCAGGACTGGAGGACCGCGGTGATCGCGAGGCCGCCGAGCGCGGCGTACCCGAGCACGGCCGCGACGCGGCGGCGGACGCCGACGACCGTGAGCGCGATGCCGATCCCGCCGAGCATGCCGCCGAGGACCAGCGGGAACGTGGCGGCGCCGAGGACGATGCCGCGCGGGTCGCCCGCGCCGAGCGGGACGACGTCGGTGACCGTCACCGTGACGGGCTCCCCGGTCGCGGCGGCGAGCTGCGCCTGGAGCGTCGTCGCGAGGGTCGCGAGCTGCTGCGCGACCATCGGGCTGGCCGCCGACGCCGTGAGCACCTCCGGCTCGGGCCCGAGGACGACCGCACCGTAGGCCTCGCGGGTGTCGACCAGCCGGGCGGCGGCGGCCCGGTCGGCGGCCGGGACGACGTCGAAGACGCCGGGCGCCTGGGCCTCGATCCCCTGCACGAACGGCTCGGCCGCGGCCGGTGGGCCGGCGACCGCGACGGGGAGGTCGTGCGGTGCCGCGGTGACCGACGGCCAGAGGAACGCGAGCGCGACGACGGTGAGGACGGCGGCGAGCGCGGCGCCGACGGCGGCGACGTGCCCCCACGGGGTGTGCGGGATGGTGCCGGTGCGGGACATGATGGACTCCTCAAAAACGAATGTTCGTTCGCTGTCGAGCCTGGACCTCGTCGACCACGCTTGTCAAGAACGTTCATTCGTTTTTATGCTCGGGCGTGCCCAAGGTGACCGAGGAGTACCGCGCCGCCCGCCGCGACGAGATCGCGGACGCCGCCCTCCGCGCGTTCCGCCGCACCGGTTTCCAGGCGACGTCGATGGCCGACATCATCGCCGAGTCCGGCCTGTCCGCCGGGGCCATCTACGGCCACTACCCCAGCAAGAGCGCGCTCGTCGTCGGCGTCGCGTCGCGCATCGTCGGTGCCCGCCTCGGCGACATCGAGGCGCTCGCGAGCACCACACCCATGACTCCGCCGCCCGGCGTCGTCCGCGTCCTCGTCGATGCCATCCGGCGCGAGGTCGGCGACCCCGCGGTCCTCCTGCAGCTGTGGGGCGAGGCCGTCACCGACCCCGACATCGCGGACCTCGCGGTGGGCACCGTCGACCGCCTCGCCGCGGCGCTGCGCGGGTACGTGTCGCTGTGGCACCAGCGGACGCACGGCGCCCTGCCCGACGAGGCCGACGCGCTCGGCACCGAGCAGGTCCCGCTGCTGCTCGCCGCCGTCCAGGGGTACGTCATCCAGTCGACCGTCGCCCGCGACTTCGACGGCGAGGCGTACCTCGCGGCCGTCGAGCGCTACCTGCCGCGCTGACCGCGGCCGGCAGGCCCGGCGGTCAGGGCGCGATCTGCGTCGCGCGGTACTCGTCCTCGAGGATCGACATGACGATCGCGTCGCACCACCCGTCCCCGTCGCGGTACGCGTCGCGCCGGCGCCCCTCGACGCGGAAGCCGATGTTCTCGTACAGCGACTTGGCGCGGGCGTTGATGCTCAGCACGTCGAGCTCGACACGGTGCAGGCCGAGCCCGTCGAACGCGAAGCCCAGCACGAGCTGGATGCCCTCGGTCCCGTACCCGCGACCGCGGTAGGCCGGCCGCATCGACAGCCGCAGGTTCGCGCTGCGCACGACCTCGTCGATGTCGTTGAGCACGATCTCGCCGAGGAACTCGTCGCTGCCGTTGGCCGTGACGGCGAAGTCGTAGCGCCCCTCCGCGGTCGCGCGGCTCGCGGCCCACGCGTCGACCTGCTCGCGCGTGAACGTCGCGGTGGTGCCCGTCAGCCGGTTGCCCTCCGGGTCCGCGAGCATGTCCCACATCGCGTCCGCGTCGTCGGCGCGGATCGGCCGGAGCACGATCATCTCGCCCTGCAGCGTCGGCTTCTCCATCGCCCGGTCGTCTCCCGTCTGCGCCCGGTTCGGCGGCGCGTCTCTCGCATCGTAGGGAGGCCGTGTGACCCCCGTGTTGCAGCGCGCCGACCGCGCCGCACCGCACGACGTCAGCGCGCGGCGTCGTCGCACGGTGACCGCACCGCCGACGAGGACGCGGCCCGCACGCGCCGCGGGGCCGGACCCGGTGCGCACCGGACCGGCCCCGCGGTCGTCGTCCTGGTCAGGCCTGCACGCGCTCCAGCACGAGCTCGCGCACGCGGCCCGCGTCGGCCTGGCCGCGCGTCGCCTTCATGACGGCGCCGATGATCGCGCCGACCGGGCCCAGGTTGCCGGACCGGATCTTCTCGGCGATGTCGGGCTGCGCGGCCAGCGCCTCGTCGATCGCGGCGAGCAGCGGACCGTCGTCGGAGACGACCTCGAGCCCGCGCGCGACGACGACGGCCTCGGGCTCGCCCTCGCCGGCCAGCACGCCCTCGAGCACCTGGCGTGCGAGCTTGTCGTTGATCCGCCCGTCGTCGACGAGCCTCTGCAGCGCACCGATCTGCGCGGGCGTGATCGGCAGCGCCTCGAGCTCGACCTCCTGCTGCTTCGCGGTGCGGGCGAGCTCGCCCATCCACCACTTGCGGGCGGCAGCGGGCGACGCACCGGCCGCGACGGTCGCCTCGATGAGCTCGACGGCGCCGGCGTTGACGACGTCGCGCATCTCCGCGTCGGCGTAGCCCCACTCGGTCTGCAGCCGACGGCGACGGGCCGCGGGCAGCTCGGGCAGCGTCGCGCGGATCTCCTCGACCCACGCGCGGTCGGGCGCGATCGGGACGAGGTCCGGCTCCGGGAAGTAGCGGTAGTCCTCGGCGTCCGACTTCACGCGGCCGGACGTCGTCGTGCCCGTGTCCTCGTGCCAGTGGCGCGTCTCCTGGACGATCGCGCCGCCGTCGTTCAGGACCCCCGCCTGCCGCGAGATCTCGTACCGCACCGCGCGCTCGATCGAGCGGAACGAGTTGACGTTCTTCGTCTCGGTGCGGGTGCCGAGCGCCGACTCGGGCGTCGGCCGCAGCGACACGTTGACGTCGGCGCGCACGTTGCCGCGCTCCATGCGGGCCTCGGACACGCCGAGCGCGCGGAACAGGTCCCGCAGCGTCTGCACGTAGGCGCGCGCGACCTCGGGCGCCCGCTCCCCCGCACCCGTGATCGGCTTCGTGACGATCTCCACGAGCGGGATGCCCGCGCGGTTGTAGTCGACGAGCGAGTACTCGGCGCCGTGGATGCGGCCCGTCGCGCCGCCGACGTGGGTGTTCTTGCCCGCGTCCTCCTCCATGTGCGCGCGCTCGATCTCGACGCGGAACGTCGACCCGTCCTCGAGCTCGACGTCGACCCAGCCCTCGAACGCGATGGGCTCGTCGTACTGCGACGTCTGGAAGTTCTTCGGGACGTCCGGGTAGAAGTAGTTCTTCCGCGCGAACCGGCAGGTCTCGGCGATCTGGCAGTTCAGCGCCAGGCCGATGCGGATCGCGTACTCGACCGCGGTGCCGTTCACGACGGGCAGCGAGCCCGGCAGGCCCAGCGACACGGGCGTGACGGACGTGTTCGGCTCCTCGCCGAAGCCCGCGGGGGCTCCGTCGAACATCTTCGTGCGCGTGCCGAGCTCGACGTGCACCTCGATGCCGATGACGGGATCGAACTGCGTGACGGCCTCGTCGTAGTCCACGAGCGTGGTCATCGGGTCTCCAGTTCCGGGGCCTGGGCCAGCAGCGGGCCGCCCCACTCCTTCTCGAGCAGCGTCTCGAGCGCGGCGCCGACGCGGTACAGCCGGTCGTCCGCCTTCGCGGGCGCGAGCACCTGGAAGCCGACGGGCAGGCCGTCGTCGAGGCCGTTCGGCAGCGACAGGCCGGGCACGCCCGCGAGGTTCGCGGGGATGGTCGCGACGTCGTTGAGGTACATCGCGAGCGGGTCGTCGAGCTTCTCGCCCAGCTTGAAGGCCGTCGTCGGGGCCGTCGGCGACACCAGCACGTCCGCCTGCGCGAACGCCGCGTCGAAGTCCCGCTGGATGAGCGTGCGGACCTTCTGCGCCGAGCCGTAGTACGCGTCGTAGTAGCCCGCCGACAGCGCGTACGTGCCGAGGATGATGCGGCGCTTGACCTCGTCACCGAAGCCCTGGCCACGCGTCGCGGCCATGACGCGCTCCGCCGTGGGGTTGTCCTCCGGCACGACCCGGAGGCCGAAGCGCATGCCGTCGAACTTCGCCAGGTTGCTCGACGCCTCGCTCGGCATGATCAGGTAGTACGCGCCGAGCGCGTACTCGAAGTGCGGGCAGGAGACCTCGACGATCTCCGCACCCGCGGCGCGCAGCAGGTCGAGCGACTCGTGGAACCGCGCGAGCACGCCCGGCTGGTAGCCCTCGCCCTGCAGCTCGCGGATCACGCCGACGCGCACGCCCGTCAGGTCGCCGGTCGCGCCCTGGCGGGCGGCCTCGACGAGCGGCGGCAGCGGCTCCGGGATCGACGTCGAGTCGAGCGGGTCGTGCCCGCCGATGAGCTCGTGCAGCAGCGCCGAGTCGAGGACCGTACGGGTCACCGGGCCGGCCTGGTCGAGCGACGACGCCATCGCGATGAGCCCGTACCGTGACACCGACCCGTACGTCGGCTTCACGCCGACCGTGCCCGTCACGGCGCCCGGCTGGCGGATCGAGCCGCCCGTGTCCGTGCCGATGGCGAGCGGCGCCTCGAAGGCCGCGACGGCCGCGGCGGACCCGCCGCCCGAGCCGCCGGGGATGCGGTCCAGGTCCCACGGGTTGTGCGTGTTGCCGTAGGCCGAGTGCTCGGTCGACGAGCCCATCGCGAACTCGTCCATGTTGGTCTTGCCGAGGATCGGCAGCCCTGCCGCCTTGATCCGCTCGACGAGCGTCGCGTCGTACGGCGGCACCCACCCCTCGAGGATCTTCGAGCCGGCCGTCGTCGGCAGGCCCTTCGTCACCACGACGTCCTTGACCGCGATCGGCACGCCCGCGAGCGCGTGCAGGTCCTCGCCTGCGGCACGGCGCGCGTCCACGTCGGCCGCGGTCGCGAGCGCCTCGTGGGCGCTGACGTGCAGGAACGCGTGCACCGCGCCGTCGACGGCCGCGATGCGGTCGAGGTGCGCCTGCGTAGCCTCGACGCTGGACACCTCGCCGGCGGCCAGCCGGTCCGCGAGGTCCGCGGCGGACAGCCGCGTCAGGTCGGCGGTCACGCGTCCTCCCCCAGGATCTGCGGGACCAGGAACTTGCCGTCCTCCGACGCGGGCGCGGCGGCGAGCACCGCGTCGCGGTCCACCGGGGCGACCGGCACGTCGGGGCGGAACACGTTGGTCAGCGGCAGGGGGTGGCTGGTGGCCGGCACGTCGGGCGTGGCGATCTCGCTCACGCGGGCGACCGACTCGACGATGACGTCGAGCTCGCCGGCGAGGCGGTCGATCTCCGCCGGCGTCAGGTCGATCCGGGCCAGCCCCGCCACGCGCGCGACCTCGTCGCGAGAGAGGGTGGACATGCCCGAGAGTCTAGACGTTGGGGCATCCCGGCAGACCCGCGCGCAGCACTACCCCGCTCGCTCGACCGCCGCCGTCACGAGGGACAGCAGGGCGTCCGCGTAGGCCTCCTCGGCCGAGTCGGCGGTGAACACCAGCTCGGGGTGGCCCGGGCGCTCCACGAGCACCTGGTAGGTGCCGTCGGTCGACCGGGCGAGGCTGCGGAACGTGCCGCCGAGGAGCTCGCGCATCTGGTCCTCGCGCGGGAGCCACACGGCGTCCTCCTGCGCGACCGAGTCGAGCGCCCACTCCGTCGTCCCGTTGAAGCCCAGGATCGTGCCCGTCGGGTAGTGGTGCGCCTCGATCGTCATCTCGGAGATCGTGAACACCTCGCCCGCCATCTCGGGTTGGATCACGGCGAAGCGGTCGCCGGACGCGGGGTGCCAGCGCAGGCCGGCCCCCCGCAGGAGGAGCGCGAGGTCGACGGAGATCATGAGTCCAGTATCGTCCGGGCTGCCTGCGACGGCACCCGGCCGGCACGACGGAGGGGACGGGTCAGGGCAGGACACGCAGCTCGTCGTCGAACGACGCGACGAGCCGGCGCAGGGCGGGGTCGAGGCGCACGGACCGGATCTCCCCGGCGAGGCCCACGTCGGCGAGCGTCCGCTCCCACTCGACCTCGCCGGTGGACCATGCCAGCGCGCGCAGCGTGTCGCCCACGCGGACGAGGAGCGTCCGGCCGTCGGTGACGACGACGTCGGCGTCGACACCGCTCTCGACCGACCACACCACCGTGCCGTCGGGGCCGTCGAGCCGCGCGAGGCCGGTGTGGGTGCGGACGAGGACGTCGCTGTCGAGCACGGCGAGCGGGAGGCGCGGGAGCGGGCTGATCCACCGGTCGCGCCCGTCCGACGACCGGACGATCATGTCCGCACCGGCGAGCCCGCTGCGCATGACGAGCACGTCGTCGGGGAGCGTGCCGTCGTCGATCGCGACCTGCGCGAGGGTCTCCTGCCGGACGAATCCGTCGTCACCCGTGACGCGGCCGCCGACCAGCCCGGCGCGGCCGTTCCGCCCGAGCGCGACGCCCTCACCCTGGGGGACGCTCACCTCCTCGACGACCCGACCGTGGTGGTCGAGCACCCACGCCGTCTCCCCGAGCCAGACCAGCACACGGCCCAGGCGGGTCGTGCCGAGCACGACCGAGGGCATCGCCTCCGGGTCACCCGGTGTGCCGGCAGCGGACGGGGAGTCCGACGGGGCGTCGGTCGGGGGCGCGTCCCACGTCCACCGCGTGTCGCCGGTGGCCGGGTCGGTCGCCTCGACCGCCCAGCCCGCCGGCCTCTCGGAGCCGGCGTCGTGGCCCGCGGTGTCGATCCCGTGCACGCGGACGAGGGCGTCGCCGGTCATGCCGACCCACTCGGCCGGCCCGGCCGTTCCCGTGCGGACGACCTCGCCGCTCGTGGCGTCGACGACCCACCACGTCGAGGACAGCGGGGCACCCAGGACGAGAGCGCCGTACTGGAGCCCGCAGACGGCGAGCGGCCGGTCACCGCCTGCGCGGACGCACCACGGGTCGCCGTCGAGCGCCCCCGCCACGGCCAGGGGGTCGATGTCGCGTGGGCCCGCGAGCGCGTCGAGGTCCTCGTCCTCGATCCAGTACGGCCGTTCCCGGGGCAGCACGCGGGGGACGGGGGTCTCCCACCGCGACGACCAGTCGTCCGGGTGCAGACCGACGAGGCTCCAGCCGTCACGCTGGCGCAGCCCGACCATCGTGCCGTCGACGGTGGCGAGCGACTCCGTCCGGACGTCGGGCGCCGGTCCGGGGTGGGCGCGCACACCGGCGTCGAAGGGTGCGACGACGCCGGCGGCGTCCGCGTGACGCGCGGCGAGCGTCGCGTCGGCCTCCGCGCGGCGCTCGTCGAGCACACGCTGGGTTCCGACGGCGACAAGGGCCGCGACCACGACGACCCCCACGGCGACCACGACCCGTCGCCGGGCCGACGCTGACCGCACCGGCTCGGGCGGCACGGCGTCGGTGCGCGGCTCACCCTCGTCGAACGTGACCTCCTGCATGCCGCCGGCCATACGCGCACGCTAGAGGACGGCGTCAATCCGCGAGGGCGGTTCGACCGGCCCCGCGACGCACCCGTCGCCGGG
>NZ_BHYL01000160.1 GCF_003851725.1 Cellulomonas algicola | reverse complement strand
CAGCACGGTCAGCGCGCGCCCGCCTGCCGACGCCGGGCGCGCGTGGAAGTCGTCCCAGCGGTCGGCGACGACGCGCAGCACGCGCGTGCGGTCCTCGGCGCGCTCCGCATAGCGGCCCATCCAGTACAGGTTCTCCGCGGTGCGCGGCGAGATGCCCGTCGCGGGGATGCGCGCGACGACCGTCTCCGCGGGCGTCTCGTCGGCGGTCTCCGCGACGGGTTCGGTCGACGACGCGAGCACCCACACGTCCTTCGCCGTCGCCCCCGTCGCCGACGACACCACTGCCTGGGGCGCGACCCGCGCGAGTCCGCCCGCCATCACCGCGTACGTGGACCGGTGCGCGACCGCGAACGTGCGCAGCACCGCGGCGCGCGGGCCGAGGTCGGCGGGACCGACGCCGTCGGCGGTGGCCAGCTCGGACCCGACACCCACGGGTGCGCCGTCGACGACCGGCCCGGCGGGCCCGACGGGCTCCTGGCCGACCCACGCCCAGGGCTCGGCGGCGATCCGGTCCGCGAGGTCGGCGCGCTCGCGGTGGCCGAGGGTCCAGCCGAGGATCGCGCCGCCGTCGGCGCCGCGCGCGGTCGGCAGCAGCACGAGGCTCGCGAGATTGGTCAGCACGTGCTGCCGGGACGCGTCCTCGCCGCACCACCACGTCGGGGCGGACGGCAGCAGCAGGTCCTGGTCGAGGACCGTGCGCGCGAGACGGGGCAGGTACGCGAGCAGTGCCGGGTTCTCGAGCACCGAGCTGCCCAGGGGGTTGACCAGGCTGACCGTGCCCGCGCGCACCGCCCGCACCAGCCCGGGGACACCGAGCCGCGAGCCGGCGCGCAGGTCGAGCGGGTCGCACCACTCGGCGTCGACGCGGCGCAGCAGCACGTCGACCCGTTCGAGCCCGTCGAGGCCGCGCATCCACACGCGTCCCTCGCGGACCAGCAGGTCGCCGCCCTCGACGAGCGGCAGGCCCAGCATCGACGCGAGGTACGCCTGGTCGAACGCGGTCTCGCTCGCGGGCCCCGACGACAGCAGCGCGACGCGCGGCTCGTCGGACTCGCGCGGCGCCGCGTCGCGCAGGGCCTGCCGCAGCGCGTGGAAGAACGGGCCGAGCCGCTGGATCGACGCCTGCCGGTACGTGCCGGCCATGACCTGCGCGACGACGCGCCGGTCCTCCATCGCGTACGCCGCGCCCGACGGTGCCTGCGTGCGGTCGGCGACCGCGCACCACGCGCCGGACCCGTCCCGGACGAGGTCCGTCGCGGTGAGCACGAGCTCGCGCCCGCCCGGCATCCGCAGGCCGTCGACCTGGCGGAGGAAGCCGGGGTGCGCGAGCACGGTGGTCGGGGGCAGGAGCTGGTCGGTGAGCAGGCGACGCGCGCCGTACACGTCCTGCAGGACCGCGTCGAGCAGCTCGGCCCGCTGCACGAGCGCCGCGTCGAGGGCCGTCCACTCGGGCTCGTCGACGACCACCGGGACCGGGTCGAGCCGCCACGGGTGCGCGCCGCCCTCGGGAGCGTCGGCGCCGTACGTGACGCCGTGGTCCGCGAGCAGCCGCTCGGCCTCCGCGTGCGCGCGGGCCAGGTCGGCGGGCGTCGGCTCGTCGCCGGGGTCGACGACGCGCGACCAGTCGGGGCGGAAGTCGTCGAGCGTGACGCCCGCGTCCGACCCGTCGGCCGGTCGCACCGGCGTCGAGAGCAGGTCCGTCACGGGGAAGAGTCTGTCCCATCGTCTCCGCTCGGCGAGGTTGCGACATCGTCCCGAGACGGAGGCGTCGACGTCGCTCCCCCCGGACGACGTCGCACACCAGACGTGCGCGGGCGTGCCTGCCGGGACGCAGGGAGCCCTCAGCCGCCGCGGTTGGGGGGTTCGAAGTGGATGCCGTCGTGGCCGACGCGCTCCTCGGCGCGGATGACGTGCATGACCGCGTTGATGAGGGCCAGGTGCGTGAACGCCTGCGGGAAGTTGCCGAGGTGACGGCCGGTGCGGGTGTCGATCTCCTCGGCGTACAGGTTGAGCGTCGACGCGAACGACAGCAGCCGCTCGCACAGCGCCCGCCCGCGCTCGACCTCGCCGATCTCGACCAGCGCGCTGACCAGCCAGAACGAGCAGATCGTGAACGCGCCCTCCTCGCCCTCGAGCCCGTCGTCGGTCTCCTCGACGCGGTACCGCAGGACCAGGCCGTCGACGGTGAGCTCGTCGGCGATCGCGAGGACGGTCGCGCGCACCCGCGGGTCGTCGGGCGGCAGGAACCGCAGCAGCGGCACGAGCAGCAGGGACGCGTCGAGCGCGTCGGAGCCGTACCGCTGCACGAACACGCCGCGGGAGTCGACGCCGTTGCGGCAGATGTCGGCGTGGATCTCGGCCGCGAGCTTGGCCCACTGCTCGGCGAAGTCGTGCTCGTCGTGCATCCGCGCGAGCCGTGCGCCGCGGTCGAGCGCGACCCAGCACATGAGCTTCGACGACGTGAAGTGCTGCGGGTCGCCGCGCACCTCCCAGATGCCGCGGTCGGGCTCGTGCCAGTGCTTGATCGCGGCCTCGACCTGGAGCTTGAGGACGGGCCACAGCGACTCGGGGAGCTGCTCGCGCGACTTGGCGTGCAGGTACACCGAGTCGAGCACGGCACCCCAGACGTCGTGCTGCTGCTGGTCGTACGCCGCGTTCCCGACGCGCACGGGCTGCGCGCCCTCGTACCCGGACAGGTGCCCGAGCTCCGACTCGTCGAGCCGGTCCTCGCCGCCGACGCCGTACATGATCTGCAGGTCCTTGTTCCCGCGGCAGACGTCGTGGATGAACGCGAAGAAGTCGTTCGCCTCGCGGTCCAGGCCGAGCGTGTAGAGGCCCCACAGGGCGAACGTCGAGTCGCGGATCCACGCGTACCGGTAGTCCCAGTTCCGCTCGCCGCCGGGAGTCTCGGGCAGCGACGTCGTGGCCGCCGCGAGCAGCGCACCCGTCGGCGCGTACGTCAGACCCTTGAGCGTGAGCGCGGAGCGCTGGAGGTACGTGCGCCACGGGTGGTCGGGGAAGACGCCGAGCGTGATCCACTCCCGCCAGTACTCCTGCGTGCGCCACGACATGTCGGCCGCCTGCTCCCACGTGCGCGGCGCGGGCAGCGGTGACCACGACAGCGCGACGAACGCCTTGTCGCCGTTCGACATGCGCGTCCGCGCCGACGCGGCCCGCCCGTCGACCCCGAGCCGCAGGCTCGACGTGAGCGTCAGGCTCAGGTCGCCCTCCTCCTGCGGCACGGTCCGCACCGCGTGGTAGTCGGCGCCGGTGTACTCCCACTCGGTGTGCCCGCGTCCGTAGTCGAGCGCCGGCTCGCACTCGACCTGCAGGTCGACGGTCCCGCTCACGCACGTGATCGTGCGCAGCAGGATGTGCTCGGCGTCGTCGTCCGTGGGCGTGCGGCGGTGCGTCGCCGACCGCTCGGTCGTGTTGTGCCAGGGGCCCATGACCATCGCGTCGCGCACCATGAGCCAGCCCGTCGGCGTCTGCCACGTCGTCTCGAGCACGAGCGTGCCCGGCAGGTAGCGGCGGGCCGTCGGGACCCGGATCCCGTGCGGACCCACCCGGAACGAGCCCGCGGCACGGTCCAGGATCGACGCGAACACGCTCGGCGAGTCCGGTCGCGGCACGCACATCCACTCGACCGCGCCCGACGGCGAGATCAGGCAGTTCGACTCGCAGTCCGACAGGAACGCGTAGCTCGCGATCGCCGGGAACGCCGACCGGTGCTGCGAGTCGGAACCGTGGTGCGGGCGCGTGAGGGCCACGTCGGCCCGGGAGGGGGCCTCGGGCGGGGGCACGGGCGTCATGTCCCCAGCGTCGACCCGCGCGGTGTCGCTGTCGCCACGAGCGTGTTGCGGTCGTGTGACGTGGGCGGACACGGCGCGGCCGACGTGCGCGGACCCGGTCCGGGCGCCGTGCGGCGCGACGTCCGGTGCCGCGTCCGGGACGAGGGGCGTCACCGCGGTCGGCGAGCTGCCGGACGCGTGCGGCGCTCGCGGGTCGCCCCCGGCGCGCGGCACCGCCGTCAGCTCCCGACCGCCGACGCGACCGCGCGCCGCACCGCCTCGACCGTCGCCGTGACCTCGCTGTCGTCGGTCGCCCAGTTGCTCACCGAGAACCGGATCACGTCGCGGTCCCGCCAGTGCGACGTGTACGCGTACGCGACGCCCTCCTCGCGCAGCGCCGCCGCGACCGCCTGGGTGCGCGCGTCGTCGGCCAGCGCGACGCACACCTGCGTGTACACGACGTCGTTGACGACCTCGACGCCGTCGATGCGCGCGAGCCCTTCGGCCAGCGCGGTCGCACCGTCGGCGAGCCGCTCGACCAGCGCCGCG
>NZ_BHYL01000159.1 GCF_003851725.1 Cellulomonas algicola | reverse complement strand
CCGGCGACTCGTGCTCGGCCGCGCCCCCCGCGGGCGGCCGGTTCTGCGTCATGTGCTGTGCGGGACCGTCCTGCTCAGAGGGCGTCGTCGCCGTGCTCACCGGTGCGGACGCGAGCCACGTCCTCGACCGGCACGACCCAGACCTTGCCGTCGCCGATCTTGCCGGTCTGCGCGGCGCGCACGATCACCTCGGTGACGCTCGCGGCGTCCGCGTCGGCGACCAGCACGTCGATCTTGACCTTCGGCACCAGGTCCACGGTGTACTCCGCACCGCGGTAGACCTCGGTGTGCCCGCGCTGACGGCCGTAGCCGCTCGCCTCGCTCACCGTCAGACCCCGCACACCCGCCGCCTCGAGGGCCGACTTCACGTCGTCCAGCCGGTGCGGCTGGATGACCGCCGTCACGAGCTTCGTCATCACTTCACCTCCGTCACGACCCGGGCGCCCGCGCCCAGGGACTCGTACGCCGTCTCGCCGTGCGTGGCGAGATCGAGACCGCCAACCTCGTCCTCCTCCGTCGCCCGCAGGCCGATGGTGGCCTTGAGGATGAGGGCGATGACGAGCGTGGCCAGACCGCTGAAGAGCACCGCGCACAGGGCGACGATGATCTGCGTGGCCAGCTGCCCGACGCCACCACCGTAGAACAGGCCGTTCTCGGCGCCGTCCGCGTACCAGGTCGCGTTCGCGTCGGTCGCGAAGAAGCCGATGAGGACCGTGCCGACGAGGCCGCCGACCAGGTGGACGCCGACCACGTCGAGCGAGTCGTCGTAGCCGAACCGGTACTTCAGGCCGACCGCCAGCGCGCAGAGGATGCCCGCGACGACGCCGATGCCGATGGCACCCCACGTGTCGACGGCCGCGGCCGCCGGGGTGATCGCGACGAGACCCGCGACGACGCCGGACGCGGCACCGAGCGAGGTGGCGTGTCCGTCACGGACCTTCTCCGTGGCGAGCCAGGCGAGCATCGCGACCGCGGTGGCGACCGTCGTGTTGACCCAGGCGCGACCGGCGGTGCCGTCGGCGGCGAACTCGGAGCCCGCGTTGAACCCGAACCAGCCGAACCACAGGAGCGCGGCGCCCAGCATGACGAACGGCAGGTTGTGCGGCCGCATCGGCTCGCGGCCGAAGCCGCGGCGCTTGCCCGTGACGATCGCGAGGACCAGGCCCGCGACACCCGCGTTGATGTGGACGACGGTCCCACCGGCGAAGTCGATCGGCGTGGGGAGCGAGCCGGCGAGGAACCAGCCGCCGCCGAGCAGGCCGCCGCCCCAGACCATGTGCGCCAGCGGGATGTAGACGACCGTGACCCAGATCGCCGCGAAGACGAGCCAGGTGTTGAACTTGAAGCGGTCCGCGATCGCGCCGGAGATCAGCGCGACGGTGATGACCGCGAACGTGAGCTGGAAGCCCGCGGCGACGAGGAACGGCACGCCCGTGGCGGCCATGAGGCTCTGCTCGTCGGTCGCGCCCTGCAGGCCGAAGTACTCGAACGGGTTGCCGACGAAGCCGCCGTAGTCGCCGCCGAACGTGGCCGAGTAGCCGTACAGGACCCAGATGAGCGAGACGATGCCGAGGGCACCGAAGCTCATCATCATCATGTTGAGCACGCTCTTGCCGCGCACCATGCCGCCGTAGAAGAACGCCAGGGCGGGCGTCATCAGCAGCACCAGAGACGCGGCGAGGATCATGAACGCGGTGTTCCCGCTGTCGAGTTCGAACATCGAAATCGCCTCTCCCGTCGCCAGCCGGGGGTGGCTGGTCCGGTACCAAAGGTCGGCCAGGACCGTTTCGGCGATGGGCTGAGGGTGTTACAGCGGTGTGACAACGCTCACCCGGGCGTAAACGTTCGGTTTCGTGGTGGGCATCCGTCCAGCAGCGGGCGCCCACCGGGGGCGCCGGGCTACTGCGCGAGCAGCGCGTCGACGAACGCCTCGGGGTCGAACGGCGCGAGGTCGTCGGGGCCCTCGCCGAGCCCGACGAGCTTGACCGGGACGCCGAGCTCACGCTGCACGGCGACGACGATGCCGCCCTTCGCGGTGCCGTCGAGCTTGGTGAGGACGATGCCCGTGACGCCTGCGACCTCGGCGAACACGCGCGCCTGGTTGAGCCCGTTCTGACCGGTCGTGGCGTCGAGGACGAGCAGCACCTCGGCGAGCGGCGCCTCGCGCGTGAGGACGCGCGTGATCTTGCCGAGCTCGTCCATGAGGCCGGCCTTGTTCTGCAGGCGGCCGGCCGTGTCGACGAGCACGACGTCGACCGCCTCGGTCTTCCCCGTGCGCACGGCGTCGAACGCGACCGACGCGGGGTCGGCGCCGTCCTTGTCGGACCGCACGGTCCGCACGCCGACGCGCGAGCCCCACGTCTCGAGCTGGTCGGCCGCCGCGGCGCGGAACGTGTCGGCCGCGCCGAGCACGACCGTGCGCCCGTCGGCGACCAGGACGCGCGCGAGCTTGCCGACGGTCGTCGTCTTGCCCGTGCCGTTGACGCCGACCACGAGCACGACCGCCGGGACAGCCGCGCCGTCCGCGGTGGTGCCCGGGTCGGTGTGCAGCGAGCGGTCGAGCGTCGGGTCCACGATCGCGAGCAGCTGGTCGCGCAGCACGGTGCGCACCTGACCGGGCTCACGCAGGCCCTCGACCCGGACGCGCGTGCGCAGCGCGTCGACGATCTCGGTGGTCGGGCCGGCGCCGACGTCGGCGAGCAGCAGCGTCTCCTCGAGCTCGTCCCAGTCGTCCTCCGTGAGGTGGTCGCGCGACAGGACCTGCAGCAGGCGGGTGCCGAGCGGCGAGCCGGACCGGGACAGGCGGTCGCGCAGGCGGGTCAGACGTCCGGCGACGGGCGCCGGGACCTCCAGGACGGGCGGGCGGTCGAGCTCAGCGACGTCGTCGGGCGCCGCCTCGGGCGGGACGGCCGTCCCGGGAGCGGTGTCGACCGGGACCGGTGTCGCCGCGGGAGCCTGCGGGTCGCCGAAGGGCGCCTCGGGTGCCGGCACGGGCGGCGGCACGTCCTGCGTCGGGGTGCTGCCGCCGCGGCCGCGGCGCAGCGTGACGAGCAGCGTGCCGACGGTGACGACGACGACCGTCGGGATGCCGACGGCGAGGAGGGTGTTGAGGGTGTCCTGGTCCACGCGCACAGTCTCCCTGGGCGGCGGGCGTGCGCGCGAGCCCGCCCACCGACGCGCCGGTGCGACCTGGCCCACACCCGGGGTGGACCGGTCGGTCAGGTCACCGCGGTGCGGCGGTCAGGCGCCGCACCAGGAGGCAGGACGGTGCGCCCGTCAGGCGCCGCGCTGGCGGGGCAGGGCGCGCGCGGCCTTGCGGCTCGCGCGCTGCAGCGTGTCGGCGAGGTCGTCGACCTGCAGGTACGGGTCGCCCTCGTCGGCGGTCGCGCGGAGGAACTCGTCGAGCGACACGTCGACGGGACGCACCGACGCGGCGGCCGCGGCCGCGGTCTGGTCGGCGTCGGGGTGCTTGCGCGCCGCCCAGCCCGCGCGGAACGCGCGCCACGGGCCCGTGCGCTCGTCCCCGGGCGCGCCGGAGCCC
>NZ_BHYL01000158.1 GCF_003851725.1 Cellulomonas algicola | reverse complement strand
GTCCGTGCCGGCGGCCGCACCCGCCCCGCCACCAGCTCGCGCTCACGCCCGCGCCGTCGTCCCGCGCCGCCGACCCGGGACCCACGTCCCGGTCGCCGCCCGACGGACGGCCGGGCGGTGAGGAGGAAGGGTGAAGGGTTCCGTGTTCCCACCCGCTCCCGCCGCGGGTGGTGCCACGCTGCCCGGACACGTCCCGCCTCGCGAACTCGCTGGCCCCCGGCCTGCGTGACGGGCCAGGATGACCGCTCGGACGGAACGCAGACGGGCCGGCGCCGCCGCCGGTCCGACGACAGGAGACCTGATGACGCTCGACCGCGCGCGCGACGACGCGCCCGCCCTCCGACCGCGACCGCGTCACCGCCGCGGACCTGCGGCGCTCGGGCTGGTCGGCGCGGCGACGCTCCTCGTCGTCGGGACGCTCACGGCGTGCTCGCCCAAGCCCCCAGGCCCCGACGAGGCGATCGACACGCTCACCAAGGCGATCGAGACCGGCGACTTCGCCGCCGTGGAGTTCGCCGCCGGCTCGGGCGACGCGGCCGCCGCGGCGGAGCTGCGCACGGCGACGTTCGCGGGCGTCGAGCCGTGGGTGCCGGACGTCGAGCGCGGCGAGGTGACGGTCCCGGAGGACGACCCGGACTCCGCGACGGCCGAGCTCACGTACACCTGGGACGTCGACGACAGCGACACGGACTGGACCTACGCGACGCAGGTGTCCCTCGCGCGCGACGCCGAGGACGCCGAGGTGTGGCGCGTCGCGTGGACGCCCGGGGTCCTCGTCCCCGACCTGCAGCCCACCGAGACGCTGCGCGTCACGCGCGTGCAGGCGCAGCGCGGCCGGGTGCTCGGCGCGGGCGACCAGGTCATCGTCGAGCCGCGCGGCGTCCGACGCGTCGGCGTGGACAAGACGCTCGTCGACGCGGCCGGGCAGGAGGCGGCGGCCCGTGCGCTCGGCGCGGCGCTCGCGCTCGACGTCGAGGCCTACGTGCAGCGCGTCGCGGCGGCCGGCCCGAAGGCGTTCGTCGAGGCCATCGTGGTGCGCGACGGTGACCCGCAGTACGACGTCGACGCGCTGGTCGCGACGCCCGGGGTGCGCGCGGTCGCCGACACGATCCCGCTGGCCCCGACCCGGCGGTTCGCCCGGCCGATCCTGGGCACGGTCGGCTCGGCGACGGCGGAGATCGTCGAGAAGTCGGAGGGCGCGATCGCCGCGGGTGACCTCACCGGCCTGTCGGGCCTGCAGCGCCAGTACGACGCGCTGCTGCGCGGGCGCCCCGGCCTCACGGTCGAGGCGGTCCCGGCCGACGGTGTCGCGGTGCGGCAGCTGTTCGCCACCGAGCCGACGCCCGGGACGGACCTGCGCACGACGATCGACCCGGCCACGCAGACCGAGGCCGAGACGATCCTCGAGGACGTCGGCCCGGCGAGCGCGATCGTCGCGATCCGCCCGTCGACGGGTGACGTCGTCGCCGCTGCGAGCGGTCCCGGCGGCGAGGGCATGTCGACCGCGACGCTCGGCCAGTACGCGCCCGGCTCGACGTTCAAGGTCGCGAGCGCCCTCGCGCTGCTGCGGTCGGGCCTGACCGCGGACTCCCCGGTGTCGTGCCCGCCCACGACGAGCGTCGACGGCCGCCAGTTCTCGAACTTCCCGGACTACCCGTCGAGCGCGCTGGGCGAGGTCCCGCTGCGCACGGCGTTCGCGCAGTCGTGCAACACGGCCTTCATCTCCGCGCGCGACAAGGCGCAGCAGTCGGCGCTGGTCGACGCCGCGGGATCGCTGGGCCTCGTGCCGGACGCGAACCTCGGGTTCGCGGCGTTCCTCGGTGCCGTCCCGTCGGACTCCGACGGCACGGACCACGCCGCGTCGATGATCGGGCAGGGGCGCGTGCTGGCGTCGCCGCTCGGCATGGCGACGGTCGCCGCGTCGGTCGCGGCGGGGGCGACGGTCACGCCGCGGCTCGTCGTCGACGCCGACGCTGCCACCGCCACGACCGAGGACGACGCGACCACGGGTGCGTCGGACGGGCCCACCCCGGCGCCCGCAGCGGCGACGTCGCGGCCGCACGTCCCGCTGACCAGCGGCGAGGCGGACGCGCTCCGGACCCTCATGCGCGCGGTCGTCACCGAGGGGGGCGGGTCGTTCCTGCAGGACACGCCCGGTGGCGAGGTCATGGCGAAGTCCGGCACGGCGCAGTTCGGCGACGCGGCCAACCTCCAGAACCACGTGTGGATGATCGCGATCCAGGGCGACCTGGCGGTCGCCGTCTTCGTGGATGTCGGAGACTACGGTTCGACGACCGCGGGCCCGCTGCTCGAGCGCTTCCTCGAGGCCGCCGCCGGCTGACGCCGCGGTCGTCGTCCGCCCGGACCTGGGCGGGTGCGCCACGAGGAGGACGACGATGACCGACCGCGCGACCAGCGTGCTGCTGCCCCGAGACCTGCCCGTCGGACGGGTGCGGGAGTTCGCCCTCCGTGCCGAGGAGCTCGGCTTCGACGAGATCTGGGTCGTCGAGGACTGCTTCTTCCGCGGCGGGGTCGCGCAGGCGGCGGCCGTGCTCGCCTGGACCGAGCGGATCCGGGTCGGCGTCGGGATCCTGCCCGCCGCGGTGCGGGACGCCGCGTTCACGGCGATGGAGGCCGCGACGCTCGCCGAGCTCTTCCCGGGCCGCGTCGACGTCGGCATCGGGCACGGCATGCCCGCGTGGATGCGACAGGTCGGTGCGTGGCCCGCGAGCCCGCTCACGATGCTCGAGGAGCACCTGCGGGCGGTCCGCGCGATCGTGCACGGCGAGCGCGTCGACGCGGACGGCCGGTACGTGCACCTCGACGGCGTGCAGCTCGAGTCGCCGCCCGCGCACCCGCCGCGCATCCTCGCGGGCGTGCGTGGTCCGAAGTCGCTCGCGGTGGCGGGCCGCTACGCCGACGGGACCGTGCTCGCGGAGCCCGTGACGCCCGAGTACGTCGCTGCGGCCCTCGCGCACATCGCCCCGACGCGCGAGCACCGGGTCGTCGCGTACTGCGTCGCGGCGGTCGACGACGACGCCGACGCGGCCCGTCGTCTGGCGCGGCCCGCGCTCGCGTGGGTGGGCGAGCCGGACTGGGCGCCGCACCTCGCGCCGCTGCCGTACGCCGACGAGATCGCCGCCCTGCGGGCGTCGGTCGGATCGCCCGAGGATTTCGGCGCCGCGCTGCCCGACGCGTGGGTCGACGACCTCGGGATCGTCGGGACGCCGGCTGCGGCGCGCGCCCGGCTCGACGCGCTGTTCGACGCGGGCGTGTCGTCGGCCGTGCTGTTCCCGCTGGGCCCGGATCCCGTCGCCGCGCTGGACTCGCTCGCGCGTCTGCGCTGACCGCGGCACGGTCGGGTTCGGCCCGTCGCACCGCGGGGCAGCTCGGCGGGTGGCGAGCGCGTCGCGCCACGTGGGCGGACGTCGACCTCGTCGTCGCCCCGGCCGCGGGACGTGCGCGGCCGGGTGTGTCGTCCCGTGATGGAATGCGACGAGCCCGCCGCCGTCGGATCGCCGCCGATCCGTGATCGCCTCAGGAGCCCGTCATGACGTCGTTCGCCCCCGGCACGCCCGGCTGGATCCGCCCGCTCGGCCGCACGGGTCTGGAGGTGTCCGCGGTCTGCCTGGGCGGCGGTCCGCTGGGCAGCATGCCGGGCCTGTTCGGCCGCGACGTGCCCGCCGACGAGGGTGTCGCGACCGTGCTCGCGGCGCTCGACAGCCCGATCCGGTTCGTCGACACGTCGAACGGCTACAGCGACGGCGAGAGCGAGCGGCGGATCGGCGCGGCGCTGCGCGAGGTCGGCGGGCTGCCCGCGGGCGTGACCGTCGCGACGAAGGTCGACCCGCTGGACGGCGACTACTCGGGCGACCGCGTGCGCGCGTCGGTCGCGGAGAGCCGCGAGCGCCTCGGGCTCGACCACCTGCCGCTCGTGCACCTGCACGACCCGGAGACGTGGCCGTTCGACGAGCTCGCGGGCCCGGGCGGCGCGGTCGAGGCGCTGGTCGCGCTGCGGGAGTCCGGCGAGGTCGGGGCCATCGGGCTGGCGGGTGGCCGCGTGCAGGAGATCGCGCGCTACCTCGCGCTCGGGGTGTTCGACGTGCTGCTCGTGCACAACCGCTGGACGCTGCTCGACCGCTCCGCAGGCCCGCTGCTCGACGAGGCCGAGCGGCAGGGCATGGGCATCCTCAACGCGGCGGTGCACGGCGGCGGCATCCTCGCGAAGCAGGAGGGCGGCCCGACGACGTACGGCTACCGCGAGGCGCCGCCCGAGGTGCTCGACGCGGCGGAGGCCATGCGACGCGTGTGCGCCGAGCACGGCACCGACATCGCGACCGCGGCGCTGCAGTTCTCGCTCCGCGACCCGCGGGTCGCCGCGACGATCGTCGGCATGAGCCGTCCGGAGCGCGTCGCGCAGACCGTCGCGGCCGCGTCGGCGCAGCTCCCCGACGCGCTGTGGCCCGAGCTCGAGGCGCTGCTCCCGCCCGCCCGGACCTGGCTCGACGCCGAGTGAGTGCCGAGACGGCCGCCGGTGCGGCGTTCGACCTGCCCGGCGCGCTCGAGCCGCTCCTCGCGGAGCGCGGCTTCACGCGCGGTGGACCGGTGTTCCGGGGGCGGTCCGGGGACGTCGCCATGGTCGTGCGGTGCGAGCCGCAGGCCCGCGTCGACCGGGTCCGCACGATCACCGTCGAGTGCACGCCCGCCTCCGGTGAGCGGACGGCCGGGGAGCGGTTCGTGCACCAGTTCAACCAGGCTGCGACGGCGTTCGGGTGGCGCGGCGAGTACACCGCGCAGACGCCGGGGTTCCCGCAGGTGATCGTCGACGACTTCACGCGTCTGACCCTGCCGTTCGTCGACCGGGCGACGAGCGTCCGGGCGATCGCGGAGCTCGTGCTCGACGGCGAGGTCCCGCCGTCGGACGGCCGCGACCCGCTGCTCGCACGCGTCACGGACCCGTACGAGGCGGCCCGACGGTTCGGCTGGCCGGACCTCGCGGCGCGCGCGGTCGAGGTCGCCGAGGGCCTGGACCTCGACTGGCGCGGCTACGAGGCGTTCCGGAAGTGGGCCGACTACTACTCGGTCGACGTGCGGCTGCGGAAGCCGCGGTTCAGCCTCCGCCACTCGGTCGACCGCTTCCTGCCGCTCCAGCACCGCCGCTACGCGTAGGACGGTCGGCGGCGTCCGCGGGTGCCGGGTTACGGTCGGGGCATGACGCGCGTCGTGGTGACAGGTGGCAGCGGGAAGCTGGGACGGGCGGTCGTCGAGGACCTCGCCGCGCACGGGTACGAGGTCGTGAACGTCGACGTCGCCCCGCCGCCGCCCGGGCAGCCGGCGCTGTTCACGCGCGTCGACCTCACCGACCTGGGCCAGGTGACCGAGGCGCTGACCGGCATCGACGACCGCTACCAGGGCGTCGACGCTGTCGTGCACCTCGCGGCGATCCCCGCACCCGGCCTGATCCCCAGCGGTGCGACGTTCGCGAACAACGTCGTCGCGACGCACCACGTGTTCTCCGCCGCGCGCCGGGCGGGCATCCGCGACGTCGTCTGGGCGTCGAGCGAGACCGTCCTCGGCCTGCCGTTCGACACCCCGCCGCCGTACGCGCCCGTCGACGAGGAGTACCCCGTCCGCCCGGAGAGCACGTACTCGCTCGGCAAGGCCGTCGAGGAGGAGATGGCTCGGCACTTCACGCGCTGGGACCCGTCGGCTAAGCTGATCGGCCTGCGGTTCTCGAACGTCATGGTCGACGAGGACTACCCGGCGTTCCGCGACTTCACCGCGCAGTCGCGCCGGTGGAACCTGTGGGGCTACATCGACGCGCGCGACGGCGCGCAGGCCGTCCGGCTGGCCCTGGAGAGCGACCTGACGGGCTTCGAGGCGTTCATCATCGCCGCGCCCGACACCGTGCTCGACACCCCGTCGGCCGAGCTGCTGGCCGCCGAGTTCCCGGACGTCGAGCTCCGCCGCCCCGTCGAGGGCCGCGAGACGCTGCTGTCCATCGACAAGGCCCGCCGTCTCCTCGGCTACGAGCCGACCCACACCTGGCGCTCACGCCTCCCGGGCGCCCAGGTCTGAGGGGGCGCGGGGCAGGCCGCTGGCCTGGTCGCACGTGTGGACCAGGATCCACCCGCCGCGAAGTGGATCATCGTCCACTTGTACTGATGTGGATCGTGGTCCACATTCGCAGAAGTGGACGCGGATCCACTTCCAGCGCGTGCCTCGAGTCGAACGGGAGGGTCGATGCGCATCCGGACGATGGTGGAGATGGGAGCGGTGATCCGGTCTGCGCGCGAGCGGGCCGGGCTGACGCAGGCCGCCCTCGCGAGGCGTGCAGGCGTCTCGCGCGAGTGGCTCATCAACGTCGAGTCGGGCCGTACGGCCGCCGAGTTCCCTCGGCTCCTCGCCGTGATCGAGGAGCTCGAGCTCGAGGTCGACGTGCGCGCGCGGGCATGAGCCGCACGCTGGACGTCCACCTCGACGGCGTCCGCGCGGGGACGCTCACCATGACCGCGGGGGGAGCGCTCGGCTTTCGGTACGAGGAGACGTACCGCGCGGGCGCCGACCCGACGCCGCTCTCGCTGTCGATGCCGCTGACCTCCAGCGTCCACGAGCAGCGTGCCGTCCTGCCCTTCCTGCAAGGTCTGCTGCCTGACAACGAGCAGGCACTCGAGGCGATGGCACGACGGTTCCAGGTGTCGGCCCGATCCCCGTTCGCGCTGCTCGAGCACATGGGCCACGACGTCGCAGGCGCCTTGCAGTTCGTCCGACCCGGCGAGGCGTCCGAAGACGCCCGCGCCGACCGCTCGGACCTGACGCCGGTCGACGACCAGGCGATCGCCGACGAGCTGCTCGAGACGATCCAGGCGTATCGCACCGGGCGGCCACCCGCACACGTCTGGGGCCGCATCAGCCTCGCAGGCGCGCAGCCGAAGATCGCTCTCGTCCGAGCGGTCGACGGATCGTGGCTCGCGCCTGGGCGCGGTGTCCCGACGACGCACATCCTGAAACCGAGCTCACGGCGTCCGACGAGCGCTACCCCGACCTGACGGTCGTCGAGGCCTTCGGGCTCTCGCTCGCGCGACACGTCGGTCTGCGCGCGCCGGGCTGGTCGATGTGGTCGTCCCCTGACGCCGGCATCCGTGCGCTCGTCGTCGAGCGGTACGACCGTCGCGTCGAGGACGACGGGACCGTCCGGCGGCTTCACCAGGAGGACCTCTGCCAGGCCCTCGCGGTGTCTCCCGTACGGAAGTACCAGCACCAGGACGGTGGTCCGGGCGTGGGGCAGATCGGCCGGCTCCTGCGCGTTCGAGCAGGCGCGTGACGACGTCGCCCCGCTTCTAGGCGGTGGCCGGGTGGTCGACGTCGTCCGTGCGAACCTCCCGCGACTCTCACCGCTCTACCGAGACCAGGCGGGAGTGCCGGCTGTCATCGACCTCAGCGAGTCACGCGGTCGCGGCGACGGCGGTACGTGAGGCGGCGGAGGAGGACCTCGAAGGGGCCGCGGCGTCCGTGGTGGTCGAGCGTGACCGCGACGGCGACCGTGACGAGCCAGACCCCGACGGCGAGCGCGGCGGCCGTCGCCGTGCCGATCCGGCCGCCCAGACCGAGGCCCCACGCGCTCAGCAGCGGCGCGAACATCACGGACTGCAGCAGGTACGACGTGAGCGACCGCTCGCCGACCGCTGTGACGGCCCGCACCACCGGCAGGTCGCGGCGGTCGTGCCAGACGGCCGCGAGCCAGCCGAAGAGGCACACGTACCCGAGGCCCATGACGACGCCCGACGCGATGTGGACGATCTCGAGCACCCCGCCGACGGCGGCCGACGGCTCCCACACGTGCCCGACGACGAGCGCCCACGGCAGGTTGCCGACGACGTTGACGGCGAGCGCCACGACGACGACCTGACCGAGGCGGCGGCGGTGCTCCCACGGGCGGGTCAGCCAGCCCGCACGGGACAGCAGGATGCCGAGCACGACCTGCGGCACGAAGAACAGCAGCACGGCCGCGAGCCCGATCGAGGCGCCCGACGACACCAGCCGCTCGCCGACCGACGCCACGTAGCTCGTCGTCGGGGCGCCGTCGCCACCGAAGCCCTCCTCGAAGAACACCAGCACGACCACGCCCGCGGCGGTGGACAGCAGCGTGCCCGCGGCGAACCAGATCCACAGCGTCACGCGCGACCGGTGCAGGAACGCCAGCGCGACCAGGCCCGTCACGCCGTAGGCCGCGAGGATGTCGCCGCCGAACAGCAGCGCCGAGTGCACGAGGCCCAGCACGACGAGCCACGCGCCGCGCCGCGCCAGCACCCGACGAGCGCCCCTGCGGTCCTCGCCGCGTGCCGCGAGCCGGCTCGCCATCGTCGCGAGCCCGAACCCGTAGAGGATCGCGAACATCGGCCGTGACCGGTCGTCGACGAAGAACGCGGTCAGCGCGTCGACCAGGTGGTCGACGTCCGACCCGCCCGCCGGTCGCCCCCCGGGCCCTGCCTCACCGGTCGACCACAGGTAGCCCCACACGTTCGCGAGCGCGATGAACAGCAGCAGCATGCCGCGCGCGAGGTCCGGGGCCAGCGAGCGGCGGTCCGCCACGTCCGGTGGCGGGGCAGCGACGGTGGCGGCAGCGACGGCGGCCGCGGGTGGGGCGGTCAGGGTCGCGCTGGGCTGGTCGGAGGTCATGGCCCGAACCTAGGGAGCCCGGCACGTGCGTCGACATCCGGGATCCCCCCGGATGTCCCCTCGGGGACACCCCCGCATGCGGCGGGCCTGATGCGGTGCGGATGTCCGCCGGCGGGTGGATGCGCGGGCGCGGGACCAGACCGGCGGGGGACGACGGGCCGTCGACGACGCGACCAGTGGCGGACGCCCCGGGTGCGCGGGCGCGACGAGCATGGCGTGCAGGGGCGGCCGACCGGGTGACCGACGTATCTGGCCACCGCCGCCGGACCTCTTCACCTCCGTCGCGGCCCCCGGGCTGCACCCACGACCGGCCCAGCGCGGCCGCGATCCCCTGGAGAACCGCCGATGAGTGCCGTCCCGTTCGCGTTCCTGGTCCACCCGCGGGCCCGGGTGTCCGACGACCTCGCGCGCGTCTGGTCGCCGCTCGGTCGCGTCCCCGAGGGCGTCGCCGACCGGGCGGTCCGCCGGCTCCCGCTGCGGCCGTTCACGATGGCCCGGGTGCACCTGCCCGACGTCACGCCCGACCCGGTCGGTCGCGTGGTGCTCGTCCCGTTCGGCGCCCGGCACATGCTCGAGGCCCCGCACGCCGCGCGCGACCGCGTCGGCGCCGCGGTGGACCTCGCGGCACGGCGGGGCGCCGGGATCGTGGGCCTCGGGGCGCTGACGGCGACGGTCACGTCGGGCGGGTCGACGCTCGCGGGCCGTACCGACATCGGGGTCACCAACGGCAACGCCTACACCGCGGCGATCGTCGAGGACCAGCTGCGGGCGCTGCTCGCCGCCCAGCCGGACCGCGCGCGCCGCGTCGCCGTCGTCGGCGCGACCGGCAGCGTCGGCACGACCCTCGTCCGCCTGCTCGCCCGCGACCGTGCCGTCGAGCACCTGACCCTCGTCGCCCGTGCGGGCGGCCGGCTCGGCGCGCTGGCCGGTGAGGTCTGCCGGCGCGTCCCGACGACGATCTCGACCGACCTGCACGACGTCCGCGCGTGCGACGTCGTCGTGCTCCTCACCGCCGCCGCCGACGCGGTCCTCCGGTCCGAGCACCTCGCCCCCGGCGCGGTCGTGCTCGACGCGACGCAGCCCCGCAACACGTCCCCGGACCTGCTCGTCGAGCGGCCCGACGTGACCGTCGTCGACGGGGGTGTCGTCTCCGTGCCGGGTCTGCGGCTGCGCGGCGGCGACATCGGCCAGCCGCCCGGGTTCACGTACGGCTGCTTCGCCGAGACCGCGCTGCTCGCCCTGTCGGGCCACACCGGCCACTTCTCGCTGGGCGTCCCGACGCTCGACCAGGTCGACCACGTCCGCGCGATCGCCCGCCGCTTCGCGAGCCTCGGGTTCCGCGCCGCCCCGCCGACGACCTTCGGCCGCCCGCTCGCCGTCCCCGCCGCCGACCCGCACCCGACGGTCCTCGCCACGACGAGCCCCGCGACCCGGGCGTCGTCACCGCACACACCGCGAGAGCCGGCAACAACCGCCGGGTCGCCGGCCGTGGTCGGCGGTCCCGGCGGCGCGAGCACGTCGGCGACCGGTGTCGAGGCGGTGGACGGCGTCACCGGGCGCGCGCTCGTCGCGGCAGGAGCGGCGCGGTGACGCGGCGGGTCGTCCTGCTGGGCGGCGGGTACGTGACGCTGCACGCCTACGGCGCCCTCGTGCGCCGCGTCCGGGGGATGCTCCGCGACGGGTCCGTCGAGATCGTCGTGGTGTCCGACAACCTCGTGCACAACTTCCACGGCTTCACCGGCGAGGTCGTGTCGGGCCTGCTGCCCGCACACCTCACGCAGACACCGCTCGCCGAGGCCATGCCGCTCGCGACCGTCGTGCACGCCCGCGTCGAGCACGTCGACCTGTCCGCCCGCACGGTCACGTACCGGCCCGCCGACGGGAGCGCTCGGGGGACCACGTCGTACGACGCGCTCGTCCTCGGCACGGGTGCGGGCGAGCCGGTCGACGAGGTCGACGGCCTGATCGGCCGCGGCCTCACGCTCCGGCACCCGGGCGGTCTGGAGGCGCTTGCGGCCCGCGCCGAGGCGGTCGACGACGACGCCGACCCGGTCGTCGTGGTCGGCGGCGGCCTCGCCGGGGCCGAGCTCGCCGCCGCGCTCGCGGACCGCTGCGGCGGTCGGCCCGGGCGCGTCGTCCTGGTCCACCGCGGCGACCGCGTCGTCCCCGCCC
>NZ_BHYL01000157.1 GCF_003851725.1 Cellulomonas algicola | reverse complement strand
GCGCGCCGGTGCCCGGACGGGGGCGCGCGACCTGCACGACCTCCGTGGGCAGCGACCCGCGACGCAGCACGGCGCGGCCGGGGGTGCGCGGGTCGAGCCGGGCGGCCCCGGGGTCGTCGACGACGTCCCGTGAGTCCGCGTCGTCGGCGACCCGCAGCGCGACGCGCAGCTCGACGTTCGCCCGCAGGTCGGCGGTGACGACGCCCGCCGGCCGCTGCGTGGCGAGCACGAGGTGGATCCCGAGGGCGCGGCCCTGGGCGGCGAGCCGTGCGAGCGTCGCGACGGCGTCGGGGACGTCGTCGGCGAGCGCCCGGAGCTCGTCCACGACGACGAGGAGCCGGGGTGGTGTCGCCGCGTCGCGCGGGTCGAGGTCCGCGACGTCGTGAGCGCCGCGGGCGGCGAGCACCCGTTCGCGGCGCCGGCTCTCGGCACGCAGCCCCGCCAGCACGCGCTGCGTCCGCGCGGCGTCGAGGTCCGTGACGTGGTCGAGCACGTGGGGGAGCCCGGCGACCGCACCGAGCCCCGTGCCGCCCTTGAAGTCGACGAGCAGCACGGCGAGCCGTTCGGGCCCGTGCGTGAGGGCGAGGGCGAGCACGAGGGTCGTGAGGAGCTCCGACTTGCCGGCGCCGGTGGTGCCGGCGACCAGCGCGTGGGGGCCGTCGGTGACGAGGTCGACCGTGACCGCCTCGCCGCCGGCGCCGCGCCCCAGCCGCGCGACGAGCCCCGTCCCCGCGGTCGACCACGCCGCGAGGACTGCGTCCGGACGAGCAGCAGGGACACCCGGGAGGTCGCCGAGCGCGACGTGCGCGGGCGGTGCGGCGACCGGGGGCCGTGCACCGGCGAGCTCGCGGAGGGTGCGGGCGCGCAGGAGCTGCGCACGGGCGCGCTCCGCGGTGACGGCGTGCCACGGGACGACCGCCGGTGCCGCGCCTCCGGCGTGCAGCCGCGCACCGTCGGGGGCGACCTCGAGCACGTGCCGGCACCAGGCGGGCACGTCGGCACGGCGACCGAGCACGAGCAGCAGGCGGTGCCGCCCCGGGGCGCCGGCGCGCCACACGGCGAGCCTCCCGAGGGTCGCCGGGTCGTCGCACACGACGACGGTGCCCGGGTCGCCGGGCGCAGGCAGCGGCTCTCGCGGCTCGACGGGGGCGGTCCACCCCCAGCCGTCCGGCCGACGGGAGACGACGACGAGGTCGGCGGCCGCGTGGCTGCCCAGCTCCGCGAGCACGACGGCCCGGGCGGTTGCTGCCGCGTCCTGCGGGTTGCCGACGACGGCGAGGCATCCGTCCGCGGACCACGGCACGCCGCCCCGGACGCGGCCGCCGCGCCCCAGCGTCGCCGCGGTCGTGACGAACGTGAGGTCCGCCGGGTCGCGCGGGACGCGCTCCGGCGCGGGCGTGGGACCGTCCGGCTCGTCGCCGTCCCCGTCCCGGTCCCCGTGCCCGCGCCCGTACCCGAGCCCGTACCCGAGCCCGTACCCGTGCCCGTGCCCGTGCCGGTGCCCGTGCCTGTGGTCATACGCATGCGCCGAGCGGTCGGTCCCGTCCCGCCTGTGCCCCGCACCGTCCGCCGCGCCGCGCCGGCGCCGACGTCGAGCGAGGTGCACGCCCAGGCCGACGAGCGGCACGACGAGCCCGACGAGCAGCAGCGCGGGCTGCCGCAGGACGAGCGCGAGCGCGACGCTGCCCGCGAGCGGGGCGAGCCAGGTCACGACCTGCTCGGCGTCGCCGCGCCCGCGCTCGCGCTCGGGGTGACCGGTGCCGTCGGGACCGTCGTCCTCGCCCCACGGTGGCGGTCCGACGCGCAGGGCAAGCGACGCACGGCCCGTGACGAGCAGGTGGCCGGCCCGCCACCGGACCCAGCGGCCTGGCGGGAGGGTGCGCGTGCGTCGGCGCATCCGTGCGGCGGGCGAGGACGTGCGCGGCGCGACGAGCGCCGGTCCCCGCTCGCCCGGAACGACGTGCGGTGCGTCTCCCGGGTCCGGTCGCCCGGCACGTGGGCCTCGCCCTCGGGCGACGCCGCCCGGCCGTGCGCCGGCCGCTTCCGCGCGCCCCTGGCCGGGCGGCGTGGGCCGGCCCGTGACAGCCGTGCGC
>NZ_BHYL01000156.1 GCF_003851725.1 Cellulomonas algicola | reverse complement strand
CGGCAGGTGGTCCTGCGCGTCGCCCGTCGCAGCGGGGTGACCTGTGGCGATGCGCGCCTTCTGGGTCGCCGCGTACACGTCGACGTACTCCTGGCCGGACAGGCTCATGATCGCGTACATGATCTCGTCGGTGACCGACCGCAGGATGAAGCGGTCGTTCTCCATGCCCTGGTAGCGGCTGAAGTCGAGCGGCTCGCCGATGACGACGCCGATGCGCATGATCTTCGGGATCTTGCGACCGAGGGGCTGCGCGATCTCGGTGCCGACCATCGCGACCGGGATGACGGGGGCGCCGGACTCGAGCGCGAGCCGCGCGACACCCGTCTTGCCGCGGTACAGGCGGCCGTCGGGGCTGCGGGTGCCCTCGGGGTAGATGCCGAACAGGTCGCCCTCGCGCAGCCGCCGCAGGCCCGTGTTGAGGGCCGCCTCGCTGGCCTTGCCGCCGCCGCGGTCGACGGGGATCGTGCCGACGCCGCGCATGAAGCCCGCGGTCATCCGGCCCTTGATCCCGCGGCCCGTGAAGTACTCCTGCTTGCCGATGAAGACGAGCTCGCGGTCGAGCACGAGCGGCAGGAAGAACGAGTCGATCACCGCGAGGTGGTTGCTCGCGAGGATCGCGGCGCCGCGCGCGGGGACGTGCTGCGCACCGCGCACCCACGGGCGGTACACGAGGTGCAGCAGCGGGCCCACGAACACCCGCTTCATCAACCAGTAGAACAACAGCCCACCTCTCAGCCGACTCATCGGCACGTTCCGGCCCGCCCACGGGCTCCTGACGGACCGGCCCGCGCGGCTCGGGACCACGCCCCTGACCGATCGACCGGCGCAGGGCGTCCCCGACCGCTGCGTCCGACTCTAGAGTGCTCTCATGGCTGCACGCCCCGACGACCCCGACGACGCGGTCCCCCCTCCGGGATCCGACGCGCCGGGACCGGCCGACGACGCGCACGCCGAGACCGACGACGAACGCTGGGACGCGATCGTCGCACAGCTCGGCGACCTCGCCGGCTACACGGGCGAGGACGACGACGACGAGGACCCGTCCGGTCGAGCCGCCGCACCGACCGACCCCACGCCCGACGCGACCGCGTGGACGTCCGAGGCGCGCGTCGTGCGCTCCGCACGGGACGCGTCCGGACGCGACTGGTCGGGCACCGACCAGATCGACGACGCCGAGCAGGCCGTCGACGCCGAGGAGCACTTCGTGCCGCCCGACCCGGGCCCCGTGCTCGGCGGCGACCCGCTGCTGACGATGGCGTGGATCGCGGCGGCGGGCATGCCGCTGTTCCTGCTGGCCGTCGTGCTGTTCTGGCGCGACGCGCCCAGCGCGATCGTGCAGGCCGCGGCCGCGGTCTTCGTCATCGGCGTCGCGGTGCTCGTCTGGCGCATGCCGCACCGCCGCGACCCGGAGGACGACGACACGGGCGCCGTCGTCTGACCGCGCCCGCGCCGACGGCGAGGTCAGGCCGGCGACGTCATGCCGGCGCTGTCAGAGGCGCGCGAGGTCCGCCGCGCCGACCATGCCGGCGTCGTTGCCCATCGCGGCGGCGACGAACGACGCCTCCGGACGGTGCCCGCGCGCGGAGAGCTGCTCCCCGAAGCCGCGACGTGCCGGGCCGAGCAGCAGCTCGCCGGCCGCCACGACACCGCCGCCGACGACGATGAGCGCGGGATCGAGCAGCGCCGTCGCGGACGCCGCACCCTCCCCGAGCCAGCGACCGAGCTCGGCGAGCAGCTCGATCGACAGCGGGTCGCCCTCCTCGGCGGCCTGCGTGATCTGCGGGCCGACGATCTTCTCGGCGTCGCCCGCGAGCTGCAGCAGCCGCTCGGCGCGCTCGGGCTCGCGCAGCACCGCGGCCTGGGCGTCGCGGACGAGCGCGCTGCCCGACGCGTACTGCTCCCAGCAGCCCTCGTGGCCGCAGCCGCAGTAGTGGCCGCCCGGCACGACGCGCATGTGCCCGACCTCCGACGCGACACCCCACGCACCGCGCACGAGCTCGCCGTTCGAGACGATCGCGCCGCCGAGGCCCGTGCCGACCGTGAGCAGGAGCATGTCGTCGACGTCGCGCGCCGCACCGAACCGGAACTCGGCCCAGCCGGCGGCGTTCGCGTCGTTCTCGACCACGATCGTGAGGTCGTCGTCGATGAGCGCCTTGACCTTGTCCCGCAGCGGGTAGTCGCGCCACGCGATGTTCGGCGCGAACAGGACGCCCGAACGGTCGGCGGCGACGAAGCCGGCCGCGGCCAGGCCCATGGCCCCGACCTCGTAGGAGCCCGCCAGCTCGCGGTAGACCTGGGCGATCGCGCGGTCGATCCCCGCGACGTCGTCCGGGGACGTCTCGACGCGCGTCTGCGCGAGGATCACGCCCTCCTCGTCGACGACGCCTGCCGCGATCTTCGTCCCGCCGATGTCCACACCGATGGCGTGCATGTCCGTGAGTGCTCCTACGCGTCAGTGCCTGGGGTCCGCGACCGAGAGGTCCGCGGCACCACGCTAGCGGCCCGCGGACCCGACACGTGCGCCGATCGTCCTGCTGGTCCCGCGGCATGCGACACGTTCGGGCGACGATGTGGCCCTTGTCACGTCACGTATCCTCGTCGCACACTTCGCCACTGCCACTGGAGCCAGAATGGACGAGTTCCACACTCCCCTGCTCGTCGAGGTCGATCCCGAGCACAACCTCAACGACCTCTTCGCCACCCGCGTCCGCGACACCCCGGACCGCGTCCTGGTCGAGCACAAGTCACAGGCCGGTGGCCCGTGGATCCCGCTGACCGCGCGGGAGTTCGACGCGGAGGTCGTCGCCGTCGCGAAGGGCCTGGTCGCACGCGGGGTGCAGCCGGGCGACCGCGTCGGGATCATGTCGCGCACGCGGTACGAGTGGTCGCTCGTCGACTGGGCGGCCTGGCGCGCGGGGGCCGTGCCGGTCCCGCTGTACGAGACGTCGTCGGCCGAGCAGGTCGAGTGGATCCTCACCGACTCCGACGTCACGCTCCTCGTCGTCGAGACGCGCGACCACCTCGCGGTCGTCGACGAGGTCCGGCCCGCGACCCGCCTGCGCGACGTGCTCGTCCTCGACGACGGTGCCGTGGACGACCTCGTCGCCGCGGGGGCGGACGTGCCGGACGAGGAGATCGCGCGCCGCCGGTCGATCGCGTCGCTGGGGGACGTCGCGACGATCATCTACACCTCGGGCACCACGGGCCGCCCGAAGGGCGTCGAGCTGACGCACGGCAACTTCTACGAGCTCACCGTGAACACGGTCGCCGGGCTCCAGGAGGTCGTCGCGGGCGACGGGGCCCGCACGCTCCTGTTCATGCCGCTCGCGCACGTGTTCGCGCGCTTCATCGAGGTGCTGTGCATCCCGGCGGGTGCGGTGCTCGGCCACACGCCCGACACGCGGACCCTCGTCGAGGACCTGGGCTCGTTCCGCCCGACGTTCATCCTGTCCGTGCCGCGCGTGTTCGAGAAGGTCTACAACTCGGCCGAGCAGAAGGCCGCCGCGGGCGGCAAGGGCCCCATCTTCCAGCGTGCCGCGAAGACCGCGATCGTCTACTCGCGTGCGCTGGACAACCCCAAGGGCCCGAGCCCGTGGCTCAGGCTGCAGCACAAGGTCGCCGACGTCCTCGTGCTGCACAAGCTGCGCGCCGCGCTCGGCGGGCAGGCCGAGTGGGCGATCTCCGGCGGAGCGCCCCTGGGCGAGCGCCTCGGGCACTTCTACCGCGGCGTGGGCCTCAAGGTCCTCGAGGGCTACGGACTGACCGAGACGACGGCGCCCGCGACGGTCAACCGTCCGGGGAAGACGAAGATCGGCACGGTCGGTCTGCCGCTGCCCGGCACGGCGATCCGGATCGCCGCCGACGGCGAGGTCGAGATCAAGGGCATCCAGGTCTTCACGGGCTACCACGCCAACGAGCAGGCGACGCGGGAGTCGCTCGCCGACGGCTGGTTCCGCACCGGCGACCTGGGCGCGCTCGACGACGACGGCTTCCTCACGATCACGGGCCGCAAGAAGGAGATCATCGTCACTGCGGGCGGCAAGAACGTCGCGCCGACGATCCTCGAGGACCGCCTGCGCGCGCACCCGCTCATCAGCCAGGTCGTCGTCGTCGGCGACCAGCGGCCGTTCATCGGGGCGCTCATCACGCTCGACCCCGAGGGCGTGCCGGGCTGGCTCGCCGCGCACGGCAAGCCGGCCATGAGCCTCGAGGAGGCCCGCACGGACCCGGACGTGCTCGCGTCGCTCGACAAGGCCGTCGCGAAGACGAACCGCGCGGTCTCGCGAGCCGAGTCGATCCGCAAGTACCGCATCCTCGACCGCGACCTGACGCTGGCCGACGGCTACCTCACGCCGAAGCTCAGCATCCGGCGCGCGGTCGTCATGAAGGACTTCGCGGCCGACGTCGAGGCGCTGTACAGCGACGACCGGGAGTAGCGAGGGAGGTCATCCGGCCTCCACGAGCCGCAGGGGCGGGACGAGCCCCGACGCCGCCAGCACGCCGATCGCGTGCCGTTCCGCGGCGTCGAGCTCGACCGCCCCTGCGGCGTCCCCGGACGCCGGCACGACCGCCGCCGGGCGGACGGGGATCGTGAGGAACGAGACGACGCAGTCGGCGCAGTCCCTGCCGCGGACCGCGCAGGAGTCGCAGTCGATGATCATGCGGCGGACGCTAGCGACGGCGTCCGACACTCCCCCGCCGCGCGCGTCGGGTCACAGGTGCTGCAGGCGCGCCAGCAGCGTCGTCGACGGCACGACCCACGCGCCCCGGGCCTCGACGTCGCGCGCGACCGCCTGGTCGCTCGTCACCACCACGAGGACGCGTCCCGGCGGCTCGGCGGCCACCAGGCGGCGGATGAGGTCGTCGGCGATCTCCCCCACCGAGAACAGCACGCGCACCCCGCGCGCCTGGACCGCCGGCGGCGCCTGACCGGGCTGGCCGTCGAAGCAGCACGTCACCTCCGCCCCCGTGCCGGCCGCGACGCGCGCGAGGCCGTCCACGAGGCGCCGGCGCTGGTCCGCGAGGGTCAGCTCCCCGTACCCGGTCTTCGTGACGTTGTAGCCGTCGACGAGCACGTGCGCCCACGGCTGCCGCAGCAGCTCGTCCAGCAGCGCCGGGTCGTCGGCCGACCGGCCGCGCGACCCCGTCCGCGGCGCGGGGCGGGTCTGGTCGGGCGCGACGAGGTCCGCGGGCAGGTCCGCCGCGGGCGGCAGCGCGAGCTCGTGCCGCAGGCCGGTCGCGGCGTCGACGATGGTGTCGAGCAGGAGGCGCACGCGGGCGTCGGCGAGCTTGCGTGCGGAGCGCAGCTCGGCCCGGGCGGCCGTGCGCTCCGCCTGGGCCGCTCGCAGGT
>NZ_BHYL01000155.1 GCF_003851725.1 Cellulomonas algicola | reverse complement strand
CGCGCGCCGGACCGGCCAGCACAAGCAGGTCGTCGGGACGTCCGTCGACGAGCTCGAAGCCCTCGGCTATGTCGAGCGCCGCACGGACCCCGCCGACCGGCGCGCCAAGCTCGTGGTGCCCACCGCCCGCGGGCGCGACCACCGCCGGGTCCACGCCGCCATCCTCGACGACCTCGCGACACGCCACCGCGACGCCGTCGGCGAGCGGATCTTCACGCTCGCCGTCCGCGTCCTCACCGACGTCGCCGACCGTCAGGAGCGCTGGCGGGACGCGCATCCGACGGACGACGGCTGACACCTGACCGGCCCAGTGCCGGACGTCCGTTCGGATCACCCGCCCCTTCACCCGATCGGGTGCGGCCAGGCCGCCGACGTGCGCCTACGCTGACGAAAATCCGGACCGTCCGGTCACGCGCGCCGTCGCTGCGGGCACGCGGGCCCCAGGTCGTCCGACCACCACAGGACCGACGATGCTGAAGTCACGCCCCGCCGTCGCTGCGCTGACGCTCGCGCTGACCGCCGTCGCGCTCACGCCGCTCGCCGCCTGGAGCGCGCCCGCGCCCGTGTCCGACCCCACGACCGGTCCCGTGCTGCACGCGCGCGACGACCTGCCCGCGTACGAGCCGCCGCCCGCGACCGACGTCCAGCCCGACCAGGTGCTCGTGCGGTTCGCGCCCGGCGCGTCGAGGTCGACGCAGTCCTCGACGCTGTCGGCCGCCGGCGCGGCGACCACCGGCGAGCTCGTCCCCGGCACCCGGTTCGTCGCGGTGCCCGTCGGTGACGAGGACGCCGAGGAGGTCGCCGCACGCCTCGCGCAGGACCCCGACGTCGCCGAGGTGCAGGTCGACCACGTCCGGCACGCGTTCGGGTGGACCAACGACCCGCTGCTGTCCTATACGTGGCCGTACCTCGACCTCACCCGTCAGCCGCGCGCGTGGGAGGCGACGCGCGGGCAGGGCGTCGTGATCGCGGTCCTCGACTCCGGTGTCGCGGGCGCGCACGAGGACCTCGCCGGACGCGTGCTCACGGGCAGGGACTTCGTCGACGCCAGCGGCGCCAACACCGACCCGAACGGGCACGGGACGATGGTCGCCGGGACGGCCGCCGCGATCGGCAACAACGGCAAGGGCACCGTCGGGGTCGCGTACGGCGCGACGATCCTGCCCGTCCGCGTCCTCGACGCCGCCGGGAACAGCACGGACTCCCGCGTCGCGAGCGGCATCGCCTACGCGGTCCAGGAGGGCGCCGACGTCATCAACCTGTCGCTCGGCGGGCCCGGCACGTCGCAGGTGCTCTTCGACGCCATCGACGCGGCGGTCAACGCCGGCGTCGTCGTCGTCGCGGCGGCCGGCAACGAGGGCGACCAGGTGCGGCAGTACCCCGCGGCGTACGCCCCGCAGATCAAGGGCCTGCTGTCCGTGTCGGGCACCGACTACGCCGGGGCGCTCGCCGGCTGGTCGACGTGGGGCGACACCGTCTCGATCGCAGCGCCCGGGCACGACGTCGTCGGCCCCCGCGCCCAGGGCGGCTACTCCATCGGCTCCGGCACGTCGTTCGCCGCACCGGCGGTCAGCGGCGCCGCGGCCCTCGTGCTCGCTCGTGAGCCGGCGCTGTCCCCCGACCTCGTCGAGCAGCGCCTGGTGTCGACAGCGCGCGACGCAGGCCCGCGCGGCTACGACCCGTACTACGGCGCGGGCGTGCTCGACGTGGCCGCCGCGGTGACCGCCGTGGTCACCCAGCCATCGGATCAGCGCGCGGCCGCGGGCGTCGCGCTCGACCGCGCCCCCGCCGACCCGGGCTCGAGCGACGACACGCCCGTGACGGCCCGTGCGCTGTCCAGCGGTTCCACCGCCACGGCCACGCTCTCGCCCGAGGGCGACGTCGACTGGTACTCGGTCGCGCTCCCGGCCGCGGGCACGTACCGCGCGCACGTCGGCCAGACCTCCGAGGGCGACCCCGCCGCGGGTCCGCTGCTCGACCTCGTCGTGGAGGTCCAGGACACGTCGGGGGCGGTGCTCGGGCGCGCGGATGACGGCGACGAGACCGAGCCGGAGGACGTGTTCGTGCAGGTCGCCGCCGCGACGACGGTCCTCGTCGGCGTGTCGAACGCGAACGGCTCGGCGCCCGCCGACCGGACCTACGAGCTGCGTGTAGAGCAGGGCCCGACGGCGCCGTTCACGCCCTCCTTCACCCCGCCCGCGGACCCGGCGCGCACGGACGTCGGCGTCCTCGCGGCCGGTGACGTGACGGGCGACGGCAAGGACGACGCGGTCACGGTCGAGCCCCGGGGCGGCGTCTACGTCTACCCGGGCAAGGGCGACGGCACGCTCGCGACGCCCGTGAACGTGCCGGTGCCGGGCATCGTGATCGACGGCCACGGCGTCGCGGTCGCGGACTTCACTGGCGACGGCAAGAACGACGCGGTCGCGACGACGTCGACGGGGTTCGTGCTGCTCACGCAGGCGGCGGGCTCCCTGGGCGTGGCGGGCCAGACGCCCGTGACCTTCGGCGGCGCGGCGTTCGGTGGCTTCGACATCGCGGCGGTGAAGTGGGACGCCGACAGCTTCGTCGATGTCGTCGTCTCGACCAGCCGGCCGAGCATCCAGGTCTTCCGCGGCAACGGCAGCGGCGTGTTCACCCCGGTCGCGGAGGCCCTGACGACGCAGTCGGCGCAGTACCTCGCCGTCGGCGACGTCACCGGAGACGGCAGGCCCGACGTCGTGACGACGCACGCCGTGCACCCGCAGGCGGCCGACGGCACGCTCGCAGCCCCCGTGGCCATGCCGTCCGCAGGCGGTCCGCTCGTGACCGCGGTCGCGGTCGGCGACGTCACGGGCGACGGGCGGGCCGACGTCGTCCGGCTCAACGGCAGCGCGGTCCGCGTCGACGCCGCCCTCGCCGGCGGTGGGTTCGCAGCGACCAAGGAGTACCCGGCGGGCGGCGAGTCGGGGGGTGACCTCGTCATCGGGCAGATCGACGCGGACACCCGCAACGACGTGCTCGTGTCGAACGCCTTCGACATGCGCGTGAGCCTGCTGCGTCAGAACAGCGACGGCACGCTCTCCGCGCCGATGCCGTCGCCGATCGAGCAGACCGTGTACGACCGCCCGGGGCAGCTCGCGCTCGCGAAGCTCGACGGTGACGCGCGCGTCGACGCGGTCCTCGCCGAGGGAGGCGTGATCGCGCTGCAGCAGACCGTCCCGTCGGGGTCGACGTCGCGCGGCTGGCTGCGGTCCACCAGCATCGCCCCTCACGCGTCGGGCGTCGCGGTCCAGCCGACGATCCGCCTCGGCTTCGCGCGCGACCTGGCGACGGTCACGAAGGCAACCGTGCGGCTGCTCGACGGGACGGGCGCCACCGTCGGCACCGCCGCGCCCGTGTGGGACGGCGCCACGAGGACGGTCAGTCTCACGCCCGACAAGAACCTCGCCGCGGGGCAGCACTACTCGGTGGTCGTCTCGGGCGTCACCGACGGCGTCTCGAACGCGACGCTCCCCGCCCCGATCCGCATCCCGTTCACGGTCGCCGCCGGCGGCGACCGCTACACGCCGGTCGAGCCGTTCCGCGTCGTCGACACCCGCGACCCCGCGACCCCGGGGACGTACGGCGCGGTCCGCTCCGGCCAGCGGCTCGTCGTGTCGCTCGCCGGGCTGCTGCCGCCCGACGCGACCGCGGTCGTCATGTCGATCACCGCGACCCGGCACGACTCGCTCGGCAACGTGCGCGCGTTCCCGACGGCCGCCGACGGCTCGGGCCCGACGCCGAACTCGGCGAACCTCAACGTCGTCCCGGGAGTCGACCAGCCGAACCTCACGACGGTGCAGCTCGGTGCGGGCCAGACGCTCGCGGTCATGCCCGAGGGGCCCACGACGCACCTGATCCTCGACGTCTTCGGGTACTACAGCCCGGGCGGCGCGAGCGGCTACGTCCCGGTCACCCCGCGCCGCGTGCTCGACACGCGCAACGGCACGGGCGTCCCCGCCGGAGCGGTCACGGGTGGTCGGTGGGTCGACCTGCAGGTGAGCGGGACCGGCGGGGTGCCCGCGGACGCGACGGCCGTCGTCCTCAACGTCGCGGGCACCAACGTCCAGGGCGCCACGTTCGTCAGCGTGCTGCCGACCCCCGACCTCGGCGAACCGTGGTCCGGGCCGTCGACCTCGAACCTCAACCTCTACCCCGGCCGCGACCAGGCGAACCTCGTGACCGTCAAGGTCGGCGAGAACGGCCGCGTGCGCTTCTGGGTCAACCAGAGTGCCACGCACCTCGTCGCGGACCTCGCGGGCTACTACACCGCGACCGGCACCAACGGTCTCGTGCCCGTCGCACCGACCCGCGTCGCCGACTCGCGCGTCCCGCTCGGCTTCAGCGGCATCCTCCGCGCGGGCCGCTCGATGGACGTGAAGATCGGCGGGACGAGCGCGGTGCCCAGCCAGGCGACCGCCGCGGTGGTGAACCTCGCGGGCGTCCAGCCGCCGGGTCTGACGCACGTGCGCGTCTTCCCGACGACGGTGCCGGCGTCGCTGCCCGAGGTCGCGAGCATCAACCTCGTGCCCGGCCGCGACGAGTCGAACATGGCGATCCTGACGCTCGGCGTCGACGGGAAGTCGACCTTCTACGCGCAGTCCTCGGACGTGCACATGGTCGTCGACGTGTTCGGCTGGTTCCGCACCTACCGCTGACGCCGCGCCGACCCGCCGCACCGCGGCCGCGGCGGGGCCGGGCGGTGCTCGTCAGAGGTCGAGGACGAGCGTCGCCCCCCAGTCGTGCGTGCGCTCACGCCGGAACCCGACGCGCTCGTAGAACGCGATCGCGCCGGTGTTGCGCGCGTCGACGCCCAGGTGCAGGCCGGTCACGCCGCGGGCCCGCAGCGCGTCGGCCAGCGCCTCGATGAGCCGGCGCCCCCAGCCCTGCCCCTGGGCGCGCGGCAGCAGGTCGATGTGCAGGTGGGCGGGGTACCGGTCGTCGAGCTCGTCGGGGCTGCCGGCCCACTCGTGGATCCGGCGCACGAGCACGTGGTCCTCGGTGCCGTCGCCCGGGTCCTCGCCGACCGGGTGCTGCGCGCGCAGCGTCGGCCACCAGTGGGCCTCGAGCCACGCGTCGAACGTCGGGGTGTCGGCGGTGCCGACGACGTAGCCGAGCACGCCCTCGTCGTCGGCCACGACGAACGTGAGGCCCGGGTCGGCGACGGGGTACGGCCCGGCGTAGAGGTGCGCGAGCAGGTCGGGGTTGCGGTACAGGTGCGTCGCGTCGCCCCCCGCGGCTCCCGTCAGCAGGCAGATGCGGTACATCGCGGCCAGGTCGGACGGGTGGTACGGGCGGAGCACGGCAGCCATGCGCCCGACCTTCTCACGGGCGCCGCGGGAGCCGGGCCGGTTCGGGTGCGGCGGGGGTGCGGACGCGACTTCGCGGGGCACGCCGTGCCGGGTATGCTGTCCGGGCCGACGACGGCGACCGACGTCTCCGGGGCTCGCGAGCCCCTGACGAGCGCAGAGGTCACCGGCCGGACGGTCACGCGGGTGTAGTTCAATGGTAGAACTTCAGCTTCCCAAGCTGATGGCGCGGGTTCGATTCCCGTCACCCGCTCCACGCGATCGCCTCGGCCGGTACCCCTCGGGTGCCGGCCGTCGTCGTTCCCGGGTCGCGTGTGCGCGGGCGCGCTACTCGGCGGCGGGGTTCCAGCCCGGCATGCCCGGCCAGTGCGCCCACTCCTCGAAGTGCCGCACGCGGCCGTCGCCCGCGAACCGCAGGATCCACAGGTCCCGGTACTCGTGCGGCTCGTCGCCCCCGTAGTGCACCTCGACCCGGACGACCGCGGTGTCGCCCTGCACCGCGACGGGTTCGGCGCGCATCGTGAAGGGCGTGTCGTCCGACCAGAACTCGCGGACGGCCTCGAGGCCGTCGAGCCCGTCGTCGTAGGCGGACCGCAGGTAGCGCACGTCGGCGGTGAAGAGCTGGTCGAGACCCGCGACGTCGTTGCCGCGCCACGCCCGCTCGTACCCGTCGACCCACGTCATGACGTCCATGGGGTCGAGTGTCGCGCCCGGCACCCGGCTCCGCACCGGCAGGCCCCCGACCAGGGCGGACGTCCAGTTGCGCACGTCCCGTGAAGGGCCCGGTGAGGCCCTTGTGGCGCGCGCGAGGGCGTCGAGAGGGTGGGGGCGGCGCGTGCCGGCCAGCAGGCCGCACAGGGGCGGCCGACGGCACGCCGGCAGGGGGAAGCATGCAGTTGCGCAGATCAGCACGCACGCTCGTCGCGGCGCTCGCCGCACTCACCGTCGCCGCCGCGGTCGTCCCGACCGCGACCGCCGCGTCCGCGGCACCGACCGGCGGCGACAGGACGTCCCGCTCCGAGGCCGCACGCGTCGACCGCGTGAAGGTCCCCGACCTCGGCTGGTTCGACTGCAGCCCGCTGTTCGGGTCCACCGCGCAGTGCGGGGTGGCAGCGCTCCCGCTCGACTACGACGAGCCACGCGGCGCGACGACCGAGGTCGCGGTGCTGCGGATCCCGGCGACGGACCCGGCACGGAAGATCGGCACGCTGTTCCTCAACCCCGGCGGGCCGGGCGGGTCGGGCGTCGAGATCGCGGCCGCCGCGCCGCAGTTCCTGGCCCCCGAGCTGCTCGCGCGCTTCGACGTCGTGGGGATCGACCCGCGCGGCACGAACTTCAGCAGCAACGTGCAGTGCTTCAAGGACGTCGGCCAGCAGGCGGCAGCGGTCTCGGGGCTGACGGGCGTCGCGTTCCCGGTGGGCTACGCGGAGACGAAGGCGGCGGTCGCGTCGTCGGAGAAGTTCGGGCGCGCGTGCTCGACGACCGGCAAGCCGCTGTCCGGGTCGATGTCGACGGCCGAGGTCGCGCGTGACATGGACGTGCTGCGCCGCACGTTCGGCGACGCGCAGCTCACGTACCTGGGCTTCTCGTACGGGTCGTACCTGGGCAGCGTGTACGCGAACCTGTTCCCGGACCGCGTCCGAGCGCTCGTGATCGACGGCGTGCTGGACCCGACCGCGTGGGCGGGGACGCCCGCGACCGCGTCGGTGCCGCAGACCCAGCGGCTGCGCTCCGGCGAGGGCGCGTGGAAGGCGCTGCAGGAGATCCTCGACCGGTGCGCCGAGGCCGCGGACGTCTGCCAGACGGCGGCGCTCGGCGAGCCGCACGCGGTGTACGACGGGGTGATCGACGGGCTCAAGCAGCAGCCGGTGGACATCATCGACCCCGACACGGGCGAGGTCGTCTTCACGCTCACCTACGCGACGTTCGTCTCGTTCCTGCTGTCCGACCTGTACGCGCCCGACGGCTGGCAGTGGGTCGACTCCGACATCTCGTTCGTCGCGTCGCTCCAGGCCGGCGGCACGGGCACGCCGGAGGGCGCCGAGGCGAACGCCGCCCTCGTCGAGCGGTTCCGCACGCTCCAGGCGGAGCAGGACGCGGCCGCGGCGCAGGAGGCCGCGCAGCGCGCCGCGCTCGGCCTCGGCTTCCCGTACCCGAACGGGCTCGACGCGTTCCAGTCGGTGCTGTGCACGGACGGGCTCAACCCGTCGAAGGCGTCGCAGTGGCCCGCCGCGGCCAGGCGGGCCGACGCGGACGCCCCGGGCTTCGGCCCGCTGTGGACGTGGGCGTCGGCGCCGTGCGCGTCGTCGACGTGGACCGTCCAGGACGAGGACGCCTACCGCGGCCCGTTCTCGCGCTCGTCGGCGCACCCCGTGCTCGTCGTCGGCAACTACTGGGACCCGGCGACGAACTACGAGGGCGCGGTCGGTGCCGACGCGGTCCTCGGCAGCAGCCGCCTGCTGTCGAGCGACAGCTGGGGTCACACGGCGTACGGCACATCGGCGTGCGTGACCGACGCGGTCGACGGCTACCTGCTCGCCGGGACGCTGCCCGCCGAGGGCACGGTGTGCGTGGGTGACGCGCAGCCGTTCGTCGTGCCGGACCAGGCGCGCAAGGCCGCCCCCCAGCGGGCGCTGCCGCCGGTCGTGCCGCCGCTGCCGGGGGCCGCACCGCGAGGCTGACGCCGTCGCGCCACGCGGGACACGAGGGCCGGGTGCCGTCCGACGGTGCCCGGCCCTCGTGCATGTCGACACCCGCGGCCGCGCGCGTCGTGGCCTGGCCGCGTGCGCACGACGGTCACCGATCTCGCACGTCGGCGTCGGTCGTCACGCGTCAGGCCCGCGCGTTGACGGCGCCCGGGCGCGGGAGAACACTCCGAAGCATGCGGACCCCCGCGGGCGACGGCGCCCGCGGCGCGGCGGGTGCGCGGCCCGGGCGGCCGGCGCACCACGGACGAGGTGCCCATGTCCCCGGTCGACGACTACCGCGACCTCCTCGACGCTGCCCGGCACCGGGCGGTCGAGTGGCTGGACCAGGTGCCGGAGCGGCCGATCCCCCCGGCGGCGGACGTCGGCGAGGTCAAGGACGCGCTCGGACGGACGCTGCCGGAGTCGACGCAGGACCCGCGCGCGGTCCTCGACCGGCTCGCCGACGCGGTCGAGCCGGGGCTGCTGGCCAGCCAGTCGCCGCGGTTCTACGGCTGGGTCATCGGCGGCACGTACCCGGTGGCGCTGGCCGCGGACTGGCTGGTGAGCACGTGGGACCAGAACGGCGGCATGCGGCACTCGTCCCCGAGCACGACGGCCGTCGAGGACCTCGCGGGCGAGTGGCTGCTCGACCTGCTGGGGCTGCCCGCGGCGTCGGCGGTCGGTTTCGTGACGGGCGCGACCACCGCGAACCTCGTCGGGCTGGCCGCGGGGCGTGAGCACGTGCTGCGCAAGACCGGCTGGGACGTCAGCACCGAGGGCCTCACGGGTGCGCCGCGCGTGCGGCTCATCGCGGGTGCGGAGCGGCACGGGTCGGTCGACCTCGCGGCGCGCTACCTCGGGCTCGGTGCGGCGCGGCTCGTGCCGTCCGACGACCAGGGACGCATCGCGGTCGACGCGCTCGCGGACGCCCTCGCCGACGGTGACGGTCCGGCGATCGTGTGCCTGCAGGCGGGCAGCGTGCACTCGGGCGCGTTCGACGACGTGGGCGCGGCGGTCGCGGCCGCGCACGAGGCCGGCGCGTGGGTGCACGTCGACGGCGCGTTCGGGCTGTGGGCGGCGGCGTCGCCGCGCCTCGCGCACCTCACGCACGGGTACGAGACGGCGGACTCGTGGGCGACGGACGCGCACAAGACGCTCAACGTGCCGTACGACAGCGGCATCGCGATCGTCGCCGACCGGGAGGCGGCACGGACCGCGCTCGGCATCCGCGCGAGCTACCTCGTCGCGGCCGAGACGAGCGACCCGCACGAGACCGTCCCCGAGATGTCGCGCCGCTCGCGCGGGGTGCCGGTGTGGGCGACGCTCGCGTGGCTCGGGCGGCAGGGGG
>NZ_BHYL01000154.1 GCF_003851725.1 Cellulomonas algicola | reverse complement strand
TGCGGCCACCGGGAGAGGGGAGACGAACCGTCGCCGACGCGTCATGCTCCCGTCGGCCGGGGGACACGTCGCGTGCCTAGCGTCGAGGGCGACACCGAGGAGAGAGCAGGGCACCGATGACCCTCACGATGACGCTCGTCCGGCACGGGCGCACCCACTTCAACGCCCGCCGCGTCCTGCAGGGACGCTGCGACTCCCCCCTGACGCGTGACGGCCGTGCGGGTGTGCGCACCACCGCACGGCACCTCGCCGACGTCCCGTTCACCGCCGCGTGGTCCTCGCCGTCGGGCCGGGCGGTCGCCACGGCCGTCGAGCTGCTGCGGCACCACGACGGCATCCCGCTGCGTACCGACCGCGGGCTGCTGGAGTACGCGTTCGGGATCTACGAGGAGAAGCCCGAGAGCGTCCTCGACGAGGTCGTCGCGTGGTCCGACCTGGTGACCGAGGTCCTGGCCGGTCGCCACCCCGGCCTGCCCGGCGGCGAGCACGCGCGCGACTTCATGGACCGCACGCGCGACGTCTTCGCCCGCATCGCCGCGCAGCACGAGGACGGGCACGTGCTCGTCGTCGGCCACGGCCTCACGCTCGGCGCGTACCTGGCCACGGTCGACGAGGTCGGGCTGGTGCCGCTGCCCAACGCGTCCGTCTCGACGGTCGAGGTCGACGCCGACGGCACGGCCCGCATCACGAGCCTCGCGCTCGACGTCGCGCACCAGGGCCACATCGCCGCCCGCCCGATGCGCACCGCCACGCCGGTCCCGTCCGTCGCCTGACGCACCCCCTCCTACCTGCCCGACCTGCCCCGCCCGGTCGACCCGGTCCTCGCTACCGCTTCGGCACGTCCAGCGGTATCCAGGACCGGGTCGGAGAGCGCTGCGGTTCGTGAGGACCGGGTCGGCGCGCGCCGCGGTTCGTGACGACCGGGTCGGCGAGCGCTGCGGTCCGCGCGGGCTGGTCGGCGTGTGCTGCCGGCCCACGGGCGAGCGGTGGCAGGATCGCGCGCATGGACGACGACGTCATCGACGTGCCCGACGTGCTCGGCGACGGGTGGACCGCCCGGACGATCCCGCTGCGGCCCGACCACCGGTCGACGCGCGGCGTCGACCCGGTCGCGACGCTCGTCAGCCCGGCGGGCTCGCTGGCCGGGGACGGGCCGCGGCGCGAGCGGGCCGTGCTCTACCTGCACGGGTTCGTCGACTACTTCTTCCACCCGCACGTCGCCGACGCGCTCGCCCAGCACGGGTACGACCTGCACGCGCTGGACCTGCGGGACTTCGGGCGGTCGATCCGCGAGGGCCGCGTCCCGAACGCCGCACGCGAGCTGTCGGTGTACGCGGAGGAGATCGACGCCGCCGTGCGGCTGCTGCGCGAGCGGTACGCGTCGGTCTCGCTGCTCGGGCACTCGACGGGCGGGCTGGTCGCGGCGCTGTGGGCGAACGGGCGGGCGGGCGCGGTCGACGCGGTGGTGCTCAACAGCCCGTGGCTCGACCTGCGGGGGTCGTGGTTCGAACGACATGCGCTCACGCAGGCGCTGCGGGTCGTCGGGCGGGTCGCACCGGACGTCGTCGTCGGGCACATCGCGCCGCACTACGGGCGCGCGCTGCACAGCGAGACCGGCGGGGAGTGGGACTTCGACCTGACCTGGAAGCCGCACGACGGCTTCCCGGCGCGGGCCGGGTTCATCCGCGCGATCCGGGCGGGGCACCGGCGGGTCGCGCACGGGCTCGACGTCCACGTCCCGGTGCTGGTGCTCGCGTCCGACGCGTCCGGGCCCGACGACCGCGAGCACGACGCGCTGCTCACGACGGACTCGGTGCTCGACGTCGCGCACATCCGCACGCTCGCCCCGCGCCTCGGACGGGACGTGACGTTCGTCGAGGTGCCGGGCGGTGCGCACGACCTGGCGCTGTCGCCGGCGCCGGCCCGCGAGCGCTACCTCAAGGAGGTCGTCGGCTTCCTCGACCGCGTGACGGGCGGTCGCCCGGAGGCGTCGTGAAGGTCGTCGACCACGAGCCGTCGTCGTGGTTCCTGCTGGAGTCGGACGGGTCGCTGCTGCTCGACGTGCACGTGAGCCAGGGCCCGGTCAGCGGCTCGCTGCTGGTCGCGCTCACGGACGGCGAGCAGGACGCGTACGAGCACCAGGGTCGGTCGGCGCTGACGCGGCTGGCGGCGCGCGTGCAGGACTCGGCGCCGCTGGCGGCGGCGTCGACGTCGCCGTACCGCTCGCGGGACCTCACGCGGGTGCTCGGGGCGGACGTGACGGCGGCGGTCGTGGCGTGGCGCGCGGGCGTCGACGGTGGGACGGTCGCCGGGGCCTGAGCCGGCCGCGCCGGTCGACGTCCGCGGTCACCGGTCGTGTCGGCCCCCGGGGGCGGCCTCGGCCGGACGGGCGCTCACGTACGGTCGACGGACCCCTGCTCCTCGGTGGTGTCCGGCGGGGTGAGCGGCGCCCCCGAGCCGGCCTCGGCGGGTGTCGGCTCGTCGAGCGGTGCGGCCCGCAGCTCGGGCCGGTTGGTGACGAGCAGCCAGGCCGCGAGCGTCGCGAAGAGCAGCGGCGGGATGAGCGTGGCCTGCGGGATGATCGCGACGACGAGGAAGATGCTCAGCCACCCGCTGCGGGTCGCGGCGACGATGATGCCGACGGTCGCGGCCCCCACGGCGAGCGCGGGCGGGACCGACGGGAACGCGACGCTCACGGCGAACCCGAGCGACACCCCGACGAACGTCGCGGGGAAGATCCGCCCGCCGCGGAACCCGACGCTCGACGCGACGAGCAGCGCGACGAGCTTGATGAGCGCGAACGCGAGGAACCCCAGCGCGGTGGTCTCCCCGACCATGCCGGGCAGCTGCTTCATCTGGTCGAGGCCCTTGAACAGCGTGATCGACCCGCCGACGGCGCCGAGCAGACCGAGCACGAGCCCGCCGAGCGTCAGCAGCAGGACGGGCTGCCGGACGCGGTGGACGAGCCGGTGCAGGGGCGTGAAGACGTACGACGCGAGCAGCCCGAGCGCGGCGGCGCCCAGCGACACGGCGACCGCGATCGCCAGGTCCGTGACGTGCAGCCCCGGGTACTCGGGCACGTCCATGGCCATGTCGAGGTCCGACAGCAGCAGCATGGTCAGCGCACCGGTCGACGACGACACGAGCGGCGCGAACAGCCGGTCCCACAGCGGGATGCGACGGTCCCCGGGGTCCATCTCGCTGAACATGAGCGCCGCGGCGAGCGGCGTGCCGAACATCGCGCCCAGCGTCCCGGCGGTCGACAGCGCCATCCACTGCGGCACCCCGACGCGTCCCGCCACGCGCGCGCCGATCCACACGACCAGCGCGGCGTTGATCGCCATGATCGGGTTCTCGGGGCCGAGGCTGACGCCGCCCGCGAGCATGAGGACCATCGCGAGCGCGAGCCCGGGCAGCACGCGCGGCGGCAGCGGCGGCTCGACGAGCCCTGCGGACGCGGGGTCGGGGCCGGCGTGCCCGGGCGCGAACTGGATGACGAGCCCCACGAGCAGCCCGGTGAGCGTGAGGATCACGACGATCCACACGGGCGAGTCGCGGTCGAGGCCGAAGAGGCCCGAGAGGTCGTCCCAGAGCCAGTCCTCGACGACCTTCGCGAGCGCGCTCAGCCCGATGAGCAGGAGCCCGCACAGGATGCCCACCAGGGCAGCGGGGATCGTGAGCTTCAGCAGCTGCCGCACGGGCACGCGGAAGTCGGTCGTCGGCTCGGTCATCGCCACCCCCGTCCCCGCGTCCCGCCCAGCGTCCCGGGAGGGGCTCGTCGTGCGCGTCACCCCTCGCGGATGACCGGCGGTCAGTCGTGGATCGACGGCTCCTCCGGCTCGGAGAGCGACAGCAGGGCCCCGACGACGCCGGCCGTCGCGGAGATCCGACGCTCGAGCGACGCGAGCAGGTGCGACGCCTCGGTCTCGCCCGGGTCCCCGTCGAGGTCGACGGCTCCCGTGAGGTACACCTGGCGCGCGCCCACGAACTCGAGGCGCAGCTGGGTCACGCGCGCGACCTCGGGCAGCGCGAGGAGCGCGTGGACCGCGGCGGCGTGCAGGGCGGGGTCGACAGCCTCCCCGACGAGGAAGCGGCGGTTGCGGTCGATGAGCACGACGGCGACGACGCCCAGGAGGATCCCGACGAGGATCGAGCCGATCGCGTCGGGCACCGCCGAGCCGGTGACCTGGTGCGCGGCGATCCCGCCGGTCGCGATGAGGATGCCGACGATCGCGGCCGCGTCCTCGAAGAAGACCGCGCGGACCGTCGGGTCGGACGTCGCGAGGACGTGGTCGACGAGGTCGCGGTCACGTCGCGCGGCCGCCCGCTTGGCCTGCCGCGAGGCCTGCACGAACGACACGCCCTCGAGCACGAGCGACACCCCGAGCACCGCGTAGGCGATGCCGAAGTCCGACGCGGGCTCCGGGTGCGACAGCTCCTGGATGCCGTGCGTGATGGAGACGCCCGCCCCGACGGCGAACAGGCCGATCGCCGCGAACAGCGACCACACGTACACCTCGCGGCCGTACCCGAGCGGGTGCGAGGTGTCGGCGGGCCTGGCCGCGCGGCGCTGGGCGATGAGGAGGAACACCTCGTTGCCCGCGTCGGCCCACGAGTGCGCGGCCTCGGCGAGCATCGACGCGGCGCCCGTGATCACGGCGGCGGCGGTCTTCGCGACCGCGATCAGGACGTTCGCGCCGAGCGCGATCGCGACGGTGAGCGCGGACTCGCCGTGCCCGTCGTCCTCGGCCTCCTGAGGCACCCCCAGGACGTCGACGGCGGGCTCGTCCGGACCCGGCTGCGTCATGCGTCCGTGACTAGCACCATCGCTCGCGTGGTGCGACCCGGAGGAACGGTGTGGGATGGGCACGCACCGACCACGAGGAGGACCGATGACGACGCACCGGGGCAGCTGGCCCACGGGCACCCCCGCCTGGGCCGACATCACCGTGCCGGACCTGGACCGCGCCATCGCGTTCTACGGCGCGCTGCTGGGCTGGCGGTTCGAGCGCGGCGGGCCGGAGGTCGGCGGCTACACGCAGGCGTTCGTCGGCGGGCGCCGCGTCGTCGGGATGGGCGAGCCGACCGGCGAGGACCCCGCGCCGCCGTCGGCCTGGTGCCTGTACCTCGCGACGGACGACCTGGCCGCGACCACGGACGCCGTCACCGAGGCCGGCGGGCAGGTGCTGCTGCCGGGCATGGAGATCGTCGACTTCGGGTCGATGGCGATCTTCGTCGACCCGACGGGTGCCGTGTTCGGCGGTTGGGAGCCGCACGGGCACACCGGGTGGGACGTCACGGACGAGCCCGGCGCGATCGTGTGGACCGAGGTGATGTCGCACGACCAGCCCGCGTCGCTCGCCTTCTACCAGCACGTCTTCGGGTTCACGGCCGACGACATGAGCGGCCCCGGGTTCACGTACGCCTCGGTGCGGCTCGACGGGCAGCTCGTGTGCGGCATCGGGGGCTACAGCGACAAGGTCGACCCCGAGACGCCCGCCGCGTGGACGCTCTACTTCGGCACGCCCGACACCGACGCCGCGACGCAGCGCGCGGTCGACCTCGGCGGCACCGTCCTGAGCCCGCCGTCCGACACGCCCTACGGCCGCATGTCGATCGTCTCCGGCCCGTTCGGCGAGGTCTTCGCGCTCATCGCGGAGAGCGACGACCGGCCTGACGACGGACCGGCCTGACGACGGACCGGCCTGACGACGGACCGGCCTGCCGACGAGCCGGGCCCTCGGCGTGCCGGTCCGCGGGCCGGCACGCCGGGCGGCGCGGCCGTCAGCCCTCGCAGGGAGCGACGAGGACGAGCACCGGCGCGGGTTCCGTAGGCTCGCGGGGTGACCCTGCCCTCCGACGCGTTCCGGCACGTCGCGTCGCGAGCCCACGAGCCGCTGCGCACGTTCCACCCACGACGCGCGACGCTCGGGCGCGATCGCGAGCGCGCGCTCGCGCACCTGTGGCCGCGGTTCGGTTTCTCGGTGCACGACGACGCGCTCGGCCGGGCGCCGCTGCGCGCCGACGGGTCGCTCGACGTCGCGGCGCTGTTCGGGCGGTTCGCGCCCCTCGTGCTGGAGATCGGGTCGGGCATGGGCGAGACGACCGTCGCCATGGCCGCCGCCGACCCGTCGCGCGACTACCTGGCCGTCGAGGCGCACCTGCCGGGCGTCGCGAACCTGCTGGTCCTGATCGAGCGCGCGGCCCTGACGAACGTGCGGGTCGCGCACGGCGACGCGCTCGACCTGGTGCGCCGGCACGTCCCGGAGGGCACGCTCGACGCCGTGCACGTCTTCTTCCCCGACCCGTGGCCCAAGGCCCGGCACCACAAGCGACGGTTGGTGCAGCCCGCGCACGTCGCGCTGCTGCGGTCCCGGCTGCGGGTCGGCGGCACCCTGCACTGCGCGACCGACTGGGCCGACTACGCCGACCAGATGCTCGAGGTGCTCACCGCCGACCCCGGCCTGGAGAACACCGCCGACGGGTTCGTCGCCCGCCCCGCGCACCGCCCGGTCACCAAGTTCGAGCAGCGCGGAATCGACCTGGGCCACGAGGTCCGCGACGTCGTCATGAGGAGAACCCGATGACCGCCGACGAGCACGCCACACCCGGGGCGGACGACACCGGCGGAGCGGGTCGCGTGTTCCGCGTGCTCGTCGTGCCCGGCGTGAACCCGGACCGCTGGCTGCGCGTGTGGCGCGAGCGCCTCGCCGACGTCCCGCTCGAGCTCGTCGTCGTCGAGCCGCCCGACGCCGAGCCCGCCCTGCGCGCGGGCGACGCCGACGTCGCGATCCTGCGGCTGCCCGTCGACCGCGACGCGCTGTCCGCGATCCCGCTCTACACCGAGGAGACCGTCGTCGTCGCCGCGCGCGACCACGTCTTCTCCGTCGCCGAGGAGGTCGCACCCGGGGACCTCGCCGACGAGACCGTGGTCCGCCCCGACGACGACCTGGTCGGCTGGACCGACGCCCCCGGCGAGCCGTTCGCGGGCGGCCCGGTCGCGACCACCGCCGACGCCGTCGACCTCGTCGCCGCCGGGATCGGCGTCGTCCTGCTGCCCCTGTCCGTCGCGCGCCTGCACCACCGCCGCGGCCTCGTCTCCCGCCCGGTCACCGACGCCCCCGGCTCCGTCGTCGCGCTCACCTGGCGCACCGACACGCACGACGACCTCACCGAGGAGTTCATCGGCATCGTCCGCGGCCGCACCGCCGCGTCGTCGCGGGGCCGCGGCACGCCCGAGCCCGCGGGGCGGTCGCCGAAGGGCGGCAGGAAGACCACGAAGGCGCAGGGCTCGTCGGGCGGCAAGCGTGCCGGGAAGACGGGCGGGGGCGGGGCATCGGGCAAGCGCGGGGGCGGCTCGTCGTCCGGCCGTCCGCAGCGCGGCGGGACGAACCGGGGCCGTCGCCAGGGCCGGTGACGGCGCCCAGCGCTCTCCGGGCTCGTCACCCGGGGTCGAGCTCGTCGGCCGAAGGACGCGAGCCCGGCACGGACTGACGAGCTCGACCGCGACGGTGGGAAACGGTCAGTCCTCGGCGCGCTTGGCGGCCTCCGCGCGGCGGTCGGTCTCGCGCGCGCGCAGGCGCCGCTCCTCGCGGCGGACCTCCTCGAACGTCGCGCGCTCGCGGACCAGCCACTCGGGCGGGTCGGCGATCAGGGCGTCGATCTGCGCGGTCGTGAGCGGGTCGGTGACGCCGCCGCGCGCGAGGCCGCTGATGGAGACGCGGAGGCGGCCCGCGACGACGGTGCGCGGGTGCGGCCCGTCGCGGCGCAGGTCGACCAGCCACTGCGGGGGGTTGCGCTGGAGCTCGGCGAGCTCGTCGCGCGTCACCGGGCCGGCCTGGAACTCGGGCGGCGTCGCGGGGAGGTAGACGTCGAGCTTGGCGGCCGCGGTCGACGGCTTCATCTCCTGCGGCTTCTTGGGGCTCACGCGCCCACCCTAACGACCACCCGCGCCCGCGACGCCGCGACGTCACGGCGGCGCACCGTCACGGCACCGCCCACGCGCGCGGAGCCCGTGACCTCCGAGACGCCCGTGGGGCCCCGCCGCACGTCGCGACGAGGCCCCACGGGGCGGTCGGGTCGGGCCCGGCTCAGGCGCTCGGGTCGACGGGCGCCGCGTGCCAGACGCGGTCGAGGTAGTCGCGCATCGACCGGTCGGACGAGAAGAACCCGGCGCGGGCGACGTTGATGATCGCCGACCGCGTCCAGGCCTCCGGGTCGGCGTACGCGGCGTCGACGCGGGCCTGCGCGTCGGCGTACGCCTGGAAGTCCGCGAGCACCAGGAAGCGGTCCTCGTGGAGGAGGTTGGAGACGACGGGCTCGAACACGCTGCGGTCACCGTCGGAGAAGGCGCCCGACGCGACGAGGTCGAGCGCGTGCCGGAGCTGCGGGTTCGTCTCGTAGTACGACGTCGGGTGGTAGCCCCGCTCGACGACGTCCGCCACCTCCGGCTCGGTGAGGCCGAACAGGAAGAAGTTCTCGTCGCCGACGAGCTCGCGGATCTCGACGTTGGCGCCGTCGTCCGTCCCGATCGTCAGGGCGCCGTTGAGCATGAACTTCATGTTCCCCGTGCCGGACGCCTCCTTGCCGGCGAGCGAGATCTGCTCGGACAGGTCGGCCGCGGGGATGAGCGTCTCGGCGAGCGTGACGTTGTAGTTCGCCGGGAACGCGACCGTGAGCCGCCCCTCGACCGCGGGGTCGGCGTTCACCGTCCGGCCGACCGCGTTGATGAGCCCGATGATCTGCTTGGCCATCCGGTAGCCGGGCGCGGCCTTGGCGCCGAACGCGAACGTCCGCGGCGTCACGTCGGCCGGGTCGAGCGCACCCGACGTGATCTGCTCGTACAGCGACACGACGTGCAGCAGCTTGAGCGTCTGGCGCTTGTACTCGTGCAGCCGCTTCACCATGACGTCGAACATCGTCTCGGGGTCGAGGACGATGCCGTCGCGCTCGGCGAGCAGGTGGACGAGCCGGCGCTTGTTCGCGGCCTTGATCTCGCGGAACCGCCGACGGAACTCGGCGTCCTCCGCGAGCGGCTCGAGCGCGCGCAGCTCGTCGAGGTCGGTCACCCACTTCTCGGACCCGAGGACCTCGGTGACAAGCCCGGACAGCCCGGGGTTGGACAGCCGCAGGAACCGGCGCGGCGTGATCCCGTTGGTGACGTTGGTGAACTTGCCGGGGTAGTACTCGGCGAAGTCGTGCAGCACCTTGTCGCGCAGCAGCTGCGAGTGCAGCGCCGCGACACCGTTGACCTTGACGGCCGCGACGGTCGCGAGGTGCGCCATGCGGATCCCGCGCTCCGGGAACTCCGCGATGATCGACATGCGGCGCGCCCGCAGCTCGTCGTCGGGGTACGCGGCGCGCAGCCCGACGAGGAACTGCTCGTTGATGCGGTAGATGATCTCGAGGTGTCGCGGCAGGAGCCGGCCGAGCAGCTCGACGGACCACACCTCGAGCGCCTCGGGCAGCAGCGTGTGGCACGTGTACGAGAAGACCTGCCGCACGACGCTCCACGCGTCGTCCCACGACCACTTCTTCTCGTCGACCAGGATCCGCATGAGCTCGGGGATCGCGATCACGGGGTGCGTGTCGTTGAGCTGGAAGTGGATGCGGTCGGGCAGGTTCGTCAGGTCGAAGTCCTTGGGCAGGACCTGGTCGACGAAGTCCTTGAGCGAGCACGCGACGAAGAAGTACTGCTGCTGGAGCCGCAGCTCCTTGCCCTGCGGCGTCGAGTCCTCGGGGTAGAGGACCTTCGAGATGTTCTCGGCGAACGTCTGCGCGCGGACGGCCTGGGCGTAGTCGCCCGAGTTGAAGATCTCCAGGTCGAACGCGCGCGTCGCGCGGGCCGACCACAGGCGCAGGGTGTTGACGCGGCCGTTGCCGTAGCCGGGGACCATGTAGTTGTACGGGACGCCGAGCACGCTCCAGCCCGGGAGCCAGCGCTTCCGGGTGGTGCCGTCGTCGTCCTCGTAGTCCTCGACGGTCCCGCCGAAGCTCACGTTGACGGCCATCTCGGGGTGCGGGAACTCCCACGGCGAGCCGAGCGTGAGCCACGAGTCGGGCTTCTCGACCTGCCAGCCGTCGACGAACGTCTGACGGAAGATGCCGTACTCGTAGCGGATCCCGTAGCCGATCGACGGGACGTTCATCGTGGCGAGCGAGTCGATGAAGCACGCCGCCAGGCGGCCGAGGCCGCCGTTGCCGAGACCGGGCTCGACCTCGGCCTGGCGCAGCGTGTCGAGGCTGATGCCGAGGCCCGCGAGCCCCTCCTCGACGATGTCGGTGAGGTCGGCGGCCAGCAGGGCGTTGTCGAGCTGGCGCCCCAGCAGGAACTCCGCGGACAGGTAGGCGACGGACTTGGCCTGGAGCTCGGACTGCCGGCGGAGGGTCTCGAGCCAGCGGACCATGAGGTAGTGGCGGACGGTACGGGCCAGCGCGAGGTACTGGTCGTTGACGGACGCACGGGAGAGGTCGACTCCCTGCCCGAAGTTCAGCTCGCGCAGGTACTCCCGCACGAAGCCCTCGACAGTGCGCTCACGCGTCGCGACGGGTTCGGTGTTCGCTGTCACCTCACTCACGGTAGCGGCGCTCCTCCCAGAAGGTCACCGTTGCGGTGACGGTGCAGGTCGTGGCACTCTGCGCGGCCCGCCGGACGGTCGTCCGGGTGGCCCGGCAGGGGTCGAGCGGGCGCGCGGGACGGCCCGAGGGTCGGCGCCCGGCGCGCATGCGGAAGGCCGGCCCCCCCAGGGCGGG
>NZ_BHYL01000153.1 GCF_003851725.1 Cellulomonas algicola | reverse complement strand
CCGCGCAGGTGGGGCACAGGCCCCAGAACGTGACCTCCGCCGTCTCGACCGCGAAGCCGGACGTGGAGGAGGGGATGAGGCAGGGCGCGTGCCCGGTGACGCAGTCGACGTCGTCGACGGCGCCGCAGCCCCGGCAGACGACGTGGTGGTGGTTGTCGCCGACGCGCCGCTCGTAGCGCGCGGGGTGGCCCGCCGGCTCGATGCGCCGCAGCAGGCCCGCGGAGGTGAGCGCGCCGAGCACGTCGTAGACGGCTTGCACCGACACCGACGGCACTCCGGAGCGCACGAGGCGGAGCACGGTGTCCGCGTCGGCGTGCGGGGTGCGGCGGAGCGCGTCGAGCACGGCCAGGCGCGGGCTGGTGACGCGCAGGCCGTGGTCGCGCAGGAGTGCGGTGTCGTCCACGTCCTCCACCCAACCATCGAGACTGGAATGATTCAAGTCTTGGAACCGTTCCATCTGACGTGGACCCGGCGTCGGGTGCCCCTCGGACGAGGGGTGCGCGGTCGTCTGGTAACCTTGTCCACGACTGACCTGCGACCGCGCGCGACTCGGCCCTCACGGGACGGCGACCGACGGTCCAGGGGCACAAGTGGAGCACCTCCCACCTGGGTCTCGACCGACCGGCTCGACCGGCGACAGGGACCGGGTCACCAGTCCGCACGTCGACGGCCATGCCGTTCGGCGCGACTCGCGGCGACCGCACGGTCGTGCGCGGGGCGGAGCTGTACGAGGCCTCCTCCTGTGCTCAGGACGGGGGCCTTCCTCGTTCCTGACGGTCCGCCACGACGAACCTGAGGAGCACACATCAGCGAGCCCCGCATCAACGATCGGATCCGCGTCGCCGAGGTCCGCCTGGTCGGCCCCAACGGCGAGCAGGTCGGCATCGTCCGCGTGGAAGACGCACTGCGCCTGGCCCAGGACGCCGACCTCGACCTCGTCGAGGTCGCCCCGGACGCCCGCCCGCCCGTCTGCAAGATCATGGACTACGGCAAGTTCAAGTACGAAGCAGACATGAAGGCCCGCGAGGCCCGGCGCAACCAGACCAACACGGTCCTCAAGGAGATCCGCTTCCGCCTGAAGATCGACCCGCACGACTACGGCACCAAGAAGGGCCACGTCGAGCGGTTCCTCAAGGCGGGGGACAAGGTCAAGGTCATGATCATGTTCCGCGGTCGCGAGCAGTCGCGTCCGGAGATGGGCATCCGCCTGCTGCAGCGCCTCGCCGAGGACGTCGCCGAGCTCGGCTTCGTCGAGAGCTCGCCGAAGCAGGACGGGCGCAACATGATCATGGTCCTCGGCCCGACCAAGAAGAAGGCCGACCAGAAGCTGGAGCAGCGTCGTGCTGCGCAGGCTGCCGCGCGTGCCGCGGAGGTGGAGACCGAGTCCGAGTCGCCCGCCGCCGCTCCGGTGCGCACCGAGGCACCGGCCGCACCTGCGGCGTCCGCGCCCGCTCCGGCCGCTCCCGCACCGGCTCCGGCCGCTGCCGCACCGGCTCCGGCCGCTGCTGCGCCCGTCGCGGCTGCTGCGG
>NZ_BHYL01000152.1 GCF_003851725.1 Cellulomonas algicola | reverse complement strand
CGCTCCGCCGGTACCGGCTCACCGAGGCGGTCGTCGACGCCCCGACGACGGGGGTGGCCGCGTGACCCGCGCGTGGACGAGCCGGCCCGCCGCCGACGTCCTCGCCGACCTCGCCGACCTGCGCCGCGTCGACCCGCCCACGCACGGCGGCCGCGTCCTGTCCTACGTGTACGACTCCGGTCGCGCCGACCTCGACGCCGTCGCCGCCCGCGCCGTCGAGCTGTTCCTGCCCGTCAACGGCCTCGACCCCACCACGTTCACGTCCGTCGCCGCCCTGGAGAGCCGCCTCGTCGCCCGTGCCCGCGACGTCCTGCACGGCGGACCCGACACCGCCGGGTCGGTCACGACCGGGGGCACCGAGTCCTGCCTGCTCGCCGTCAAGTCCGCGCGCGACACCTGGCGCGCCGCCGACCCGGCCCGCGTCCACGCCCGGCCGACCCTCGTCCTGCCCACGACGGCCCACCCCGCGTTCCACAAGGCCGCCGCCTACCTCGACCTCGACGTCGTCCCCGTGCCCGTCGACCCCGCCCGCGGCACGCCCGACGCCGACGCGGTCCTCGCCGCCGTCGACGACCGCACCGCCCTCGTCGTCGTGAGCGCCCCCAGCTACCCGTTCGGCGTCGTCGACCCCGTCACCGAGGTCGCCGCCGGCGCCTCCGACCGCGGCGTCGCCTGCCACGTCGACGCCTGCATCGGCGGCTGGGTCCTGCCGTGGTGGGGCGACGACGTCCCGCCGTGGGACCTCGCCGTCGACGGCGTCACCTCGATCTCCGCCGACCTGCACAAGTACGGCTTCGCCCCCAAGGGCGCCTCCGTCGTCCTCTACCGCGACCCCGCCCGGCACCGCGCCCAGTACTTCGCGACGACCGCCTGGCCCGGCTACCCGGTCGTCAACCCCACCGTCCTCGGCTCCCGGTCCGCGGGAGGCCTCGCCGCCGCGTGGGCCGTGGTCGAGGCGCTCGGGGACCAGGGGTTCGCCGCGCTCGTCGCCCAGACCCGCGACGCCACCACCCGGCTGCGCGACGCCGCCACCGCCATCGCCGGACTGCGCGTCGTCGGCCGGCCCACCGGACCCCTCCTCGCGCTCGCCACCGACGACGACGCCCCCGACGCCGACCGCGTCGACCCCTTCCACCTCGTCGACGCCCTGCGCCGCCGCGGCTGGCTCGCCCAGGCCCAGCCCGCCCTCACCCAGCCCGACGGGACCGTCCTGCCCCGCACCGCTCACCTCACGATCACCCCCGTCACGCAACGCGTCGCCGACGACCTCGCCACCGCCCTCCACGACGCGGCCGCCGACGTGCGCGGCCGCGGCCCCGCGACCCCCGACCCCGCCCTCGCGCAGCACGTCCTCACCGACGGCCTCCCCGACGACCTCGCCGCCGTCATGGCCACCCTCGAGGCCCTCCCGCCCGACGTCGTCCGCCCGCTCCTCGTCGAGGTCCTCGCCCGCGCCGTCGCCCCCCCGCCCGTGACGCTCGTCACGGACCCGCCGCGCGCATGAGACGGCACCCCGCTCCGGCAGGGGGCGCGGGTTAAGATCCGAGCACCACCAGCGTCCTTTAAGACCCGTCCCGTGAGGCGGGGAAGGAGTCCGCATGAGCACAGGCATGCCCGCGTCCAGCGGCAGCCTCGAGCACGCCAACGTCGTGCTCGGCGCCCCCGAGATCGGCCGGGCGCTCACCCGCATCGCCCACGAGATCCTCGAGCGCAACAAGGGCGGCGACGACGTCGTCCTCCTCGGCATCCCGACCCGCGGCCTCCCGCTCGCGCGCCGGCTCGCCCAGCGCCTCGCCGACGTCGAGCCCGGCCTCGACCCGGCCGCGCTCGCGGGCAGCCTCGACGTGACGATGTACCGCGACGACCTGGCCCACCAGCCGACGCGGACGATCGGCGCGACCGACATCCCGGGCGGCGGCCTCGACGGGCGCGTCGTGGTCCTGGTCGACGACGTCCTCTACTCGGGCCGCACGATCCGCGCCGCGCTCGACGCGATCAGCGACCTGGGCCGCCCCCGCGCTGTCCAGCTCGCCGCGCTCGTGGACCGCGGCCACCGCGAGCTCCCGATCCGCGCGGACTACGTCGGCAAGAACCTCCCGACCTCCACGACGGAGCGGGTGCGCGTGCTGCTCGAGGAGACCGACGGCCGCGACGCCGTCGTCATCGACGGGGGGACCCGATGAGGCACCTGCTGTCCGCCTCGGACCTCGACGTCCGCGACGCGGTGCGCATCCTCGACACGGCCGGGCAGATGGCCGCGACGCAGGCGCGCGAGATCAAGAAGCTCCCGACGCTGCGCGGCCGCACGGTCGTCAACCTGTTCTTCGAGGACTCGACGCGCACGCGCATCTCGTTCGAGACGGCCGCCAAGCGGCTGAGCGCCGACGTCATCAACTTCTCGGCCAAGGGGTCGAGCGTCTCGAAGGGGGAGTCGCTCAAGGACACGGCCCTCACGCTGCAGGCCATGGGCGCGGACGCGGTCGTCATCCGGCACCAGGCGTCGGGTGCACCGCACACGCTCGCGCATGCGGGCTGGACGTCGGGCGCCGTGGTGAACGCGGGCGACGGGACGCACCAGCACCCGACGCAGGCGCTGCTCGACGCGTACACGCTGCGCCGCCACCTCGTGGGCGACGGCGGGCGCGCCGACGTGAGCGGCCAGGACCTCGCGGGCCTGCGCGTCGCGATCGTCGGCGACGTCCTGCACAGCCGCGTCGCGCGGTCGAACGTGCAGCTCCTGCACACGCTCGGCGCGCACGTCACGCTCGTGTCGCCGCCGACGCTCGTGCCGGTCGGCGTCGAGGCGTGGCCCGCGCGGGTCTCGTACCACCTGGACGAGGTCATCGCCGACGACAAGCCCGACGCCGTCATGATGCTGCGCGTCCAGCGCGAGCGGATGTCGAGCGCGGGCGGCGGGTTCTTCCCGAGCCCGCTCGAGTACACCCGCGGCTACGGCCTCGACGCGCGCCGCCTCGCGGCGCTGCCCGAGCACGCGATCGTGCTCCACCCGGGACCGATGAACCGCGGCCTGGAGATCTCCGCCGACGCCGCCGACTCGCCGCGCGCGGTGATCGTCGAGCAGGTCGCCAACGGGGTCGCCGTCCGCATGGCCGTGCTGTACCTGCTGCTCGCGGGCGAGTCGCCCGCCCCGACGACGAAGGTGGACGCGTGAACCCCCGGTACCTGCTGACGTCCGTCGCCCCGCTGGGCGCGGATCCCGTCGACGTGCTCCTCGCGGACGGCGTGCTCGCCGCGATCGGCGCGGACGCCCGCGCGCAGGCCGGTGACGACGCGACCGAGGTCGACGGCACCGGTCTCGTGCTGCTGCCCGGCCTGGTCGACCTGCACACGCACCTGCGCGAGCCCGGCCGTGAGGACGCCGAGACGATCCGCACCGGCACGCGCGCCGCGGCACTCGGCGGGTTCACCGCGGTGCACGCCATGGCCAACACCTCGCCCACGCAGGACACCGCGGGCGTCGTCGAGCAGGTCTGGCGGCTCGGCCGCGAGGCCGGCTGGGTCGACGTGCACCCCGTCGGCGCGGTGACCGTCGGCCTGGCGGGGGAGCAGCTCGCCGAGCTCGGCGCGATGGCCCAGTCCGAGGCCGCCGTGCGCGTGTTCTCCGACGACGGCAAGTGCGTGCACGACCCGGTGCTCATGCGGCGCGCGCTCGAGTACGTCAAGGCGTTCGACGGCGTCGTCGCCCAGCACGCGCAGGAGCCGCGGCTCACCGAGAACGCGCAGATGAACGAGGGCGTCGTCTCGGCCGAGCTCGGGCTGACCGGCTGGCCGTCCGTCGCGGAGGAGGCGATCATCGCGCGCGACGTGCTGCTCGCCGAGCACGTCGGGTCGCGCCTGCACGTCTGCCACCTCTCGACCGCCGGCTCGGTCGAGATCGTCCGGTGGGCCAAGTCGCGCGGCATCGACGTCACCGCCGAGGTCACCCCGCACCACCTGGTGCTCACCGACGACCTCGCCCGCGGCTACGACCCGGTGTTCAAGGTCAACCCGCCGCTGCGCACCGACGCGGACGTCGAGGCGGTCCGCGCCGGGCTCGCCGACGGCACGATCGACATCGTCGCGACCGACCACGCGCCGCACACGCGCGAGGACAAGGACTGCGAGTGGGCGGCTGCCGCGTTCGGCATGACAGGGCTCGAGACCGCGCTGTCCGTCGTCCAGCAGACGATGGTCGACACCGGCCGCCTCACCTGGGCGGACGTCGCACGCGTCCTGTCCGAGGCGCCCGCCCGGATCGGCCGCGTCACCGACCACGGCCGCCCGATCGCGGTCGGTGAGCCCGCCAACCTCGTGCTGTGGGACCCGGCCGCGCGCACCACGGTCGACCCGGCGCAGCAGGCCACCAAGGCCGTCAACTCGCCGTTCCGCGGACGTGAGCTGCCGGGACGCGTCGTCGCGACGTTCCTGCGCGGCCGCGCGACCGTCCTCGACGGCGAGCCGTGCGACGCGGCGGTGGTCCGCTGATGCGCACCGCGCTCGCCGTCGCCGGCTGCGTCGCGCTCGCGCTGCTCGCGCTGTGGGGCATGCGCTCCGGCTGGCGGGCCCGACGACGACGCACCGAGGAGGTCGTCCCGTCGCTGCCGACCGAGCCCGCCGACCTGGGGGAGACCCGGTTCGGTCCCGTCGAGGCGCTGTACGTGTCGTCGACGCGCGCCGGTGACTGGCTCGACCGGGTCGTCGCGCACGACCTCGGCGTCCGCAGCCCGGCCGTCGTGGCGGTCCACGACGCGGGGGTGCGGATCACCCGGACCGGCGCGGCCGACGTGTTCGTCCCGGCCGGCACCCTGCGCGCGGCGGGCACGGCGCCCGGCATCGCGGGCAAGGTCGTCGGCGGCGACGGGCTCGTCGTCCTCACCTGGCAGCCCGACCCCGACGACCCGCGCGGCCTCGACACCGGCCTGCGCCCCCGGCACGCCGCCGACCGCCCCGCGCTGGTCGACGCCGTCGCCGCCCTCATCGACCACACGCCCGGCGCCCCCGCCGGGCAGGAGGAGACACCATGACCGACGCAGTGCTCGTCCTCGAGGACGGCCGGACGTTCGCCGGGCAGGCGTACGGCGCCACCGGCCGGACCCTCGGCGAGATCGTCTTCAACACCGGCATGACCGGCTACCAGGAGACCCTGACCGACCCGTCGTACCACCGGCAGATCGTCGTCATGACGGCGCCGCACATCGGCAACACCGGCGTGAACGACGAGGACCCCGAGTCGGGGCGCATCTGGGTCGCCGGGTACGTCGTGCGGGACCCCGCGCGCCGGTCGTCGAGCTGGCGCGCGCGCCGCACCCTCGACGAGGAGCTGGACGCGCAGGGCGTCGTCGGGATCAGCGGCGTCGACACGCGTGCCCTCACGCGGCACCTGCGCGAGCGCGGCGTCATGCGCGCGGGCGTCTTCTCGGGCGACGCGCTGGTCGGTCCCGAGGGCGACCGCCGGCCGGTCGACGAGCTGCTCGACGAGGTGCTCACGGCACCCGCCATGGTCGGCGCCGACCTGGCCGGTGAGGTCTCGACCGACGAGCCGTACGTCGTCGAGGCGCTCGGCCCCGACGGCACGCCGCTGGACACGCCCGTCGCCACGGTCGCGGCCGTCGACCTGGGCATCAAGGCCATGACCCCGCAGCGGCTCGCCGAGCGCGGCGTGCGCGTGCACGTGCTGCCCTCCACCTCGACGATCGACGACGTCCTCGCGACGCAGCCCGACGGCGTGTTCTTCTCGAACGGCCCCGGCGACCCGTCGGCCGCGACGCACGAGGTCGAGCTCCTGCGCGACGTGCTGGACCGCAGGATCCCGTTCTTCGGCATCTGCTACGGCAACCAGCTGCTCGGCCGCGCGCTCGGCTACGGCACCTACAAGCTCGGCTACGGGCACCGCGGCGTGAACCAGCCGGTGATCGACCGGGCCACGGGCAAGGTCGAGATCACGGCGCACAACCACGGGTTCGCCGTGGACGCGCCGCTCGACGGCGAGTCCACCGCACCGCACGACGGCGGCCGCTACGGCCGGGTCGTCGTGAGCCACGTCGACCTCAACGACGACGTGGTCGAGGGCCTGCGCGCGCTCGACCTGCCGGCGTTCTCCGTCCAGTACCACCCGGAGGCGGCCGCGGGTCCCCACGACGCCGCCTACCTGTTCGACCGCTTCGTCGGCCTCATGACCGGCACCGACGACCCGACCACGAAGGGTGCCGCCTGATGCCCCGCCGCACCGACATCTCCAGCGTCCTGGTCATCGGGTCCGGCCCGATCGTCATCGGCCAGGCGTGCGAGTTCGACTACTCGGGGACGCAGGCGTGCCGCGTGCTCAAGGAGGAGGGCCTGCGGGTCGTCCTGGTCAACTCGAACCCCGCCACGATCATGACGGACCCCGAGTTCGCCGACGCGACGTACGTCGAGCCGATCACGACCGAGGTCCTCACGAGCATCATCGCCAAGGAGCGCCCCGACGCGATCCTGCCGACGCTGGGCGGCCAGACGGCCCTCAACGCGGCGATCGCGCTCGACGAGGCCGGCGTCCTGGCGAAGTACGACGTCGAGCTCATCGGCGCCAACATCCCCGCGATCCAGAAGGGCGAGGACCGCGAGCAGTTCAAGCAGGTCGTCGAGGTCTGCGGCGGCGAGTCCGCGCGGTCGGCGATCGTGCACACGATCGACGACGCCCTGGCCGCGGTCGAGGACCTCGGCTACCCGGTCGTCGTGCGACCGTCGTTCACGATGGGCGGCCTCGGCTCGGGCATCGCGTACGACGAGGACGACCTGCGCCGCATCGTCGGCCAGGGCCTGCACTACTCGCCGACCACCGAGGTGCTCCTGGAGGAGTCGATCCTCGGCTGGAAGGAGTACGAGCTCGAGCTCATGCGTGACAAGCACGACAACGTCGTGGTCGTCTGCTCGATCGAGAACGTCGACCCGGTCGGCGTGCACACCGGCGACTCGGTGACGGTCGCGCCCGCGCTCACGCTCACCGACCGCGAGTACCAGAAGCTGCGCGACATCGGCATCGCGGTCATCCGCGAGGTCGGCGTCGACACCGGCGGCTGCAACATCCAGTTCGCGGTCGAGCCCACGACGGGCCGCGTCGTCGTCATCGAGATGAACCCGCGCGTGTCGCGGTCGTCGGCCCTCGCGTCGAAGGCGACGGGCTTCCCGATCGCGAAGATCGCCGCGAAGCTCGCGGTCGGCTACACGCTCGACGAGATCCCGAACGACATCACGGGTTCGACGCCCGCGTCGTTCGAGCCGACGCTCGACTACGTCGTCGTCAAGGTGCCGCGGTTCGCGTTCGAGAAGTTCCCCGCCGCCGACCCGACGCTCACGACGACCATGAAGTCCGTCGGCGAGGCCATGGCGCTGGGCCGCAACTTCACCGAGGCGCTCGGCAAGGCGATGCGGTCGATCGACAAGAAGGGCTCGGTGTTCCACTGGGCCGGCGAGCCGGCGACGGGGGAGGCACTCGACGCGCTGCTCGGGACCATCGGCCGGCCCACCGAGGGGCGTCTGATCGACGTGCAGCAGGTGCTGCGCGCCGGTGTGGACGTCGACGAGGTGTACGCGCTCACGGGCATCGACCCGTGGTTCCTCGACCAGGTCCAGCTGATCAACGAGGTCGCGGCCGAGACCGCCGCGGCGCCCGCGCTGACCCGCGAGGTCCTCGCGCACGCCAAGCGGCACGGTCTGTCGGACGCGCAGGTCGCGCAGCTGCGCGGCACGACCGAGGACGCCGTGCGCGGCGCCCGGCACGCCGTGGGCCTGCGGCCCGTCTACAAGACGGTCGACACGTGCGCCGCGGAGTTCGCCGCCCTCACGCCGTACCACTACTCCTCCTACGACGAGGAGACCGAGGTGCGGCCGCGCGAGCGGCCCGCGATCCTCATCCTCGGCTCGGGGCCGAACCGCATCGGCCAGGGCATCGAGTTCGACTACTCGTGCGTGCACGCCGCGCTGGCGCTCAAGGGCGAGTTCGAGACCGTCATGGTCAACTGCAACCCCGAGACCGTCTCGACGGACTACGACACCTCGGACCGCCTGTACTTCGAGCCGCTGACGTTCGAGGACGTGCTCGAGGTCTACCACGCGGAGCTCGCCGCGGGTCCCGTCGCGGGGCTCATCGTGACGCTCGGCGGTCAGACGCCCCTGTCGCTCGCGCAGCGCCTCGCGGACGCCGGTCTGCCGATCCTCGGCACGCCGCCGTCGGCGATCGACGCCGCGGAGGACCGCGGGGAGTTCGGCAAGGTGCTCGAGGCCGCGGGCCTGCCCGCGCCGGCCTTCGGCACCGCGACGACGCTCGCCGGCGCGCGCGAGACCGCGCGTCGGATCGGCTTCCCGGTGCTCGTGCGCCCCTCGTACGTCCTCGGCGGTCGGGGCATGGAGATCGTCTACGACGAGCACCAGCTCGCCGAGTACGTGCAGCGTGCTCTCGACAACGCCGCCGACGGCGGCCGCGCCGGGACGCTCCCGCCGCTGCTCATCGACCGTTTCCTCGACGACGCGATCGAGATCGACGTCGACGCGCTGTTCGACGGCGAGGAGCTGTTCCTCGGCGGCGTCATGGAGCACATCGAGGAGGCCGGCATCCACTCCGGTGACTCGGCGTGTGCGCTGCCCCCGGTGACGCTGTCGACGTCCGAGCTCGAGCGCATCCGCCTGTCGACCGAGGCGATCGCCCGGGGCGTCGGCGTGCGCGGCCTGCTCAACATCCAGTTCGCGCTCGTCTCCGACGTGCTCTACGTCCTCGAGGCGAACCCGCGCGCGTCGCGGACCGTGCCGTTCGTCTCGAAGGCCACGGGCGTCTCGCTCGCGAAGGCCGCGGCGCTCGTCATGGCGGGCCGGTCCATCGCGGACCTGCGCGCGGCGGGCCTGCTGCCCGTGCAGGACGCGAGCGTGCTCGACCTCGACTCTCCGGTCGCCGTCAAGGAGGCCGTGCTGCCCTTCAAGCGGTTCCGCACCGCCGACGGCGTCGTCGTCGACACGGTCCTGGGGCCGGAGATGCGCTCGACGGGTGAGGTCATGGGCTTCGACGTCGACTTCCCGACCGCGTTCGCGAAGTCGCAGGAGGCGGCGTTCGGCGGCCTCCCGACGAGCGGCACCGCGTTCATCTCCGTGGCGGACCGGGACAAGCGCTCGATCGTCTTCCCGGTCAAGCGGCTCGCGGAGCTCGGCTTCGAGATCCTCGCGACCGAGGGCACCGCGGCGGTCCTGCACCGCAGCGGCATCCGCTCGCGCGTCGTGCGCAAGTACTCGTCCGGCCGGGGCGTCGACGGCGAGCCGACGATCGTCGACCTCATCACGGCCGGCGACGTCGACATCGTCGTGAACACGCCGTCGGGCCAGGGCGCGCGCGCCGACGGCTACGAGATCCGCGCGGCCACGACGGCCGCCGACAAGGCGATCGTCACGACCGTGCAGCAGCTCGGCGCGGCCGTGCAGGCGATCGAGGCCGCGCAGGCCGGGCCGTTCACGGTGACGAGCCTGCAGGAGCACGACGCCGCGGCGGACCAGCGGCGCGCGCAGGCGGCCGTGGTGACCGCGTGACGGGCCTGGCGGGCGCCGACGCGTCCGGTCACGCGACCGCGAGCGAGCCGTTCGGCGCGCGCCTGGCCGCCGCGATGGACGCGCACGGCCCGCTGTGCGTCGGCATCGACCCGCACCCGGTGCTGCTCGCGGACTGGGGGCTGACCGACGACGCCGCCGGCCTGCGGGCGTTCGCGTCGACGTTGATGGCCGCGGTCGCCGGCCACGTCGCGGCGGTCAAGCCGCAGGCCGCGCTGTTCGAGCGGCACGGCTCCGCGGGCGTCGCGGTGCTCGAGGAGGTCGTGGCCGAGGGTCGCCGCACGGGCACGCTCGTCGTGGTCGACGCCAAGCGCGGCGACATCGGCTCGACCATGGCGGGCTACGCCGACGCGTACCTGCGGGACGGCTCGCCCCTCGCCGGGGACGCGCTCACGGTCTCGCCGTACCTGGGCTTCGGATCGCTCGACCCGGCCGTCGACGCCGCGCTCGCGACGGGCCGCGGCCTGTTCGTCCTGTGCCTGACGTCGAACAAGGAGGGCCCCGAGGTGCAGCACGCCCGCACCGCGGACGGCTCGACCGTGGCAGCGACGATCGCGGCGCGCGCCGCGGCGCTCAACGCCGGCGTCGACCCGATGGGCTCGATCGGCCTGGTCGTGGGCGCGACCGTCGGCGACGCGGCCGCCCGGACCGGCACGGACCTGACCGCGGTCAACGGCCCCCTCCTCGCCCCGGGGGTCGGCGCGCAGGGCGCGGGCCCGCGCGAGCTCACGGCCGTCTTCGGCGCCGCCCGCCGGCAGGTCCTCGCGTCGTCCTCGCGCGGCGTCCTGGCCGCGGGACCGGACGCCGCGCGGCTGCGGGC
>NZ_BHYL01000151.1 GCF_003851725.1 Cellulomonas algicola | reverse complement strand
CGCCGGCCCCGGCTCCGGTCCCGGCCTCCGCCACGACCGAGCAGCGCCCGGCTTCCGGGTGGGCCCCGCCCGAGTGGGCGCCCCGCCCGCCGGCGGCTGCCGCGCCCGCCGCGACCGTGCCGCACCCGTCGCTCCCGCCGTCGGTCGCGCCCCGCATCGGGACGCTCGACGACGAGGTCGCCGCGATGCTCGCGATGCGGTCCGACATCCAGGAGCAGGCTCTGTCCGAGCTCAGCCAGCTGTCGGCCTACCGGCCCGCCTCCATGGGCATGACCGGTGAGACCCTGCAGCGGCGTGTTCCTTCAGCTGTGCCGTCGGCCGTCCCGGCCGCGGACGAGGGCAAGCCCGTCCAGCGCGACGCGGACCAGCTCCGCTCCCGCCTGTCGAGCTTCCAGTCCGGGACCAACCGTGGCCGTCGTGCCTCGGACGGCCCCACCGGCCCCAACGGCCAGGCCTCATGACGGCCTACGATTCCCGACCAGCCGTCTCCGCCCAGGTGACGTCTCACCCCGCAGTCGTCACCGACTGCACCAGCAAGGAGGAAGTGTGACCGCGCTCAGCACCGAGGCAGCCAACTTCGGCTGGCTCCTGGACAACTTCGTCCGGACCGTGCCCGGCACTCGCCACACGCTCGTGGTGTCGGCGGACGGTCTGCTCATGGCGATGTCGGAGCAGCTCGACCGCACCAGCGGCGACCAGCTCGCGGCGATCGTCTCCGGCATGTCGAGCCTGACCCGTGGCGCGTCGCGCCAGCTCCGCGCAGGGGAGGTGCGCCAGGCGATCATCGAGATGGACGCCCTGTTCCTCTTCCTGATGAGCGTCTCGAACGGCTCGGTCCTCGCCGTGGTCGCCGAGTCGAGCTGCGACGTCGGCCTCATCGGCTACGAGATGGCGATGCTCGTCTCGCGCACCGAGGCGACGCTCACGCCGCAGCTCATCTCCGAGATGCGCGGCCAGCTGCCCGTCGACGGCGCGACCCGCGCCCCCGTGGCCTGACGCGAACGGAGACGGCTCGAAGATGAGTGAGCACATCGAGTACGAGGCCAGGACGGTGCGGCCTTACGCCGTCACCGGCGGCCGCGTGCGCTCGGCGCGCTCCGACCTGCCTCTCGAGGCACTGGTCGAGGTGATGCCGGGCGCTGTGACCAGCGCGGGGCTGCCGCCCGAGAAGCGGGCGATCCTGCAGCACGCCGCGCACACCTACATCTCCGTCGCGGAGCTGTCGGCTCTGCTCCACCTTCCTCTCGGGGTGGTCCGGATCCTCGTGTCCGACCTCTCCGACCAGCAGTACGTGCGCGTGCACACCTCTCAGCCGGTCGAGGTCAACACCGGTGAGTCCCCCGCCCTGTCCCTGAGCGTGCTGGAGAGTGTTCTCAATGGCATTTCCGCCCTCTGACGCCGCCGTCGCCGCTCCGGCGGGGACCGCGGGGTCTGTCGCACCCACCGTCGTCAAGATCGTCGTCGCGGGCGGCTTCGCCGTCGGCAAGACGACCTTCATCGGGTCCATCTCGGACATCGAGCCCCTCAACACCGAGGCCGCGATGACCGAGCACTCCGTCGGCGTCGACGACGCCGGTGGCGTGTCGGACCGCAAGACCACCACGACCGTCGCCATGGACTTCGGCCGCATCGCGCTGCCGGGCCAGCTGTGGCTCTACCTGTTCGGCACGCCGGGCCAGGACCGCTTCCTCTTCATGTGGGACGACCTGGTCCGCGGCGCGATCGGTGCGGTCGTCCTCGTGGACACCGACCGTCTCGACCAGTGCTTCCCGGCGGTCGACTACTTCGAGAGCCGGGGCATCCCGTTCGTCGTGGGCGTCAACTGCTTCGACGGCGTCGCCAAGCACCAGCTCGACGACGTCCGTGAGGCGCTCGCCATCCCGGCGCACGTGCCCGTGCTCTACACGGACGCCCGGTCGCGTGCCGCCACCAAGCAGGCGCTCATCTCGCTCGTGCAGCTCGCGATGGAGCGTCTGCGCAACCGGTGAGCCACCCCGCACCCATCGACGGCCGGTCCCCGCACGGGGGCCGGCCGTCGGCGCGTCCGGCCCCGACGGCCGTACCGACGTTCGCCTCGACCGTCGGCTCGACGACGGTCCCGTCGGCGCCCGGGGTCCCAGACGCGGTGCGGGATCATGGAGGGGTGCCGCCGGTCGTCCCCCCGCAGCCACCCGAGCGCCGTCCCGTGCTCGGGCGCGCGGTGCTGCTCGACGGGCGCGCCGCGGACCGCTCGCCCGGCGCGGTGGTCCGGGTCTCCGCCCTTCCGCAGCCGCGCACAGCGGGCGACGACGGCACGACCGTCGGCCCCTTGCCGTGGGCGCCGACCACGACACCGACGCCCGTCCGGGGCGTCCCTCACCCGTTCGGGCCCGTACGACCCCCGGTCGACCCGCCCACCGACGACCCGGGCACCCCCGACCCGGGCACCGATGACCCGGCCACCGACGACCCGGGCACCGATGATCCGGTTACCCCCGACCCGGGCACCGACGACCCGGGCACCGACGACCCCGCCTTCGACGACCCCGCCTTCGACGACCCGGCCCTCGACGACCCGGCGCACGACGACGACCAGGTCACCGACGACCCGACCCTCGACCGGTCAGCGACCGGTGGGCCCACCGCGGACGAGCGGCTCACCGCCGGCGCGGCCGGGGCGGACCGCGCGGCGGCCGAGCCGTCCACCCCGCCCGACCCCGTGCCCTGGTCGCTGGTCCCGCGCCGTGAGCGTCCGCGGGTCTACGTCGACGGGTCGGCGCTCAGCCGGTACCTCGTCGGCGCCCCGTCACGTGACGCGTGGCTCGTGTGGGCGGCCGCCCACGAGGACCGGCTCGTCACGACGTTCCTCGGCGTGAGCGAGCTGCGCCGCGTCGCGCGTCCCCGTGGCGTCGAGGCGCACGGCGTCGCGCACGACGTGACGGACCGCGTCGAGGTCGTGCGGTTCTCGGACCAGTCGCTGCACGCGGCGGCCCGCGTCGCGGCGGTGCTGCCGTCGTTCGTCGCGCTGCACGTGGGGGCGGCGGTCGCGCACCCGCAGGTCGGGGCGGTCGCGACGTACGACGTGCAGCTCGCGCAGGTGGCCGTGCTGCACGGCCTGGAGGTCGTCAGCCCGGGGTGGCCGGCGGCCTGGTGGGAGCAGGTGCGGGCGTCGTCGTGACCGTCGTGCCGGCCCGGGAACAGGGGTCGGCACGGGGAGCCGCTGTGGGAGGATCGTCCCCAGCGCGCGGGCTTCGAGCAGGCGGACCCAGCAGCGTCGGGAGGGCTGTCTGAGCGGCCGAAAGAGACGGTCTTGAAAACCGTTGGGGCGGGACACCCCCGTCCTCGTGGGTTCGAATCCCACGCCCTCCGCCCCACCCCGACGTTCCGGTCGACGTCGGGGTCACCCGCCGGGGACGAGGATGCGCCGTGGCGTGCTGGCCTACCGTCGACGGATGACGGAGGAACGAGGGCCGGAACCCGCAGGCCGTCGGGCGGAGCGTGCCGCGCCGCCGTCGGCGGAGCGGATCGCGCGGGCTGCGGAGGGGCGCGCGGCGCGCAAGCGGGTGCCGCGGTCGGCGCTCGCGGAGGTCGCGGGGCGTGGCGGGCGGCCGGGTGCGCTGGACCTGCTGGAGGCGCAGGCGACGACGCGGCTGCCCGACCTGGTGCCGGTGCGGTACGGGCGGATGGCGGAGTCGCCGTTCGCGTACCTGCGCGGGTCGGCGGTCGTGATGGCGGCGGACCTGGGCGCGTCGGCGGACTCGGGGCTGGGTGTGCAGCTGTGCGGCGACGCGCACGTCGCGAACTTCGGCACGTACGGGTCGCCGGAGCGGAACCTCGTGTTCGACCTCAACGACTTCGACGAGTCGCACCCCGGCCCGTTCGAGTGGGACGTGAAGCGTCTGCTCGCGAGCCTCGAGGTGGTCGCGCGCACGCTCGACGTGGGGCGGAGACGCCGCCGCGAGATCGTCGTGAGCGCGGCGCGCGCGTACCGCGAGGCGGTGCGGGACTTCGCGGGGCAGACGGCGCTGGCGGTCTGGTACGCGCGGATCGACCTGGGCGACCTGGTCGACGCGGTGCCGCACGACGAGCGCATGGTGCGGCGGGCGCGGTCGGCGCTCGACAAGGCGCGACGGCGCGACCACCTGCAGGCGGCCGCGCGGCTCACGCGCGTGGAGGGCGACGAGCGGCGGTTCGTCGCGGACCCGCCGCTGGTGTCGACGCTCGAGGACGTGCTGCCCGCGGACGCCGCCCCCGTGTTCCGGCGCGGCATCGCGGACCTGCTGGTCGACTACCGCGCGTCGCTCGCGCCGGACCGGCGGCGCCTCGCGGAGCGGTACCGGGTGGTGGACATCGCGCGGAAGGTCGTGGGCGTGGGCAGCGTCGGGACGCGCGCGTTCGTCGTGCTGCTGCAGGGCGTGGACTCCGACGACGTGCTCGTGCTGCAGGCGAAGGAGGCGCAGGCGTCGGTCCTGGAGCCGCACGTCGGGCGGGGCGCGTACGCGCAGCAGGGGCAGCGGGTCGTCGAGGGTCAGCGGCTCATGCAGGCCGTGAGCGACGTGATGCTCGGGTGGCAGCGGTCGGCGGGCCCGGACGGGGTCGCGCGCGACTACTACGTGCGGCAGCTGCGGGACTGGAAGGGCGGCCTCGACCTGACCGGGGCCAGGCCGGCGGGGCTCGAGGTGTACGGGCGCCTGTGCGCGTGGACCCTCGCGCGGGCGCACGCACGGTCGGGCGACGCGATCGCGATCGGTGCGTACCTGGGCGGGTCGTCGGCGGCGGACGAGGCGCTCGCGGACTTCGCGGCGACGTACGCGGACCGCACGGAGGCGGACCACGCGGAGCTCGAGGAGGCGGTGGACGACGGCCGGTTGCCGGTGGTGCGCGGCGTGTGACGGCCGGCGGGCCGGTGGTGCGCGGCGTGTGACGGCTGGCGGGCCGGTGGTGCGCGGCGTGTGACGGCTGGCGGGCCGGTGGTGCGCGGTGCGTCGGGGGCGATCTTGTCGGCGTCGCGACGCCGGGTCTAGGGTCGACAATCGGACACCTCACCCGAGGGGGCGTGCGATGAGGGGTCACCGTGCGGTGCGGGTGCACCGCGACACCGAGCTCCGCGACGACCTGGGTGGCACCGTCCGGCACGGTCGCCCCGGCACCGTCCTCGTCGGGAACGGGCGGGCTGAGCCCGCGCTCGTGGACCTGCAGCGCCGGGCGGGCAACCGGGCCGTCGGGGCGTACGTGCAGCGCATGTCCGCGCGCGGGCTGCCCGTCGACGTCCCGGTGGCGCGCGGGCTCCGGGCGGCGGAGTCGGTCGTCCTCCTGCCTGACCAGCCCTCCGTCGAGGCGGGCAGCGACCGGGTGTTCGAGGCGGCGGGGCTCGCGTCGCCCGTCGAGGTGCCTGCGACGTCGCTCGCTGCGGAGGAGGGGTTCGAGGCGCTCGCGACGGCGCCGACCGCGACGGCGATCGCGACGGTGCAGAGCGGCGGTAGCGCGCCCAACCCGATGCGGCTCGGGCTCACGACGGCGCCGACGGGCTACAAGGCGCCGAAGTTCGACTTCGGGACGAAGCCGGTGCCGGGCGGTGCCGGACCGGCGACGTACACGTGCTCGCCGACGTGGGTCCAGCACATGGACGAGGGGACGAACACCTGCCAGTTCGTCGGTGCGGGGGTGCACAAGACGATCGGCCAGCAGGGCGGCAAGGACGTGTACTTCGAGCTCAGCGCGTCGATCGCGGCGCGCAACAGCCAGGCGGAGGCGGAGCACGCGGACGACATCAAGCAGGCGCGCGACATCTCGATCAAGGAGGCGGAGCAGGTGCTGACCGACCACGTGGTCGGGAAGACGTTCCCGCCGATGGGGTCGGCCGCCGAGGCGGAGAAGAAGGTGCTGGACGAGATCACCGCGAAGCTCACGCACGCGGGGCTCGGCAACGACCAGACGAAGTGGGCGGGGATCTACGACACGCTGTTCATGAAGACGGGGATCCGGGACCGGAACGGCTGGCACTCGTTCGGCGCGGCCTCGACGCGCACGACGCCCGCCGGGATCGTGTTCACGATCGGCAACGGCTCGACGAGCATCGGCACCAAGTCGTCGGCCGATCTCATCACCTACTGACCGCCCATGGGATCGATCGTCACACCCGTCACGACGTTCGCGGACGTGCCCGCGGCGTGGCTCGACCACCTGGACCGGCGGACGCGGTCGACGGTCGGGGCGCGCTGCGCGCGGGCGGACCTCGTGGTGCTGGGTGAGGGTCGCGGTGGCGACCTGGAGGTGACGGCGGTCCTGCTCAGTGCGGGTGGCGGTGCCGGTGCGGGTGACGGTGCCGGTGCGGGTGGCCGTCGCGGGGCAGGCGTCGTGAGCCTGCCGCCGCCGTCGCGGGACTTCGACGGGTCGCAGGCGCTCGCGCCGTCGGTGCTCGAGCGCGAGCGTGCGCTCGTCTTCGCGGTCGTCCGGGACGACGGACCGCCGGCCCCGATCGACGGCCCCGGCGCGGTCGTGGGCGAGGAGACGAGCGGCGACCTGGAGCGGCAGGTCGCGGCCGTGCGGTGGTACGCGGCGCTGCCGACCGGCGACGCGCGTGAGGCGGCGCTGCTGGCCGCGGCGGAGGACGGCGACCCGGCGGTCGTGTCGAGCGCGCTGCGGGCCCTGGCGGACGAGCGGCGGACCTCGGCGGTCGAAGCGCTCGAGATGCTCGCGGACGCGCCCGACTCGCCGCCGGTGCGCGGGTCGCTCGCGGCGACGGCGATGTGGGTCCTCGGGGCGCGCGACCGGGCGGAGCGGGTGCTCGGCGAGGTGGTGGACCGCACGGGTCGTGACCGCTTCCGTCGGCTGTGGGGCGTCCGCGAGGTCGAGGGGGACGAGACGCTGCTGGTCGCGCCCGACCCGCAGCACGTCGCGTTCGCCTGACCCCGCGTCCGCCTGACCCCGCGTCCGCCTGACCTCGCGCTCGCCTGACACCGGTGGCGCCGGCCTCCCGTCGGCGTGGCCGCCGCGGCCGTCCGTCCGCACGTCCGCGCCGGCCACCCGTCCACATGTCCGCCCGGCCGTCCGCCCGGCCGTCCGTCCGCCCGGCCGTCCGTCCGCCTGGACGTCCGTCCGCCTGGACGTCCGGCCCGCCGTCCGTCGCGACCCTTGCCACGGCGACGCTCGACGCGTAACGTACAACCACATGGTTGTAGGAATGGACACCGCGCACGTCGACAGGGTCTTCGCGGCCCTGGCCGACCGGACCCGCCGGGACATCGTCCGGCGCGTCCTGCACGAGCAGGAGTCCGTCTCCGCGCTGGCCCGGCGGTACGACATGAGCTTCGCCGCCGTCCAGAAGCACGTCGCCGTGCTCGAGCGCGCCGCGCTCGTCACCAAGACCACGCAGGGCCGCGAGCGGCTCGTGCGCGGCAACGTCGAGGCGATCCGGGCAGCCGCCCGGCTCCTCGACGTCTACGAGGAGATCTGGCGCGGACGCCTCGACCGCATCCACGCCCTGCTGGACGAAGGAGAGGACGCATGACCGTCGTCGAGAGCCACAAGGACCCGCAGGCCCTGACCCTGACCATCAAGGCCGAGTTCACGGCCACGCCCGACAAGGTGTGGCAGGTCTGGTCCGACCCGCGCAAGCTCGAGCGGTGGTGGGGCCCGCCGACCTGGCCCGCCACGTTCACGGCGCACGACTTCGTGCCCGGTGGCCGCGCGCAGTACTACATGACCGGCCCCGAGGGCGAGAAGGCCCACGGCTGGTGGGAGTTCGTCACGATCGACGCCCCGAACGGCCTCGCGTTCGACGACGGGTTCGCCGACCAGTCGGGCGCGCCCCAGGACGACGGGCTCGTCACGCGCGCGGTCGTCCGGCTCGATGGCGCGTTCCCCGGCACGCTCATGACGATCACGTCGCAGTTCCCGTCGGCCCAGGCCATGGAGCAGCTCGTGAGCATGGGCATGGAGGAGGGCATCGTCGGGGCGCTCGGCCAGGTCGACGCGCTCCTCGCGGAGGACTGACCGGGACCCCGGCACGACGACGGGCCGTGGCGCGCACCGAGGGCGCCGCGGCCCGTCGTCGCGTCCGGGCCCGTCCGTGCGCATGCGCGACGCACGACGAGCGCGCCGCACCGACGGCACCGACGATGGGGCGATGAGCGACGCCCCCGACACCCGCACCCGCGACCCCCGCACACCCGACCGGCCGACCGACAACCACCTGCCACCCCCGGGCGTCAGCGACGAGGTCGTCGAGGCCGTCGGCGGCGTCACCGCCGCGTTCGAGGTCATCGAGCACGCCCGCGGCATGCTCTACGCCTTCCACCGCCTCGTCGGCCGCGCGGACGCCGAGCTCGCCGAGGCGCTCGACCAGCTCGCCGAGGCCGGCCACCCCGACGTCGCCGACGAGCTCCGCGCCGAGGTCGTCGGGCGCAACGTGCTGGACGGGCGCTGGACGTTCCAGATCGTCGAGGAGTTCGACGACGGGTACTACCGGACGTTCGCCGACGCCGAGCGGCGCACGCGCGAACGGCTCATGGAGGGCCGCCGGCACGTCTACGAGGCGCAGCTCAAGGAGCGGAACCGCACGCACGGCCGGCCCGGTCACGAGGCGCGTCCGGAGGTCTGAGTGCGCGCCGGGCCCGGCCGGGCGGCCCGTCGGCTCCGGCGCGGCGACCGACTCACGTATCCGCGGAGGGCGGCCAGTCGGCCTGCTGTGCCGAGCGGACCGCGGTGCGCGACCCGTCGGCCTGCCACGCCGAGCGGACCGCGGTGCGCGACCCGTCGGCCTGCCACGCCGAGCGGACCGCGGTGAGCGGTCCGTCGGCCCGCAGCATCGGGCGGACCTCTCAGTCCGCCGCGACGAGCAGCGTCGCCGGGTCGGTGACCCGGTCCGACGCGGGAACGTCGGCGCCGACCGGGTCGAGCCCCGGCCGGTCCACGTCGGCGGGCCGGGACGCGGACCGCGGGAAGCGCGTCGTGAGGTAGCCCGCGTACCCGCCCGGCGACCGGCCCTCGCGCCGACCCGACGTCAGCACGTCGACGACGTCCGACGCGACGATCCGCGCCCCTGCCGCGTGCAGCGCCGCGACGAGCCCGACGTCCTCGTGCTCCCGGCGCGGCGCGAAGCCCCCGGCGGCGACGTACGCGCTCGCCCGGACACCGAGGTTCGCGCCGTGCACGTGCCCGTTCGGCCGCCCCGGCACGCGCGTGACCTGCCACTGCACGACCTCGTCCGGCAGCAGGTCGCGGGGGTCCGGGCGGACCGTCCCGACGACCACGTCGGCGCCCGCGTCGGCGAGGCGCAGGTGGTCGGTCAGCCAGCCGTCCGGCACCTCCGAGTCGGCGTCGGTGCACGCCACCCACACGTCGGCCAGGTCACCGCGGACCTGGTCGAGGGCGGCACGCACCCCGGCGGCCCGCGCCCGCCCGACGTTCCCGCCGCGCGTCACGACCGTCCGGACGGCCGGGAAGCACGCGACGACCTCCGCGGTGCCGTCGACGCAGCCGTCGAGCACGACGACGACGTCGACGGTCACGTCGGCCGGGAGCCGGTGCGCGGCCGCCGACACGGACGCGAGGCACCGCCCGACGAGGTCCTGCTCGTCGCGTGCCGGGATGACGACCGCGACGTGACGGACGCTCATACGAGCCCCGTCCGTCGGGCCACGGACCGCGGGTCGGCGGCGAGCACGTCGAGCACGAAGTCAGCCTCCTCGTGACGGACCAGCGGCGCGAGGTCGAGCGCGCGGCGCAGCACGCGGTGGACCTCGTCGCCGGTCAGGGGGTAGTCGGCGACGGGGTGCCGCCAGTGCACGGCCACGACCGTGCCGCCCGGTGCGAGCGACGCGCGCAGCGCGCGGGCCGTCCGGAGCAGGTCCGCACGGGACAGGTAGTACCCGACCTCGGACAGCACGACGAGGTCCCACGGGCCGTCCGGCACGCCGTCGGTGACGTCCGCGACCTCGACGCGCACGTGTCCGGCCGACGCGACGCGCTCGCGGGCCCGGGCGACCGCGGCGGGGGCGACGTCGACCGCGAGCAGCTCGTCGCTGCGCGCCGCGAGGTCCGCGGTGAGGACGCCGATCGAGCAGCCGACCTCGAGCACCCGGCCGTGGCGGGCGTCGGGCAGCGCCGCGAGGGTCACGGCACGCTTGCGCTCCTCGTACCAGCGGTCCTCGAAACCCCACGGGTCGTCGCGGCGCGCGTACGTCGCGTCGAAGTACTGCTGCCGCAACGTCGTCGCCGACGGGTCGTCGACGACCAGGACGTCGACGTCACGGTCGAGCGCGGCGACCAGGTCGGGCGACACCACGGCCGCGTCGCGGGGGTCGTCGGACAGCGGGTGCACCTGCGAGCGGTGCGCCGCGACGGCGCGGTGCCGGCGGACGACGGACCCGTCGGCGAGGTCGACGAGCTGCATCCGGTCCCACGGCACGCGCGGGTCGTCCGGCGTCGCCCAGTGCCACATCCACAACGGGTACTCGACGAGCCGCGCCCCCGTCTCGCGCGCGAGCGCGGCGCCGATCTCGCCCGCGACGCGGTGGTCGCGGTGGCCGTCGCCGCGCCACGGGACGAGGAGCGTGTCGACCGGGTCCGTGCCGAGCAGGCGGCGCAGGGCGGCCTCGACGTCCGCGCGCACCTCCCGCAGGCCGCCGTCGGGGTGGCCGAGCAGCGTCACGGGCGACGCCGGGGACAGGACGCCGACCGCCGTGCGCACCTCGTCGGCGCGGCGGGCCGCGAGCTCCTCGCGGCTCAGGGTCGGCGAACCGGGGTGCGACGCGGCGCCGTCCGTCAGGACGACGACCTCCGGCGGGTTGCCGCGCGCGGCGAGCTCCGCGACCAGCCCGCCGACCGCGAGCGACTCGTCGTCGGGGTGCGCGGCGACGACCACCGTCCGGCCCGCCGGGAGTGCGAACGCGGGCAGGTCGGCCCACCGGGCGTCGGCGGCCCAGGCGTCGCGCGAGGCCGCGGGGGCGTCCTGGCCGTCGAACACGACCCGTCCGGGCGCTGCGCCCGCGGCGTCGTCGCGACGGTCGAGCAGGTCCTGTCCGGGCGCTGCACCCGCGGCGTCGTCGCGACGGTCGAGCACGTCGTGCCTCGCCGCCGCCCGCGCGGAGGTGACGCGGTCGTCGGGCTCGGCCTGCGCACCCGCCCGGCCCGAGGC
>NZ_BHYL01000150.1 GCF_003851725.1 Cellulomonas algicola | reverse complement strand
CCTGGTCGCCGACCCCCGCACCCGGGGCGGCCCGGGGCAGCAGAGCGCCGCCGCCGCGGCCGAGCGCGAGCACGCCGACCTCGTCGCGCGCGCCCGCGAGCGGCACGACGCGGACCTGCACCAGCTCGCCGCCGAGCTCGCGGACCACGAGCGTCGTCTCCCGGCCGCGATGGCACCGTGGGACGCCACCGCCTGGCGTGGCTGGCGCCCATCGGCCGCGCCGTCACCCGGCGTGCGCGTCGGCGACCTGCACGTCGAGGAGGCGCCGTCGCTGCGCTTCCCGATGCTGCTCGGGCTGCCGCTCGCGCAGCCGTTGTGGGTCGACACCGCGAGCGGGACCGACGCCGCGGCCGTCCGCGCGGTCCGCGCGCTGGTCGCACGGCTGCTCGCGGCCTACCCGGTCGGCGGTCTCGACGTGCTCGTCGTCGACCTCACGGGCGGGCTCGCGCCGTCGCTCACCGCGCTCGCCCAGCCGGGCAGCCGGGCCATGTCGACACCCGCGGCGACGTCCGTCACGGCCGCGGGCGCGGTCCTCGACGCGCTGGTCCGCCGCGTCGACCTCGTGCAGATGGCACGGTCCGCGGGCGCGCTGGACGCGCTCGGCGGGGACGACGCGCACCGTCTCCTGGTCGTGCACGACTTCCCGACCGCGTTCGACGACGCGGCCGTGGGCCGCCTGCGCTACCTCGTCGACGAGGGACCGTCGGCGGGCGTCCAGGTGCTGCTCACGGGCGCGCAGAGCCCGGTCCACGAGGGCAGCCCGCTCGTCACGACGCTGTTCCGCGAGTCCGTGCGCCTGCCCGTCGAGCCCGACGACCACCTCGCGGACGCCTGGACGCACACGCAGTGGCGGTACACGCCCGACCTCGGCCCGGACGACGCGTCGGTGGTCGACGGCGTCCTGCGCGCCGCGGCCACGGACCTGCGCTGACCGTTCCACCCGGGGCGCCACCGGTCGGTCGACCGGGCCTGGCATCATGCGGCCGTGACCTCGTGGGACGAGCGCGACAGCGCTGACCTGGCACGCCGCCGCTCACTGCTGTCGCTGCCGATGATCCCGCTGCGTCGGGACGCACGCCGCTGGCTGCAGCCGGAGGGCTGGCCGGACATGGGGCGGTGGGTGTACGACCCGGTGGCGGTCGGCGTCGGACCGGACGGGCGGGTGCTGTCACTCGTCCGCGACCGCGAGCGCGGGGACCGCCTCCTGCTGGACCGGACCGACGCGGCCGCACCTCCCGTCGTGCTCGACGGCGCGGTGGACGCGACGTTCGTGCAACCGCTCCCCGGCGGCAGGGTCCTGCTGGTCGCGGCGCGTGCCCGTAGACGCGAGACCAACGCGCAGGTGTGGGACACGGACGGGCGGCTCGTGACCGCCGGCTTCGTCGGTGACGCGATCGAGCACGTCCTCACGACACCCGCCGGGGCAGTGTGGATCGCGTACTTCGACGAGGCCTCCGACGACATCAGCACACGCAGGCTCGTCCGCTTCGACGAGGACCTGCACATCCGCTGGTCGTACCCGGGTTCGGAGCGCGGCCTGCCGGGCCTGTTCGACGTGTATGCGCTGAACGTGAGCGGGGAGGCCGCCGTGTGCTACGCGTATACGGAGTTCCACCTGGTGCGCGCCGAGGGCGACGCGGCGACGGATCTCGGCGCGACGGGCGTGACGGGCGCGGCGGCCGTCCTGGTCGACGGCGATCGCGGCGCGTTCGTCGGTGGCTACGGCGCCGACTTCGACGTCGTGACGCCGTTCCGGCTGTGCCACGACGGGATCGAGGTCGGCGAGCCGCTGGGCCGTCTCGTCATGCCGGACGGGCGGGAGCTCCGGCGCAGGAGGCTGACGGCGCGTGGTGGCGAGCTGCACGTGGTCGGGGAGCACCGGCTGCTGCGCCAGGTCTCGCTCGACGACCTGCTCGACGGCCCCCGGCACTGAGCCCTTGTCGTCTCGCTGCCGCGAAAGGCGGCCCGAGCGACTGAGCGCGTCCGAGCGCGGCAGAGGGCGAAGGTCCACCGCCGTGGAGGCGCGTCGCGCGGCTCAGCAGAGTCGGACCCGTCCCAGCGCCGAGTTCACCGCGGCGGTGTAGGCCTCGTACCCGTCGGCCGTCGGGTGGAACGCCGCGGGGTCGGTGGGTCCGAGGATCCACGGGTCCGGTGCGTTCGCACCGTGGTCCGTGAACCGCTTGCGGACGTCGACGTACTGGAACCCGGCGCGGTCGGCCGCGGCCGAGTTCACGGCGGCGAGGGTGTCCGCCGCGGTGTTGAGCGCGGTGAGCTCGGCCACCGAGGCCGCGAGGTAGGCCCCGTGCTCGGCCGAGAAGAGCCGCGGGTACCCGGTGACGACGACGCGGGCGTCGGGCGCGGCGGCCGCGACCTGCGCGTAGACGGTGTCGAGGAGGGCGGGGAGCTCGCCCCGGATGCGCGCGTCGACGAGGGCCGTCGCGCCCGCGCACTGCGCGTCGGTGCCGCCGAGGCACGCGACGACCGCGGTCGACCAGCCGACGTCGTTGCCGCCGATGCTCAGGGTCACGAGGTCGGTGTCGGCGTCGAGCGCGGTGAGCTGTCCGCCCGCGACGAGCGAGACGGTCGTGGCGCCCGCGCAGGCGACGAAGTCGTCGAGCTGCACGCGGTGTCGCCCGTCGAGCTGCACCGGGTAGGCGGACTGCGACCGTCCGCACGCGGTGTAGGGCGGGACCCCGTAGCCGGAGGCGTAGGAGTCGCCGAGCGCGTCGTAGACGACGCGGTGCCGTGGCCCCGCGGACGCGGTCGTCGCGACCGAGCCGACGAGGACGAGCGCGGCGATCACCGCCAGGAGCGCGGACGTCGTCGTCCGCCGTGGACGCGTCATGAGTGTGACGGTAGTCACATCGGCGCCGCCCTGCGCGCCGCGGCGGGGACGGGTCAGCCGCGGCGCACGGCGTACCGGGACCAGACGGTGCCGTTGCCGAAGGCCCGCTGCTCGACGAGGTCGAGGTCAAGTCGCACGCCGTCGGGCCAGAAGCGCAGCCCGCCGCCGACGGACACGGGCGCGACGTACGGCTGGACCTCGTCGACGATCCCCGCGCGCAGCGCCTGCGCGGCGAGCGTCGGGCCGTCGATGGTGACGTCGTGGTGGAGCGCGTCGACCTCGGCCCGCACCGCGACGGGGTCGAAGGTGCGCTCGACCGTGGTCCGCCGGGTCGTGGGGGCGTCGAGCGTCGTCGAGTAGACGACCTTGTCGGCGGCCTGCCAGACCTCGGCGTAGTGCCGGACGAAGTCCGGCGGGTCGGGGGTGTCGAGCGCGGTCTCCCAGAACGACATCGTCTCGTACATGCGGCGGCCGTAGAGGTAGGTGCCGACGGACCGCGACTGGTCGGACACGAAGTCGTGCAGCACGGGGTCGAGCGCGCCGCCCCAGTCGCTGCTGCCGTCGGCGTCGGCGGCGTACCCGTCGAGCGACGTGAACATCGAGTAGATGAGCTTTCCCATGCGCCGAACGTAGGACTGCGCGGGCCTCTTGACAAGATTTGTTGTCAAGCGCCACGGTGGAGCCATGCAGGACGTCGAGGTCATCGAGGACGCGGAGGCTGCGGCCGCCGCGCTGGACCCGGTCCGGGCACGGCTGCTCGCCGAGCTGGCCGTCCCGGCCTCCGCCGCCGGGCTCGCCGCCCGCGTCGGCATCACGCGCCAGAAGGTCAACTACCACCTCAAGGCGCTCGAGGCGCACGGGCTGGTCGAGCTCGCCGAGGAGCGCCGGCACGGCGGCATCACCGAGCGCGTGCTCCAGGCGTCGGCGGCCGCGTACGTCGTCTCCCCCGCCGCCGTGACCGTGTCCGCGGCCGACCCCGACAAGAAGGCCGACCACCTCTCGGCCGCCTACCTCGTCGCGCTGGCCGGGCGGCTGGTCCGCGAGGTCGGCACGCTCGCACGCCGCGCCGGCACGTCCAACCGACGACTTCCCACGCTCACGATCGACACCACGATCGGCTTCCGGTCGGCCGCCGACCGCGCGGCCTTCGCCGACGACCTCACCGCCGCGGTGCTCGAGCTGGCCGCGCGCTACCACCACGACGACGGGCGCCCGCACCGGCTCGTCGTCGCGGCCCACCCCCTGCCCGACCCCCACCCCCTCACCGAGGAGACGAGCTCATGACCACCACCACCACCACGCCGGACGTCCCGTACCGCCTGGAGTTCAGCGTCGAGGTCCCCGGCACGCCCGAGCAGGTGTGGCAGGCCATCGCCACCGCGACGGGCATGAGCGGCTGGTTCACGCAGACCGAGCTCGAGGAGCGCGAGGGCGGCGCGCTGCGCTTCGTCATGGGCCCCGAGATGGACTCGGTCGGCCAGGTCGTGCGCTGGGACCCGCCGCACCGCCTCGTCTACGAGGAGGACTGGGCGCGCCTCATGGGCAAGGACCCCGACGCACTGAGCCCGCTCACCTCCGAGTTCGTCGTCGAGGCGCGGTCCGGCGGCACGTGCGTCGTGCACGTCACGAGCAGCGGGTTCGGCATCGGCGCCGACTGGGAGTCGGAGTGGTGGGACGACCTCGGTGCCGAGTGGCGGCCGTTCTTCGACAACCTGCGCACGTACCTCGCGCACTTCCCCGGCCAGCAGGCGACGCACCTCGACGTCACCGCGTCGCACGCCGGCGACGTGCCCGCGGTCTGGACCGCCCTGCGCGACGGGCTCGGGCTCGGCGCGGAGGGCGAGACGATCGACGTGCGCGGCTCCACCGGCGTCGTCGAGCGGGTCGGCGAGAAGCAGGCGCTGGTGCGGCTGACCGCACCCGTGCCGGGCGTGCTCAACGTCTACGCGTACGGCGAGGGCGACGGGAAGGCCACGGCCGGCGTGCGCGCGTTCCTGTTCTCCCCCGACGCCGCCGACTACCTGCGACGCGAGGAGCCGCGCTGGCAGGCCTGGCTGCAGGACCTCTCCGTCACCGTCTGACCAGTCGCCGCGGTGACCCGCAGGTGCGCGCGGTTCCGTCCGCGTCGTCCCATCGCGGCATCACCTCGGGGAACGGGCGCCCGACGACCTCGCCGAGGTAGCCGTCCTCAGCGACGGCCGGGCGCGTGACGAGCGCCCAGCAGGTCGGTGCCCGTGTCAGCGGTCACGGCGTCGCGAGCTCGCGCGGGTACGCGAGAACGTCGACCAGGGCGCCGTTGCGCCACACGGTGACCTCGATGCGCCGGTCGATCGCGTCCTCGACCATGAGCCGCTGCACGGCCGTCGCGGTCACCACCCGGTTGCCGTCGAGCTCGACGACGACGTCCCCGCGCCGCAGCCCGGCCTCCTGCGCGGGGCTGCCCGGGGACACGTCGGCCACCTGCAGCCCCGTGCGCGAGCCCATGCGCGCAGCCAGCTCGGGTGCCAGCGCGACCTGGATCCCCGCGATGCCGAGCCACGCGCGCCGCACCCGTCCGCGCGTCATGAGCGCGTCGACGATCTGCCGGGTCGTCGTGTTGACCGGCACGGCCAGCCCGACGCCGATGCCCGCGAGCGCGGTGTTGACCCCGACCATCCGACCGGCGCCGTCGGCGAGCACTCCCCCGCTGTTGCCCGGGTTGAGCGCGGCGTCGGTCTGCACGACCTCGTCGACGACGCGCCCCGACGCGGTCGGCAGGGACCGCCCGAGCGCCGAGACGATGCCCGCCGTGACGCTGCCCGCCAGGCCGAGCGGGTTGCCGAGCGCGATGACGAGCTGACCGACGCGCAGCCGTGCGGCGTCGCCGAGCTCGACGGGGTCGGGCAGGTCGTCGTGGGCGCGCAGCACCGCGAGGTCGGACAGCGGGTCGCGGCCGACGACGTCCGCGTCGACCGTCGTGCCGTCGAGGAACGCCGCCTCGACCCGGCGGGCTCCCGCGACGACGTGCGCGCTCGTCAGCAGGTGCCGGTCGCGCGTGATGACGCTCGCCGAGCCCGCACCCGTGCCGCGGGGCGTCACGACCGTGAGGCTCGCGACGCTCGGGAGCACGCGCTCCGCGACGCCCGAGACGGTCCGCGAGTAGGCGTCCAGCACGTCGTCGTCCATGCCGTAGTCCAGCGCGCCCGACCGCCGCAGCGATACCCGCGTTCGCCGAGGGCGAGCGGCCCCGGTGGACGCGCCTCCTCGACGCCTGTCAGTGGCGAGACGTCCAGTAGTCGTGCCCGAGCGACTCGACGAGGTGCGCGTGCAGCCTCGTCAGCCTGTCGAGGGCCGCAGCGGCTTGCTCCGCGACCACGCGCGCGTCGGCGCGGAGCACCAGCTCCTCGCGCGGGCGGTCGGGGTCGAACTGGCCGATGAACAGGACGCCGTCCTGGACGACGACGTAGATGAACCACCCCTCGTCGACGTCGTCCCAGACGACACCGTCGTCGCCCCCGCCGGCCAGGGCGCGCAGGATGTGCGACGTCTCGGCGACGTCGTCGGTCCAGTCGAAGGAAACGACCTGCTCGCCGGCCGCGACCACCACAGGCGTCACGCGGAAGTAGGGGAACGGCCGAGCCAGGGCGACGGACGCGCCGCAGCGGCGGGCGACGTCGACGAGTCGCTCGTAGTACGCGGCGAGCGCGTCCTCGCGACCGCGCGCGTCGTCCGTCACGACCACTCCCGGCACGCGGCACGGCAGGTCCGGCGGCTCGACCGGCTCGCGCAGGCTCCCCCACTCCTCGCGGCTGAAGCCGTTGACGGGGCCGTGGTAGACGCTGTCCGAGATGCACAGGGCGGCGTCGACGAGGATCTCGTCGAGCGGTCGTGCTCGGTCCATCCACCCGGCGTCCATCGGCCCGTCCAGGAGTGTGCTCATGGGCCCCGACTCTAGGACGGGGCCGTCGCCAGACCTCATGCCCCCGTAGCCCGCTCCCGCTGAACCGTTTCGCAGTCGTGTGGGCCAGTGCGCCGCTCCGTACCTTCATCGGTGTAGATCGTCACCCGCACGTGTCGGCGACCGTCGGCACGCGTCCTGACCACGCGGGGGCGGACCAGACGAGCCGGAGGAGCCGACCGTGCGCCACCCCACCCCGACCCGCCTCCGCGGGACCCTGCTGGCGGCCGCCGTCGCCGTCCTCGCGCTCGTCGGGCTCACCGCGCCCGCGGTCGCGGCCCTGCCGGACACCGTCCGCGCCGCGGGTGCCGTCCGCGCGGCGACGACCGCCGGCTGCGGAC
>NZ_BHYL01000149.1 GCF_003851725.1 Cellulomonas algicola | reverse complement strand
GCCCGACGCTCCGCTCGCGCGCGCGCCGCCTGTCCGCAGCACCCCGGCGCCGCCGCCCTCGCACGCCGCGCACCCGTGCCGCGTCCCGCTCTCGCACGCGCCGTCGGCGCGCCGCGTCCCGTCGTGCTGCACCCCGAGGAGCCCCGATGACCGCGACCCCGGTCACCGCGACCCGCACCGCCGTCGAGGTGGTCTTCCGAGCCGAGCGGGACGTCGCGTCGTGGGAGGCCCGGCACGCGCGCGGCGAGGTGCCCGGCCGCTGGCCCTACGGGCTCGACCTGCTCGAACGCACCGGCGCGTCGGTCACGACCGCGAGCCTGCCCGAGCCGACGCGCGCCGACCGCGTGCGCGCGCTGCTGCGCGCCGCGGTGCCGCACCGCGGCCGCCCCGACGTCGGCATCGCGTGGGACGAGAACCTCGCGCGCCGCATGCTCGTCCTGTCCCCGCACGCCCGCATGTTCGCCGGCACGATCTGGCTCACGGACGCCCTCGAGATCGACCCGTCGTCCGACCGGGTGCGCGGTGCGCTCGACGTGCTGCGGCGCATGGACGGCGTGTTCGTCAACAGCCGCGCGCAGGTCGAGCCGCTGGAGGCCGCGCTGGGCCGGTCGGGCCCGCCGGTGTCGTTCTTCACGTTCGGCGTCGACCACGAGTTCTTCTCCGCGCAGCCGCCCGCGCCCGCACCGCTCGTCGTGAGCGTCGGCGGCGACCGGGACCGCGACCCCACCACGCTGTTCGCCGCGCTGTCGCGCGTGCACGAGGCGCGCCCGGACGTCGAGATCGTCGTGCAGAACTCCTCCGACGTGCCCGCGCCTCCCGGCGTCACGAAGGTGCCGCGGCTGTCGCACACCGAGCTGCGCGACCTGTACGCACGGGCGAGCGTCGTCGCGATCGCGACCCGCCCGAACCTGCACATGTCCGGGCTCACCGTGAGCCTCGAGTCGATGGCGACCGCCCGGCCCGTCGTGCTCACCGCGACGCCCGGGCACGAGGACTACCACCGCGACGGCGAGACCGCGCTGCTGGTCGAGCCTCAGGAGCCGACGGAGCTGGCGGACCGCGTGCTCGGCCTGCTCGACGACCCGGACGCGGCGGTCGCGCTCGGTCAGCGCGCGCGGAAGGCGGTCGAGGACCGGTTCACGTCCGCGCACCTCGTCGACGGCATGGCCCGCGCGGTCGGCCTCGTCTGAGAGACGCCAGCGGCGGGGCGCGTCAGCGGCGGGGCGCGTCAGCGGCGGGGCGCGTCAGCGGCGGGGGCGGAGGCGGCGGGTGACGCCGCCGACCAGTGAGCCCGCGTAGCCGCGCAGGATCGTCAGGTCGGTGCGGCGGACGCCGTAGAACGACAGCATCGAGACGCCGAACAGCCGCTTGAGGAACCACTGGTTCAGGCCGGACGAGACGACGTAGCCGAGCAGCGTCGCCCACGCGGCGCCCATCGCCCCGTACGTGGGGACGAGCAGGACCAGCAGGCCGATGTTGAGCACGCACGCGATGACGAGCGCGATGCTGCGCAGGCCCGGGCGGCCGCGCGCGGACAGACCGGCGCCGGCGATGGACCCGGGCGTGCTGATGACCACGGCGACCAGCAGAAGCCACGCGATGGGCACCGCGGGCGCGAACTCCTCGCCGAACAGCAGCGGGAGCCACCAGATCATCGTGCCGCCGAGGACGAGCGCGACGACCGTGCAGATGAGCGTCGAGATGCGGGCGGCGGCGGCGAGGCGCGCGTCCTCGCTGCGGCTCGCGTCGGTCACGAACGTCACGTCGCGCACGGCGCGGTGGATGACGAGCGGGAGCTCGCTCACGTTGACCGCGACGACGTAGAGGCCGAGCTCGTAGGCGCTGCTCAGCGGGGTCATGATCGTCTGGTCGACGCGCGACAGCAGGATCCCCGAGATGGTGCCGATCCAGAGCCGCAGGCCGTACCCGGTGAGCGCGCGGGTCGACGCCAGGCCCTCGGTGTCGGGCTCGGCGGGCGGCAGCCGTCGGGGCAGCGTGAGGTACGCGAGCGCACCCATCACGGGCATGACGGCGAGCACGACGGTCGCCGTGAACGGCGTCAGGTGGCCGGTGAGCCACAGCGGGATCAGCACGGCCAGGCGGAGGCCGGACGCGAGGACCTTCTCCCACGCCACCATCGCCCAGCGCTGCAGGCCGGACGCGATGCCGCGCAGGACGCCCAGCAGGAGCGTCGGCAGCACCGCGAGGGACGCGACCGCCATGAGCTTCTGGATCTCGAGGTCGCCGCCCGACAGCCACTCGCGCGCCGCGAACACGGCCCCGGTCGCGAGCAGGCCCGCGAGCACGACGATGGCCGCACCGTTGCGCGCCGCGACCCGGACGAGCCGCGGGTGCCGCGCGACCGCGTACGACACGGCCTCCGGCACGCCGAAGGTCATGAGCGCGATCGCGAGCCCGAGCGGCGCCGTCGCGGCGGCGACCGCACCGCGTCCGTCGACGCCCAGCGACTGCGCGAGGATCGGGCCGCTCGCGAGCGCGACCACGGGCGGGAACAGGTTCCCGACCAGCGTGATCGTCATGCTGCGGGCGGTGCCGCCCTTCGCCTTCGTGCGGTCCTCCACCGCCGGCCCCCCGGTCTCCCCGGTCCTGCGGGTCACGACGCGCCCGGCACCTTCCCGGCGCGCACCGTACGCCGCCCGTCGCGCGCGTACTCGACGTACACCGTGCCGTACGCCCCCGCGATCATGCCCGTCCCGCGTGCGAACGTGCGACGGCCCTTCGCCTGGTGGACGTGCGAGCGGGTGACGGTGCCGAGCGCCCAGCGGGCCGCGCCCCCAGCGGCCCGGACCGCCCCCTGCCCCGTCACGCGCGCCCGCACGAGCGCGCGGTCCAGCGGGCCGTCGGCCAGCACGACGGACGTGCGGCCCCACGTGTTGCCGTTGCGGAACGCGCGCGCGAGCACCCAGCGTCGCGTCACGCGGTCGGGCGGGACGACGTCGACCACGACGGCCTCGTCGCACCACACCATCCGCCCGCCTGCCTTCGCGAGCTGCCGCGTGAGGAGCTGGTCGGAGCCGCCGGACAGGCCGAACCGCTCGTCGAACCGCAGCCCGAGCGCCCGCACGCGCGCCAGGTCGAGCAGGAGGTTGTTGGTGGCTGCGACGTCGGTCGTCGTGCCCGTCGGCAGGCGTCGGCGGTCGAAGAACCGACCCGCCGCGACCCACGCGTCGGGCTGCTGCTCGAACTCCGAGACCACGGGCCCGACGACACCCTCCGGTCGGTCCACCAGGTACGTGTCGACGAGCAGGCGCAGCCACGTCGGGACGGGCCGCTCGTCGTCGTCGATGAACACCAGCAGGTCGGCGTCGCCCGACTCGTCGAACGCGCGGTTGCGGGCCGCGGCGATGCCCGGCTGCGGCTCGTGCGCGTACCGGACGACGGGACCGCCGTCGGCCGCGGACCGCGCCGCCTCGTCCTCCACGACCCCGCGCGCACCGCCGTCGGGGTCGTTGTCGACGACGAGCACCTCCGCCGGCGGGTCGAGCAGCGCGGCCTGCGCCACGAGCATCGGCAGCGCCGCCCGCAGGTCGTCGGGGCGCCTGTACGTCAGCACCCCGACGACCGTGCGCGGGTCGTCGTGACCGGCCGTCGCCGCGTCGTGCGCAGCCACCGTCTTCGAGCCGTCCTCCATCGGTCCCCCTGCCGGACGTCGCTCCCCCTGAGCGGCGATCATGGCACGACCGGGCGCGCCACCAGCTCGCTCCACCGAGCCGTGAGCGGCAGCGTCGTCGTGGTCGCCGACGTGTACACCGACAGGCCGATCCCGCCCGCGGCCTGCAGCGCGGCCGTGGTGCTCGTGCCCGACAGGGTCCACGCCGTCGGCTCCGGCGAGCCCGAGGCCCACACCTTCGCGCGCAGCGTCGTCGTGCCCGTCCCGGTCACCTGGAAGCGGGTCTGCAGCGTCTGCCCGGCGGCGTACGTGATGCCGGGGACGTTGACCTGCGCCACGGTGACCGTGGTGCCGGCGGAGATCCCGACGATCGACGCCCGGACCACGCCCGTCGACAGCATCTTGAGCCGCAGCCGGTAGCCGTCGGTCGTGCCCGCGGTGCGACCCGCGAGCTCGAGGTCGGTGCCCGAGCCCGTCGGCATGACGTCGAGCGCGACCTTCGCCGTGAGGTCCGTGCTGGTCGACGAGACCGGCAGGAAGGACGACAGGCGGAACCCGGCGCCGGTGACGCGCATCGCGCCCGTGCCGCTCGCGACGGAGAAGTTCGCCGCCCCGCCCTGGACCGTCCACGCGCCGCCGGTGTCGGCCGAGCCCCAGCCGCCCGTGACCGACCGCGCGAACGGGTCGAGCGCGAACGGGGCGTCGGCGGGCGGCGCGGCCACGGTGACCTCGCGGGTCGTGGTGCCGGTGTCGCCGTCGTCGTCCGTCGTCGTGAGCGTGATCGTGTACGTGCCGTCGGCCGCGTACGGGTGGTTCGCCGTCGCGCCGGTCGCGGTCGCGCCGTCGCCGAACTGCCAGGCGTACGACGTGATCTGACCGTCCGCGTCGGTCGAGGCCGACGCGTCGACCGCCACCGCGAGGTGCGTCGGCGTCGCCGTGAAGGCCGCCACCGGGCCCTGGTTCGGGACCGGCGCCGCCACGGTGACCTCACGGGTCGTCGTGCCGGTGTCGCCGCGGTCGTCCGTGACGGTCAGCGTGACCGTGTACGTGCCGGCCGCCGCGTACGTGTGGGACGCCGTCGCGCCCGTGCCGGTCGCGCCGTCACCGAAGTCCCACGCGTGGGCGGTCAGGGTGCCGTCGGCGTCGGCCGACGCGGAGCCGTCGACCGCGACCGTGAGGTCGGTCGGCGTCGCGGTGAACGCCGCCACGGGCGCCTGGTTGGGCGCCACGACCGTGACCGTGCGGACGGTCTGCGCGCTGCCGCCGCGGTCGTCCGTGACGGTGAGCGTCACCTCGTAGTCGCCGCCCGCCGCGTACGTGTGCGTCGGGGCGGGTCCGTCGCCCGTCGTGCCGTCGCCGAACGTCCACGCGTGCTGCGTGATCGTGCCGTCCGGGTCGGACGACGTGCCGGCGTCGAACGCGACCGTGAGGTCCGTCGGCGTCGCGGTGAACCCGGCCGTCGGCAGCTGGTTCGGCGCGACCACGGTGACGTCGTGGGCGACCTGCGCGGTCGCGCCCTTGTCGTCCGTGACCGTCAGCGTGACGGTGTAGGTGCCGCCCGCCGCGTACGTGTGCGACGGGGTCGCACCCGTGGCGGTCGCGCCGTCGCCGAACGTCCAGGCGTAGCCGGCGACGGTGCCGTCGGAGTCCGTCGACCCGGTGGCGTCGAACGCGACGGCGAGGTCGGTCGGCGTCGACGTGAAGGCGCCCACGGGCGGCTGGTTGGGCAGCTGGCCGGTCTTGCCGAGCGCGTAGTGGTTGGTCACCGTCTGCGCGTCGAGGACCGAGGAGTAGACCGCGACCTCGTCGATCGTGCCCGCGAACCACGCCTGCGGGCCCCACGTCGTGTCGCCGAAGATCCGCCAGTAGCCGTTGTACGCCTGCGCACCCGTCTGCGGGTTCGTGCCCTGCAGGGCGCCGTCGACGTACAGCTTCATGCCGTCGGGGCCCTGCGTGGCGACCAGGTGGTGCCACTGGTTGTTGTTGTACGACGCGGCCGTCGTGATCGTGTTGGCCACGCCCGTCCAGGTGCCGAACGTCAGACGCCCGTTCGTCTCCATGTAGACGTGCCGGTCGTAGCTGCCCGACACCCCGGTGTTGGTGTCGCCGAAGCCGATGAGCTTGCCGCCGTTGTTGGTCGACGTCTTGAACCACAGCTCCTGCGAGTACACCGTCGGGTTCGAGACCTGCTGCGTGCTCGCGACGAGCGTGTTGCTCGAGCCGAGCGACCGGACCGCGGTGTTGCTCACGCCCGACAGCGCGCCGGTCTGGCTGCGCAGGAACGTGCCGCGGTACACGCCCGGCGTGCCGTACGGGCCGGAGTCGGCCGCGGTCGTGCCCGATCCCTCACCGAGCCGCCAGTACAGCTCGGGGCCGGCGTCGTAGACCGCCTTGCCGTACTTGTCGGCGGGTGCCGGCGGCTTGGCGACCGTGCGGCCCGACAGCGTGTAGTGGTTCTCGACCTGCGCGACCGTGAGCGGCGCCGGGTAGACGGCGACGTCGTCGATGCTGCCCGCGAGGTAGCTGCTCGTCGGCTGGTTCGGCCACCCGCCGAGGTTGTCGCCGCCGATCCGCCAGTAGCCGGCGTATGCCTGGCCCGTGGTCGTGTCGGCGCGCTGCCCGACGCGACGGCCGTCGACGTAGAGCTTCATGCCCTCGGTGCCCATCGACGCCACGACGTGGTGCCACTGGCCGTCGTTGTACGACGCGGAGCTCGTGAGCGTCCGGACCGAGCCCGGGTACACGCCGAACGTGATCTTCCCGGAGTTCTCCATGTAGACGTGCCGGTCGTAGCTGCCCGACGAGCCCGTCTGGAGGTTGGAGAACCCGACGATCTTGCCGCCGCGCGTGGTCGTGGTCTTGACCCACGCCTCGACCGCGAACGAGTCCGGTCCCTGGATCGCCGTGCTCGTGGCGCCCGTCGAGCTCGCGGTGCCGTCGAACGTCGAGGCGGCGTTCGGGTCGTCGACGATCGCGCCGGCCGCGCCGCGGGTCACGGTCGACCCGAGCGTCAGGTCGGACCAGCCCACCCAGTCGAACGCGGTGGTGCCGCTGGGCTCGCCGAGCCGCCACAGCGACGTCGCGCCGTCGGTGCGCACCTGCTCCGCGTACGCGCTGGTCGAGGCGTCGTCGGAGACGGTCACCTGGACCTGGTCGGTGATCGCGGAGTTGCCGAACGGGTCGACGGCCTTGATCCGGTACGTGTACGTCGTTCCCGGCGTCAGCCCGGTGTCGAGGAAGCCCATCTGCGGGCGCTTCCAGACGACCGACGCCGCCGTGACGGTGTGGATCACCTGCCCGTTGCGCGACACGGTGTACGTGAGGTTCTCGTTGTCGCGGTCGTAGTTCGCGGGCCAGCTCAGGCGCACCGTGCCGGACTGGAACGACGCCGCCGACAGCGGCCACGTGGACGAGCCCAGGCGCGGACCCTGCTTGTTGGGCGCGGTGTCCGTGCGCGCGAACCGCGCGAGGCCCTGCTGGCCCTTGTTGTTGACGATCGTGAACTCGCCCGCGTACAGCAGGTACTGGTCGTTGCCGGTGACCGTCCACGGGCCCTGACCCTGGCCGGTGTACGAGCCCGAGTTGATGTCCGGGTACCAGTTGAGGAGCGTCGGCGTGGGCTTGCCCGCGTAGTTGTAGTAGCCGTACGGGTCGGCGGTCGCGACGCCCGTCACGGCCTTGCTGAACGCGAGCGCGCGGTAGAACGTCCACGGCTCGGTCTGCGGGAAGCCGCCGATGTTGCCGCAGTAGTGCGGGTGTCCCGCGACGTACACCGCGTCACCCGGGCCGGGCCACGCCGCGTACGTGTCGCCGTGGCAGTCCTCGACCCAGATCAGCTCGCCCGTGGCCCAGTCGCCGCGCGCGGTGCCCTCGAGGTTGCCGGTGCTGCCGAAGACGTAGCCCGTCACGTAGAAGCTGGTCGCGTCGCTCGACAGGCTCGTGATGGACGCCTGGGTCGAGCCGTTGCGGATGAGCCCGTTGATCGCGAGCGGCAGCGTCGCACCCGTGACGGCGTCGACGCGCGCCAGTCCGTAGCCCGGGTTCCCGCTCCCGTTGAACGTCGAGAAGCTGCCGCCGACGATGACCTGCGTCTGGTCGGGCGACACGACGAGCGCGCTCACCGAGCCGTCGTCGGCACTGGGCGCCCACGGCAGGAGCGCGCCGTCGGCCGCGTTGAACGCGGCGACCTTGTTGCGCGCCGACCCGTTGGCGTTGGTGAACGAGCCGCCGACGTACACGGTCGTGTTGGTCGCGACGATCGTGCGGACCTGCGAGTCGACGCCCGGGTTGAAGGACGTGACGAGCGCGCCCGTCGCCGCGTCGAACGCCGCGATCCGGTACCGCGCCTGCCCCGCGATGCTCGTGAAGTTGCCGCCCACGTACACGCGCGTCCCGTCGGGCGACACCGCGACCGTCCGCACCTGCGCGTTGGGGTTCGGCGCCCACGACGCGTCGAGCACGCCGGTCGCCAGGTCGTACGCGAGGAGGTTGGCGCGGGGCACGAGGTTGGTGCCCGCGGACGAGCCGGCCGGGCGCGCGTTCGCGAAGTCGCCGCCGACGAAGACGCGCGACCCCGCGATGCCCTGCTGCCAGACGACGCCGTCGATCTGCACGGTCGGCAGGGAGTCGGCGGCGACCGTCAGCGGGGTCCCCTCGAGCGGGGCGGTGTCGGCGGCAGCCGGCGTCGCGAGCGTCGCGCCGGCGAAGGTCAGGGCGGCGGCTGCGACGAGCGCGGCGGATCGGGCGACGAGTCCGCGGAAGCGGGTCATGGGGCACCTCGGGGGCGACGGGGGCGCACGGCAGGGCGAGCCGCGCACGAGGATCGTAAGCAGCGGAAACCGCCCCGAAGGGGGTGGAACCGGGTGAACTGGACGCGCAACCGGGTGATTCGGACGAATCGTTTCGTCGCTGCGAGTGGCGCGGCGCGCGGGGCTGTCCAGGGGAAGCCTTTGCCGTGCTCTCCCGGGACGCACGACGGCCCCGCCTCCCGCGGGTGCGCGGGACGGCGAGGCCGTCGGTGTGCCTGTGCTGGGCGCCGGTCAGGCGGTGACGGGACGCGCCGTCAGCTGGCTCCACCGGGCGGTCAGCGGCAGCGTCGTGGTGGTCGACGAGGTGTAGACCGACAGGCCCACACCGCCGCCCACCTGGAGCGCCGCCGTCGTGCTGGTGCCGGTGAGGGTCCACGCGGCGGGCTCGGGCGCGCCCGCGGGCCACACCTTGAGCCGCAGGGTGGTCGTGCCCGTGCCCTCGACCTGCAGGCGCACCGACAGGGTCTGCCCGGCCGTGTAGGTGACGCCGGGGACGTTCACCTGCGCCACGGTCGCGGTCGTGCCCGCGGACACCCCGATGAGCGACGCGCGCACGACACCCGTGCTCAGCATCTTGAGCCGCGCGCGGTACCCGTCGGTCGTGCCGACCGTGCGGCCCGCGACCTCGAGGTCCGTCCCGCTGCCCGTCGGCGCGGCGTCGAGCGCGACGTCCACCCGGACGTCGGAGCTCGTCGACGAGACCGGCAGGAACGAGGACAGCCGGAACCCGGCACCCGTGACGCGCATGGCACCCACGCCCGACGCGACCGAGAAGTTCGCCGCGCCGCCCGCGACCGTCCACGCGCCACCCGTGTCGGCCGTGCCCCAGCCGCCCGCGACGGTCCGCGCGAACGCGTCCGCGGCGAACGGCGCGTCGGCCGGCGGTGTCGTGACCGTGACGTCGTGCGTCGTCTGCGCGGTCGCGCCGTCGTCGTCGGTGACCGTCAGCGTGACCGTGTACGTGCCGTCGGTCGCGTAGGCGTGCGACGCGGTCGTGCCGGTCGCCGTCCCGCCGTCGCCGAAGCTCCAGGCTCGCTGCGCGATCGTGCCGTCGGGGTCGGACGAGCCGGCCGAGTCGACCTGCACCGAGAGCCCCGTCGTCGCCGTCGTGAACGCGGCGACCGGCGGCTGGTTCGGCGGCGGCGCGGTCACCGTCACGTCGTGCGACACCTGCGCGGTGTGGCCGTCGTCGTCCGTCACGGTCAGCGTCACCGTGTAGGTGCCGCCGGTCGCGTAGGCGTGCGACGCGGTCGCGCCCGTGCCCGTGCCGCCGTCGCCGAAGCTCCAGGCGTACGACGCGATCGTGCCGTCCGGGTCGGCCGACGCCGAGCCGTCGACGTTCACCGTCAGGCCGTTCGGCGTCGGGGTGAACGCGGCCACCGGGGGCTGCTCCGGCGCCTCGCCCGTCACGCCGAGCGTGTGGTGCGCCGCGACCGTCCCCGGCGCGAGCGCGAACGGGTACACCGCGACCTCGTCGATCGCACCGTTGAAGTTGTTCGACGTCGGCGCGTTCGGCCAGCCGCTCAGGCTGTCGCCGCCGATCCGCCAGAAGCCCGTGAAGTTGCGGCCGGACGGGTTGTCGGTGCGCGACGCGACGAGCGCGCCGTCCACGTAGAGCGCCATGCCGTGGCCGTCCATCGTGCCGACGACGTGGTGCCACTGGCCGTTGTTGACCGCCTGCGGCGACCTCACCGTGCGGTTCTGGCCCGGGCTCGCGCCGAACTGCACCCGTCCCGCGCTGTCGACGTACAGCTGCCGGTCGCGCGTGCCGCTCGTGCCCGTCAGGCTCGTGGAGCTGCCGAACCCGACGACCCAGCCGCCCTGGTTCGACGTGGTGCGGATCCACGCCTCGACGGACAGCTCGTTCATGTCCTGCTCGCGCTGCGGCGCGACGACACGGCTGTTCGTCGTGCCCGCGAACGTCGTGGCCGTCGTCGAGTCGCCCGCGATCGCGCCGGTCGTGCCACGGGTCAGCGCGGTGCCGGTCGTGGCGTCGTCCGTGCCGGCCGCGTCGAGCGCGGTCGTGCCGCTCGGCTCGCCGAGGCGCCAGTAGTGCGACGCGCCGTCGGTCATGACGGTCTGGGCGTACGGGCTCACCGGTCCGGTGCCGTCCGCGACGACCTGGACCGACGGGCTCGTGACGGTGTTGCCGTACGGGTCGGAGACCCGCACCGCGTACGTGTACGACTGCCCCGGCGTCAGGCCGGTGTCGGTGTACCCCTGCGTCGGCCGCTTCCAGATGGTCGACGGCTTGACCTCGTTGGAGACCGGCGTCCCGTTGCGCAGCACGCGGTAGGTGAGGCCCTCGTTGTCGAAGTCCGCGTTCGCGGTCCACGACACGCGCACCGCGCCCGTCCCGATCCCGCGGGCCGTCGGCGTGAAGTCGGCGCCCGAGAACCGCGGACCCTGGTCGTTCGGGGCGATGCTCGGCACCGCGAACCGCACGAGACCCTGCTGGCGGCGGAAGTTCACGTTGAGGAACTCGCCGCCGTAGACGATGTACCGGTCGTCGCCGGTGACGGCCCACGGGCCCTGGTTCTGGCCCGTGTAGGTGCCGGTGTCCAGGTCGGGGTAGAAGTTCAGCATCTCGGGCGCGTCCGTGCCCTCGAAGTTGGTGTAGCCGAGGTGCTCGCGGCCGAGCTTGCGCATCGGCTGCTTGGTGTACGCGTCGGCGCGGTAGAACAGCCACTCGTCGTTCTGCGGCGTGCCGCCGACGTTGCCGCAGTAGTGGTGGTGGCTCGCGGCGTAGACCACGGGACCCTGCGCGTGCACGGCGTACGAGTCGCCGTGGCAGTCGGCGATCCAGCGGATCGAGCCGGTCTCCCAGTCCGCGGCGAAGACGCCCTCGAGCGTGCCGCCCGAGCGCCCGAACGTGTAGCCCGTGCCGTACATGTTGTCCGCGTCGCCCGTGAGGCCCGTGATCGACCCCGCGGTGCCGCTGTTGCGGATCTGCGACGTCGCCGGGAACGACAGCGGGGCGCCGGTCACCGCGTCGACGCGCGCGAGCCCGTCCGGGGCCGCGGTGCTGCCGTTGAACGACGTGAAGTTGCCGCCGACGATCACGGTCGCACCGTCGGGCGAGACGGTCAGGGCGCTCACCGAGCCGTCGTCGACGGTCGGGTTCCACGGCAGCAGCGCACCGTTGGCGGCGTTGAACGCGGCGAGCCGCGTCCGCGTCGCGCTGCCGGCCTGCGTGAAGATACCGCCCGCGTAGACGGTCGTGTTGGTCGCGGCGAGCGCCCGGACCTGGCCGTTGGTGCCCGCGTTGAACGTCGTGACGAGCGCGCCGCTCGCCGCGTCGAACGCCGCGATGCGGTACCGCGTGGTCCCCGCGATGGTCGTGAAGTTGCCGCCGACGTAGATGCGCGACCCGTCCGGCGACTTCACGACCGCGCGGACCTGCGCGTTCGGGTTCGGCGCCCAGCCGCTGTCGAGCACGCCGGTCGTGACGTCGAAGCGCAGGAGGTTGGTGCGGGTGACCGTGTTGACGCCTGCCGCCGCGCCTGCCGGGCGCGCGTTCTGGAAGTCGCCGCCCGCGTACACCTGGTTGCCGACCATCGTCTGCTGCCAGACGACGCCGTTGATCTGCACCGTCGGGAGCGCGTCGGCGGCGACCGTCGGGGGCAGCTCGGGCGGCGGGGCGGTGTCGGCCTGCGCCGGCGCGGCGCCGACGACCAGCCCGACGGCGACCGTCGCCGCAGCGGTGAGAAGGGCCCACGCACGAGCGACCGGACGACGGTCGGTGACTGGACGCAGAGACATGACGACACCCCGGGGCGCTCGGACAGTGGGCGAACGCGCACGATCCTACGAGCGCGAAACCGCGCAAAACAGGACAGGACGGGTGAAAACACCGGTCACGACGGGTGATACTCGGACACCCGTCCGAGCGAGAGGGAGGCGATGACCTGCGCAGACGCACGTCGCCCGGCCCGCGCCGGGTACGGCTCGGGCCGGGCGTGCGTCGGGTGCTCAGGCGCTCGGGCCGGCGCCCTCGAAGAGGACCGTCGTGACGGTCGGGTCGTAGCTCACGGTCACCTGGAGCCGGTCGCGCTGGTCGGCCGGCACGTTGAAGACGTAGACGCCCGTGGCCGTCGCCCCCGGCTGGACCGAGCCCGTGAACGGCTTGCCGCCCGGCCCGCTGAGGGGCTCGCCGGGTGCCAGGTCCTGCCCCGCGTAGACGTTGACGACCGCCTGGGTGAGCGGGACGGCCGCGGCGGTGCCGTTCGTGAGACGGACGGTCACGCGGACCGCAGGCCCCGCGACCTCGCCCGGGCCCTGCGCCTCGCCGGCGACCGACTCGACCTTCGTCAGCTCGGCGGTCACCCCCGACGCGAACGTCGCGGGCTGGTCGAGCGCGACGGCGGCCTCGGTGACCGGCGTGAACGGGGCCGCGGGGTCGGCGTCGTCCGTCGCGCCGCCGCCCGGCTCACCGGGTGCGGGTGCGGTCGGCGTCTCGACCGGGGTCGCGGGTGCGGTGGTCGCGTCGGCCGCGGACCGGGACGGGGTCGCGGACGACGTGGGTCCCGCCTCGGCGCTCCCCGACTGCGCCACCGCGGCCCAGACGACCCCGCCCGTCACGAGCACGACGAGGACGGCGACGGCGACGACCGCCCAGCGCGGCACGGGCCGGCGCGCAGGTGCCTCGCTCACGCCTCACCACCCCGGGCGTCGCCGACGGGACGGCGCAGCGTGCGCATCTCCGCGAACCACGAGCGGAGCGCGAGCGCGAGGTACCCGGCGGTCGCGAGCGCGAGCAGCGCGTAGACGACCCCGAACCCCGTGGTCCACCCGTAGAGCAGGAAGGACAGGCACAGCACGCCGTAGTCGGTCGGCGCGACGACCAGCGAGCGCAGCACCGACGGCCGGTCGCCGCCCGCGGTCGCCCGCATCGTCACGCCCGCCTGCCGGCGGAGCTGGTCGTTGAGGATCATCGCGAAGAACAGCACCGACCACACCGCCGAGTACGCGAGCGGCACGAGCAGCCACGCGTCCGGCACGACGTCGGCGCGGTACAGGCCGACCAGCAGCGCGAGGTGCAGGCTCGACACCTTGACCGCGTCGATGATGTGGTCGAGCCACTCCCCCGCGATGCTGCCGCCGCCGCGCAGCCGCGCGACCTGCCCGTCGGCCGAGTCGAACGCGTACCCGACCAGCAGCAGGACGGACACGACCACGCCGGTCCACCACGCGACGGGCGCGAGGGCGAGCACGCCGATCGCGGCGAACGTCCAGACGGCGCTGATCGCGGTGACCTGGTTGGGCGTGAGACCCGCGCGGTACGCCCACGCGGCCAGTACGCGCCCGGCCCGGCGGTTGACGAACCGCGAGTAGGCGGGTGCCCCGCGGGCGCCCTTCTGGACGGAGCCGAGACGACCGAGCGTCTCGCTGAACGACTCCGAGACCGAGGTGGTCACCGGCTCCTCCTGGTGCAGCGGCGTGGTCGTCATGCGGCACCGTCCGGGCGGGCCGGGACGGCGTCGGTGGGGACGCGCACGGGTGCGGGGTCAGGCGACGGTACCGCCGTCGCGTCGGACGCGGGACGCCGGCGGCCCGACGGTCGGCGACGGCCGCGGAATTCACCCGCGGCGAGCCGGCGGCACAGCCGCTCGTACCCGTCGGCGACGTCGTCCCAGTCGTAGTCCTCGGCCCGCCGGCGGGCCGCCGCGCCACGCACGAGCGCACCGGCCGGGTCGGCCTCCGCGTCCTCGACCAGGCGCGCGACGTCGTCGGGCGTCGCGAACCAGCGGCCCGCGTCGCCCAGCACCTCGCGGTTGAACGAGACGTCGTAGGCGACCGTCGGGGCGCCCGCGCCGATCGCGCGCAGCAGCGACGGGTTGGTGCCTCCGACGCTGTGACCGTGCAGGTACGTGAGCGCGTGCGCGTAGAGCTGGTCGAGCAGGTCCTGGTCCCAGACGCCCCCGAGGAACCGCACGCGGTCGTCGGCTGCGGCGTGTACCCGACGCGTGTACTCGTCGGCGTACGGCGCCGACCCGACGACGACGAGCGGGAGCCGTGCCCCCGAGCGGCGGTAGCCCTCGACGACGAGCTCGACGTGGTTCTCCGGCTCGAACCGGGCCACCACGAGGTGGTACCCGCGCGCCTCCAGCCCGACCTCGGTGAGCTTGTCGGTGCCGAGGTCGTCGAGCAGCGGCGCGCCGTACGCGATCTGCTCGGTGCGCGCGCCGAACTCGGCGGTGTAGTAGTCCGCGATCCCGGCGGCGTCGGCGATCAGCGCGTCGGACCAGCGCACGGCGAGCGCCTCGGCGGCCCGGTAGTAGCGACGGCCCGCGCCGCCCCACTTGGCGCGGCGCCACTCGAGACCGTCGACGTGGGTCGCGACGGGGATGCGCGCGGCGCGCAGCGCGGGCAGGAAGACGGCGTTCGCGGCGTTGAACACGACCGCCGCGTCGTGCCGGTGCGCCACCTGGTGCCCGACCGACAGCGCGGTGTGGCTGAGCGTCTCGAGCGAGCGGCGGCGCAGCGCGGGCAGGTGCACGAGGCGCATGCCGCGGTACGCGGGGACGCGGTCCGCCGGCTCGGGCGTGCGGCAGTAGACCAGCACGTCGTGCCCGCGCGCGGCGAGCCGGCCGCCGACCTCGTCGACCGCGGTCTCGAAGCCGCCGTAGCGAGCCGGGACGCCGCGCGTGCCGATGAGCGCGATGCGCAGCGGCCCGTCCTGCGAGCGCGTCATGAGGGTCCTTCCGTCGTCCCGCACGCGGGGGTGGGCCCGGTCCGTGGGGGGACGTCGAGCATCCCTCGCCGCGGGCGCGGCGGGTACCGCCGTCCGGGTCGTCCGTCTGTGTCCGTTCCGGCCGCGACCGGACCGGTGAGCTCGCCGCGGTGCGGGCGGCGCTGCGTCAGTACGCGCCGGCGCCGGTGACCACGGCGCGGAACGTCTTCCACAGGATCATGAGGTCCATCGTCACGGACCAGTTGTCGACGTAGCGCAGGTCGAGCCGGATCGACTCGTCCCACGGCAGGTCGGAGCGGCCGCTGACCTGCCACAGCCCCGTGATGCCGGGCTTGACGCGCAGGCGCTGGTGGACGGCGTCGTGGTAGCCGAGCACCTCCTCGCGCAGCGGCGGGCGCGGGCCGACGAGCGACATGTCGCCGCGGACCACGTTGTAGAACTGCGGGAGCTCGTCGAGCGAGAACCGGCGCAGGACGCGCCCGACGGGCGTGACCCGCGGGTCGCGCGCCATCTTGAACATGAGCCCGTCGCGGTCGCTGCTGTCGAGCAGCTCGGCGCGGCGCCGGTCGGCGTCGCGGTACATGCTGCGCAGCTTCCAGATCGTGAACTCGCGCCCGTCGACGCCGACACGCGTCTGCGTGTAGAAGGCACGTCCGGGCGACGTGAGCCGCACCGCGAGCGCGGCCACGAGGATGACCGGCGCGACGAGCGTGAGGGCCACGAGGCCGAGCACGCGGTCCATGACCGCCTTGGCGACCAGGCGCCGCCGCGGGGGCTCGATCTCGAGCCGGAGCAGCGACAGGCCGGCCGTCGGGTGCACGCTGACGCGCTCCTGCGCGACCTCGACGAGTCCGGGCGCGACGACGAGCTCGGCACCCGCGCGGCGCAGCGCCCACGACAGGCGGCGCAGGGCCTGCCCGCTCAGCGCGTTGCCCGCGACGACGACGACCGACACGGCGTAGTCGGACACGATCTGCGGGATGTCGGCGAGCGCCCCGAGCGTCGGGACCGGCACCTCGGTCTCGGGCTCGACGTCGGACAGGCACGTGCCGATCACGAGGTAGCCGTGGTAGGGCGCGAGGCCGAGGTCGTCGATCACGTCGGCGACGGCCACGGTGTCGCCGACCACGATCGTCCGCATCATCGCCTGCCCGCGGTTGCGTCGGGCGTGCAGGAACCGGCGGTGCACGTAGCGCGCGGTGCACGCCGCGGCGGCCGCGACGGGGACGCCGACGAGGACGACCTCACGCGGGACGGGCAGCGTCGTGAGGTAGGCGATGGCCATGACGAGTGCCGCGAGCAGCACCGACGAGCGCAGCAGCACCTGGAACTCGCCCGGACCGTCGCCCAGGTTGTGTCGCTCGTAGCCGCGCATCGCGGCGACCGTGACGGGCAGCGCGACGGCGGACAGCCCGCCGAGGAGCAGGGCGGAGGACCACGAGTCCCCGCCGAGAGCCGCGGCCGCGGTCACGCCCGCGCCGACCGCGATCGCGTCGATGGCGACTGTCACGCGCTGGTAGCCGGACGCGCTGTGCACCCACGGGAGCGCGCCGAGCGCGTCCTCGCCGGAGTTGTGCTCGGTCGCCCGGCGCACGAACGGCTCCGGGGACGCCCACGAGCGTCGGGGGAACTTGGCGGGTCGGCGCCGCTCGAGCCACGCGTCGGTCCGTTCGGACCCGTGCCCGGCTGTCAGCGTCATGAACACCCACCCCCCTCGTGCGAGAACTGTGGATGAACGTAATACGGGGTGTATGTCTGATTCATCACGCTAGGCCGCTTTTCACCCGTGCGCCCCACTGTGCCCTGACTCACACCCGATCGTGTTCACCCGGTGCCGGCCCCCTCCGGGCAGCGCTCTCCGCGTGTGCAGGGTGTCCGTCCAGGTCAGCGCGCGCGCAGCAGCCAGGCGTCCGCGGCGAGCCGGCCGTCGACGTCCGGCAGGTCGGCCAGGACCGACGCCACCGGGCGGCGCGACGCGAGGAGGCCGACGAGCGCGGCGGCGACCTCGGCGGGCGGCGCGTCGGGCGCCACGACCCCGTGACCGTGGTCCGCGAGCCACGCGGCGAGCCCCGTCTCGGTCGTCGCGAGCACCGCGCAGCCGTGCGCGAGCCCTTCGACGACCGGCAGCCCGACCTGCTCGCGCCACGTCCGCGTCCGCCGCGACAGCAGCACCGCGACGGCGGCCCGACGCTGGTGGGCGTGCACCTCCGCGCGCGGCGGGTCGACCACGACCGTGACCTCGGGCCGGTCGGCCACGGCCGCCCGCACCTCGTCCAGGAGCGGGCCCTTGCCGACGAGCGTGAGCCGCGCCCCCGGGTGCGCCGCGACGACCGCGGGCCAGGCCGCGAGCAGCTCACGCACGCCCTTGCGCTCCTCGAACGCGCCGACGAACAGCACCGCGTCGGGGTCCTTGCCGTCCAGCGGTCCGCACGCGCACGCCGTGGGCAGCGCGGGCAGCAGCACCTGGTCCGCGCCCCGCAGCGCGGGGACCCGCGCCCCGTAGAGCTCCTGCGCGGCGGGCGTCCCGAACACGACGCGGTCGACGCGGCCCGCGACGCGCGCGATCAGGCGCGCGTCGAGCCAGCGCCGGGCGCGGCCGGCGGGTCCGGGACGCGCGGGCGGGCGGAAGGGGTCGTCGTTCGCGATCGCGTAGGTGACGACGAGGGCGCGGGGCCGGCGCCGGACGCGCCGCGACAGGTCGACGGCCGCGAGCGCGAGCGCGGACCGCCGCAGGCTCGACACCATGAGCGGCTCGTTGACCTCGACCTCGCGCACGTCGGACCGCGCGAGCACCCACGCCGCGCGGGCGGGCCCCGCCTCGACGAGGTCGAGCCCGCGCGCGAGCGCCGTGTCGAAGTCGTAGCGACGCCGCCGGTAGACGATCGAGGCGGGCGCGAGCTCGTGGGCCCGCTCGAGGTGCGCGGTGCGCAGCGTCTCGTAGAGCCGGACGCGCGGCAGCGCGGTGCGGCCGGTGCCTGCGGCGCTCGCTGTCGTCACGGGTCTCTCCTCGTCGTCCGGGTGACCCCGCGGGGCCGGAGGGCCGTCCGGCCTGCGGTCTCACCCGCTCCCGGCCGCCGTCGCGGGGTGTGCGACAAGATAGCGTTCGTCCGTGCTCGGGATCGTCGTCGTGAGCTACGGCTCCGCCTCGCTGCTGCGCGCGAACCTCGCCGACGTCGACGTCGCCGCCCTGCGCCGACCGGCCGCGGTGGTGGTCGTCGACAACTTCAAGGGTCCGCGCGAGCGCTCCGACGTGCGCGCGGTCGCCGCCGAGCACGGCTGGGAGCTGGTCGAGAACCCGACGAACGCGGGGTTCGGCGCTGCGGTCGACACGGGCGTGGCGCGGGCCGCGGCGCTCGGCTGCACGTCCGTCGTCGTCGTCAACCCCGATGCGCGCGTCACGGCCGCGGTGCTCGACGCGCTCGCCGACGCCGTCGCCACGTCCCCCGGGACCCTGGTGTCGCCGCGCGTGCTCCGGCCGGACGGCCGTCCGTGGTTCACGGGCGGCGCGCTCGACGTCGCCGGCGCCCGGACGCGCAACGTGGAGGCGCCCGCGGGCCCGCAGACGACGGGGTGGCTGTCGGGCGCGTGCCTCGCGGCGGACGTCGACGAGTGGACGCGCGTGGGCGGGTTCGACGACGACTACTTCCTCTACTGGGAGGACGTCGACCTGTCGGCGCGCTGGACGGCGGCCGGCGGCACGCTGGAGGTCCGGCACGACCTGGTCGTCGTGCACGACGTCGGCGGCACGCAGGAGACGGCCGGGTCCCGCGCGAAGTCGCCGACGTACTACCGCTACAACTGCCGCAACCGGCTCGTGTTCGCGGCGAAGAACCTGCCCCCGGCCGACGTCCGCCGCTGGCTGTGGCGCTCGCCCGCGTACGCGTGGCAGGTGCTGCTGCGCGGCGGGCGGCGGCAGCTGATGCGGCCCGTGCGCCCGGTGGGGGCGGTCGTCCGCGGTTCCGCGGAGGGCGTCGGCTGGGCGGTGCGCGCCCTGGTGCGCCCCGTGGCGCGCGCACGACGGACGGAGGTGGCCGCGTGACGCGGGTCGGGGTCGACGCCCACGTGCTCGACGGCAAGTTCCAGGGCACGCGGACGTGGGTGCTCGAGACGCTGCGACGCGCTCCGGCGCTCGCGCCCGACCTCGCCTTCGTCGTGTACTCGGGTGACCCCGCGCGGACGGCGGCGATGCTCGGCGACGTCGAGGTCGAGCACCGCGTGCTGCCCCCCGGCGGGCCGGTCGGCCGCAACCTCCGGTTCTGGCCGCGCGCGATGCGCGAGGACCGCCTCGACGTGCTGGTGACGCAGTACTTCAGCCCGCCGCGCCACCCGGACCGTCAGCTCGTCGTGGTGCACGACGTGCTGTTCGAGACCCACCCGGAGTTCTTCGGCCGCGGGACACGCTGGCGCAACAAGCTGCTGGTGGGCTGGTCGGCCCGGCGCGCGGGGACGGTCGCCACGGTGTCGGAGTACTCGCGGTCGCAGATCGCGCGCGTCTACGGCCGGCGCACGGAGGACGTCCTGCTCGTGCACAACGGCGTCGAGCCGCCTCCGCCGTCGAGCGCCACGCTGCCTCCTCAGGTGCCGGCCGGGACGCGGTACGCGCTCATGGTCGGGCGCCTGGAGCCACGCAAGAACCTCGCGCTCGCGCTCGACGCGTTCGCGCGGGTCGAGGACCCCGACGTGCGTCTGGTGGTCGTCGGGCGCGACGACTTCGAGGACCCGGCGACGCTCGCGCGCCTCGCCGCCGAGCCGCGCGCCGTCCACCTGAGCGACGTGCCGCAGGACGAGCTGTGGGAGCTGTACCGGCACGCGACCGTGTTCCTGTTCCCGAGCCGGGGCGAGGGGTGGGGCATCCCGGTGCTCGAGGCGCTCGCCGTGGGGACCCCGGTCGTCGCGTCCGACGCGACCGCCATCCCGGAGGCCGGGGGCGCGGCGTGCACCTACGTCGACCTCGCGGCGCCGGACGCCGCGGCCGCGTTCGCCGCGCACCTGACGGACGCCTTCGCGGGCCGGCTCGTGCTCGACGCCGACGCGGCGCGCCGACACGTGGAGGCGTTCGGGTGGGACCGGTCGGCCGACGAGCTGGTCGCGGCGCTGCGTCGCGCGGTCGCCCCCCGGGAGACCGCCGCGCGCTGACCGCCGGTCCTGCCGGCAACGTCCCCGTCCGGGCCACCTCCGTGCGCCGAGCGCGCCCCGTCTCGTCGCAGGCGGCCCGCCTTCGGGCCGTCGCGGCGCGCCGACCGTCCACGTCCGCTGGACGGGACGACCGTCCGTCACCTGGACGCGTGACGAGGCGTTCACCCGTCCGGCCCTCCCCGCCGGTCGCGCACGCGCGGTTTCACCCCCTCGCGCACGCCTAGCAGAAGCACGCCGCGCGGGTGCGCCCACTCCCCCGGGCGGCGGAGCGCGGCGACCCGGAGAGCGCGCCGGCGGGGCCCCGCCGCACCCGCCCCGACGCCCGGCCAGGGCCGTTCGGGTGACAGCATCGATAACGATTTCGTCCGATTGGTACCAGGGTGGGCGAAACGCGACGCACCTGTGACATAACTCACCTGGAAAACTTGTCACCCCGGGCAATCCGGACATTCGCCGGTGAAGGCACAGGTCAGGGAATGTCGGATGTCGCCGCACGCGCACTTCGGGACATAACGGCTGACATAAAGTCGGGACCAGCGGCCCAAGTCCGGCGGAATCCCGCCGATAAGTTGAGTGGCGTCGCGAACCGCGGGCCAGGCAGCCCGCAGGTACCACCAGGGCTCCTGCCCCGGCCACGACCCGACCCGGTCGAGGGCCCCAGCGACTCTCATACCCCGAGGAGTTTTCGCATGTCTTCCGCACGCCTGCACACCTCCGCGCCGGTCCGCCGCGCCGCCCTCGCGGTGCTCACCGGTGCGCTCTCCGTGGGCCTCGTGAGCCTCGCGGTCCCGGCCTCCGCGACGACGCCCGACTACACCAGCAGCGCCCAGTCGCTCGCCGCGACCACCACCGCCCCGAAGACCGTCGCCGTCGACGCGTTCGGGCGCACGGTGCAGGGCGGCTGGGGCACCGCGACCACGGGTGGGGCGTGGGCCGCCGCCGGCGGCGACGCGACCGACTACACCGTCGCCAACGGCACCGCGAGCATGGCCGTGCGCAAGGCCGGCTGGCAGCTCAGCTCCTCGCTGCCGACCGTGAAGTCGACCGACACCGACCTCCGTGCGGTGGTCAGCCTCGACAAGGCGCCGGTCGGCGGTGCCGTCGACGCCGACGTCACGGGCCGCAACGTCTCGGCCACCGCGGCCTACCGCCTGCGCGCGAAGGTGCTGGCCGACGGCAACATCCGCGCGTCGCTGATCAGCGTGAACGGCTCGACCGTCACGACGCTCTCCTCGCAGACCCTCATGGGCCTGGGCACGGCCGGCAAGCAGCTCAACGTGCGCCTGGTCGTCACCGGCACCGCGCCCACCACGCTCAAGGCGAAGGTCTGGTCGACGACCGCGACCGAGCCCGCCGACTGGCAGCTCACCGCGACCGACAGCACCGCGGCCCTGCAGGCCCCCGGCGGCATCGCGTTCGCCGGCTACACCGGATCGTCCGTGACGAACGCCCCCATCACGGTCCGCGTCGCCGACGTGCGCGCCACGTCGACCGAGGCGTCGGTCCCCGCGCCCGTCGCCCCGGGTGCCGTCGGCACGTACGTCCCCGACGCCACGACCACGGGCGTCCCGAACGGCACCAAGCTCACCGTGCACAACGGCGACCTGACCATCACGACGCCGAACACCGTGATCGACGGGCTCGACGTGCGCGGCTTCGTCAAGGTCGCGGCGTCGAACGTGACGATCAAGAACTCGATCATCCGCGGCCGCGCGACCTCGACGCAGACCGCGCTCGTCACGAGCGCGTCCTCCACGGCGTCGGTCACGGTCGTCGACTCCGAGCTCTACAACTCCGTCCCCGGCCCCTGGGTCGACGGCGTGCGCGGCTACAACTTCACGCTCAAGCGCGTGAACCTGCACGACGTCATCGACATGGCCCACATCTACGGCGACAACGTCACCATCGAGGCCTCCTACCTGCACGACAACCTGCACTACGAGGTCGACCCCGCGCAGAACAACACCCCGAGCCACGACGACAGCATCCAGATCCAGAAGGGCAACAACATGCGGATCGTCGGCAACAACATCTCGGGCGCCTTCAACACCGGCATCCAGTTCACCCAGGACCAGGGCACCGTCTCCAACGTCACCATCGACAAGAACATGCTCGACGGCGGCGGCTGCACCGTGAACCTCGCCGAGAAGGGCAAGGGCCCCTTCCAGGGCATCACCGTCAAGGACAACAAGTTCGGGCGCACGACCAAGAACTACAACTGCGCGATCATCTCGCCGACCACCACGGTCGTCACGACCTCGAACAACTACTTCACCGACGGCGTCGTCGCCTCGGTCCGCAAGGGCAGCTGACCAGCCCTTCTGCACACCCCGGCTGCGCCGGTCCCACCGAGCCCGCGCAGGAGCACGACGGAGCCCGCCCCGGACACCCCGGGGCGGGCTCCGTCCGTGGTGGCTCAGGACGGCCGGGTGAAGACGTCCCACATGTCGAGATCCGTTGCCCCGCGGTCCCGACGCAGGTCACGAACAGGTCACGGCGTGCGGGACGGGTGTCCGAGACGCCGTGATTCCGCCGAATGGGTGTTTCTCCTATAGTCGGCGTGCGCGGCGAGCCAGGGCCGTCTACGCGACGAAGTCGCAGGCCCGGGCTCTCGCGGGCACGGCAGGACCCTCCACGAACGGGTGTTCCCACCCGTGACGGACCCTGTCGGATCGCCGCTCGACGACCTGGCCCCGACCTTCGGAGACCGCCCGTGCGAGGACGACACAGCGAGACGCAGCACCCGCCGACCCACCGCGCAGCACGCCGCCCACGGGCGGCCGCACCGACGCGGCGCCTCGTCACCACGGTCGCCTCCGCCGCCGCACTCGCCGTCGCCCTCGTCGTCGCGATCATCGCCCCCGCGGAGTCCGCGCCCATCGGCGTCTACCGCCCCGTCGCCCCGGACCGCGTGCTCTCCGGCACGACGCTCGCCGCCGGCGGCACCGTCACCGTCACGCTCCCCGCGGTCCCGGCGGGCGCGACGTCCGCGACGCTGCAGGTCACCGCCGCCCGCACGACCGCGGCGACCACCCGCGTCTCCGTCTGCCCCGGCACCGCGGTGACCGACGCCTGCACCGCCGCCCCCGCGCTCGTCGTCACGGCCGAGGAGCCCGCGTCCGCGACGGTCTCCGTGCCCGTGAGCGCCGCCCACCCGACCGTCACGCTCCAGGCGAGCGCCGACACCCGCGTGTTCGCCGACCTGCACGGGTTCGGCGTCGACGCCTCCAAGGGTTCCGCGGCCGAGGACTCGCTGTACGTGCCCGTCGACCCGCACCGCGTGCTCGAGACCACCGTCTCGGGCCGGGGCACCACGACCGTCGCCGTACCCGAGGCGCCGAAGGGCGCGACCGCCGTCGCCCTGCGCCTCACGTCGACCGCCAGCACCGAGACGTCCTACGTCGCCGTCTGCCCCCAGGGCCAGACCGCCGCGACGTGCGCCGCGACGTCGGTGCTCAACCCGATCCCGGAACGCGCACGGCAGGCGTCGCTCGTCGTCCGCCTCGGCGCGGGCGGGACCCTCCAGCTCTTCAACCAGCAGGGCGATCACACCGTCGCGGTCGACGTCGACGGCTGGTACGTCGCCCGGACCGTCAGCAGCACCGGCGGCAACCTCCAGACGCTCGAGGAGCCCGACACGCTCGGCGCGACGGTCGTGAGGTCCGGCGCGAGCACGTCGCTCCGGCTCGACGACGTCCCCGCCAACGCGACCGCCGTCCAGGTCCGCCTGACCGCCAAGGGAGCGTGGCGCCCGACCAGCGTGAGCGCGTGCCCGGGCACCGCCGCCTCCGACGAGTGCCGCGAGACGTCCTTCCTCGTCGCGTCGCCCGACGCGCCCGCGCGCAACCAGGCGCTCGTCCCGCTCGGCGGCTCGGCGCGCGACACCATCACGCTCACGTCGACCGACGCGAGCGTGCGCGTCACGCCCGAGGTCGTCGGGTACGTCGTCGGCCCCGGCGGCGTCACCGTGCCGCCCCCGACGCGGACGCCCACGCCCACCGTGACCCCCACGCCGACGCCCACCGCGACCCCGACGCCGACCCCGACGGCCACGCCGACCGCGACCGCCACGCCCAAGCCGACCGCGGCCCCCACGGCGACGCCGACGCCCAAGCCGCAGACGACGGCGGCACCCGGCTCGGCCAAGCCCGGCGCCTCGAACACGGGCGTCCCCGCCGGCACGCGGCTGACGGTGCACGAGGGCGACCTCACGGTCACCACGCCCGGAGCGGTCGTCGACTCGCTCGACATCCGCGGCTTCGTCAAGATCGCCGCGCCCAACGTGACGATCAAGAACTCGATCATCCGCGGCTACGCGACGACCATCCAGCGCGCGCTCGTCACCAACAACACGAGCGGTGCGAGCGTGCTGATCCAGGACAGCGAGCTCTACGCGCAGGCACCGTCCGCCCACATCGACGGTGTGCGCGGCTCGAACATCACCGTGCGCCGCAGCAACATCCACGACGTGATCGACGTCTTCCACCTCACGGGCGGCAACGTGACGATCGAGTCGTCCTGGCTGCACGACAACCTGCACTACGAGAAGGACCCGCTGCAGAACAACACCCCGAGCCACGACGACACCGTGCAGATCCAGGCCGGGTCCAACATCACCATCGTCGGCAACACCATCGAGGACGCGACCAACAGCGGCATCCAGTTCACGCAGGACCAGGGCGTCGTCTCGAACGTGACGATCTCCAAGAACTGGGCCGGCGGCGGCGGGTGCACCGTGAACTTCGCCGAGAAGGGCAAGGGCGCGTTCCAGGGCGTCGTCATCACCGACAACGTGTTCACGCGCGACCAGCGCGTCGCGAACTGCGCGATCATCGCCCCGTCGAGCACGACCAAGGTGCTGACCGTGGCGCGCAACACGTGGACCGACGGCAGCCCCGTGAGCGTCTCACGCGGCGACTGACGGCAGCGCGGACGACCGAGGCCGGCACCCGATCGACGGGGGTGCCGGCCTCGGTCACGTCCAGGCGCGCGGCGGTACGGCGGACGCCGCCGCACGGCCCGCGGTCAGGCCTTGGTGTGGAAGCGCAGCTGCGCCTTCTCGAGCCCCTCGACCACGACCGCCTCCACGGCGTCCGCCGCCGCGTCGACCAGCCACGGCAGGTCCTTGAGCTCCGGCTTCGCGAAGTCCCGCAGCACGAAGTCGGCGGGGTCCATCCGGCCCGGCGGCCGGCCCACGCCGACGCGCACCCGCACGTAGTCCTTCGACCCGAGCGCCTTCGTCGTGTCACGCAGACCGTTGTGCCCGCCCTCGCCGCCGCCACGCTTGAGCCGCACGTCCGCGAACGGGATGTCGAGCTCGTCGTGCACCATGACGACCCGCTCGACGGGCACGTCGTAGTACGTCGCGAGCGCCGCCACCGGCCCGCCCGACACGTTCATGTACGTCGTCGGCTTCGCGAGGATCACGCGCGGACCGGGTACCCCGCCCGGGAGCGTCCCGAGCCGGGCCTCGGCGACGGCGGCCTGGGGCCGGCGCGACAGCACGCCGCCACCCCTGCCGCCGAACGACGCGCCCGTGCGGCGCGCGAGCTCGTCGAGGACCATCTGGCCCACGTTGTGCCGGTTGCCCGCGTACTGCGGCCCGGGGTTGCCGAGACCCACGACGAGCCACGGTCCGTCGGTCATGAACGCTCCCTGCGTCGAGGTCGGACGAACGACGACGCCCGGCACCGCAGGAACGGTACCGGGCGTCGCGGGTGGTGCTGGAGGCTCAGGCCTCGGCCGGGGCGTCCGCGGCGGAGGCGGCCGACTGCTCGGCGGCGAGCTCGGCAGCGGCCTCGTCGGCGGCGATGTCGTCGGCCGACGCCTGCGGCTGCGAGACGGTCAGCACGATCGCCTCGGCGTCGGTGACGAGCGTCGCGCCCTTCGGCAGCGTGATGTCGCCGGCGTGGACGATCGCACCGGCCTCGAGGCCCTCGATGTCGACCTCGACGTTCTGCGGCAGGTGCGTCGCCTCGGCCTCGAGGGACACGGCCTGCGTCTCGACGACGTGGATCGTGCCGGGCGCGGACTCGCCGACGACGTGCACGGGCACCTCGACGGAGACCTTCTCGCCCTTCGTCACGATGAGCAGGTCGACGTGCTCGATGACGTTGCGCACCGGCTCGATCTGGACGTCCTTGGCCAGCGCGAGGGTGGTCTTGCCGTCGAGCTCGATCTCGAAGAGCGCGTTCGCGTGCTTGACCGCGAGCATCGTCTCGTGGCCCGGGAGGGACACGTGGACCGGGTCCGAGCCGTGCCCGTACAGGACGGCGGGGATCTGGTGGGCGCGGCGCAGGCGGCGGGCGGCGCCCTTGCCGAACTCGGTGCGGGCGGTGGCGACGAGCTTGACCTCGGACACGGTGACTCCCAGGAGCAGGCGTCCGCGACCGGGCGCGGACGGGGTGACGGTGAGATGACGGTGCCGCCACCGGGGCGGCGGCACGTGAGGAACGGCGTGGGTGGTGGCCTCGACGCGGGGCGCAGGACGGGCACGCGGAGGCGTGCGCCCAGTCGATCACGGAGCGGGGCGGCCGTGCGACCCGGGCGGTGGACCTCCACCGCACCTGGGCCACGTCGTACGACCGTCCGACGTCCCTCGCCGAGGCAACCTGACGATCTTACCCGCTGGCGGCACCCATCCCCAACTCCCCCCGGCCGGCCCACGACCGGGTGACCGCCCGGTCACGACACCCGGCGACCGTGCCCGGGACGTCGTGCGGGGCCGGGCACGGCGACGGCCCCGGACCCGCGTCGCGCGCAGGTCCGGGGCCGTCGGTGCAGGTCAGGCGTTGCCGTCGAAGAGCGACGTCACCGAGCCGTCGTCGAAGACCTCGCGGATCGCGCGCGCGATCAGCGGCGCGATCGACAGGACCGTGAGCTTCTCGAAGCGCGTCTCGTCCTCGATCGGCAGCGAGTCCGTGACGATCACCTCACGCGCGCCGCTCTCCTGCAGGCGCTCGGCCGCCGGGTGCGACAGGACGCCGTGGGTCGCAGCGACGATGACGTCCTTCGCACCCGCGTCGAGCAGCACGCGCACCGCGCCGGCGATCGTGCCGCCCGTGTCGATGAGGTCGTCGACGAGCACGCACGACCGGCCCTCGACCTCGCCGACGACGCGGTTCGCGACCGTCTTGTTGGGGCTGCGGATGTCCCGCGTCTTGTGCACGAAGGCCAGGGGCGCGCCGCCGAGCTTCGCCGCCCACTGCTCCGCGACGCGGATGCGGCCGGCGTCGGGCGAGACGACCGTGACGTTCGACGAGTCGACGCGCGTGCGGACGTAGTCGATGAGGGTCGGCATCGCCCACAGGTGGTCGACCGGACCGTCGAAGAAGCCCTGGATCTGCGCGGTGTGCAGGTCGACGCTCATGAGGCGGTCCGCGCCCGCCGTCTTGAACAGGTCGGCCAGCAGGCGGGCCGAGATCGGCTCGCGGCCACGGTGCTTCTTGTCCTGGCGCGCGTAGCCGTAGAACGGCGCGACGACCGTGATCGTCTTCGCGGACGCCCGCTTGAGGGCGTCGACCATGAGCAGCTGCTCCATGATCCACTGGTTGATCGGCCGGGCGTGCGACTGCAGGACGAACGCGTCCGACCCGCGCACCGACTCGCCGAACCGGGTGTAGATCTCGCCGTTCGCGAAGTCGTAGGCCGTCGTCGGCACGAGCTCGATGCCCAGGTGCTCCGCGACGTCCGTGGCGAGCTCGGTGTGCGCGCGCCCGGAGACGAGCACGAGGCGCTTCTCGCCGTCGTTCGAGACGATGCCGGTCATCGCGCCGACTCCTCAGGGGTCGTGCCGGCCGGGTCGGCGAGCGGGGTGGGCTGGTCGGGCAGGTCCGGCGGGGGTGTCTGGCGCGGCCCGCTGGCGGCCTGGGCGGCGCGCTCGCGCTCGGCGCGCGCCTGCGGGGACAGCTCGTCCGCCGCGCCGGCACCTGCC
>NZ_BHYL01000148.1 GCF_003851725.1 Cellulomonas algicola | reverse complement strand
CGAAGAGGTTGGCGATGCCGGCGTGCTGGAGGACGGTGGCGCAGTTGCGGCTGCTGGAGACGACGGCCGTCTTGAGGCCGGCCTCGCGGACCTCGCGCACCCAGGCGACGGAGCCGGGGAACGCCTCGACGCCGGAGCGTTCGAGCTCCTCCTCGACGAGGAGCTGCTTGCGGTTGCCGAGGCCCCACCAGGAGTCCTCCTCGGGCGGGGAGCCGGGTCCGCCGGGCGGCAGGACGATGGCGCGGGACCGGAGGAAGTCGCGGACGCCTTCCTCGCGAGTCTTGCCGTCGACGTGGGCGGCGTAGTCGACGCGGTCGTCGAAGCGGGGGGTGTGCGTGCCGTGCTCGCGGTCCCACCCGTCGAGGAAGTCGTCGAACGCGCGCTTCCAGGCGGCGGCGTGGACCGTGCGGGTGGTCGTGAGGACGCCGTCGAGGTCGAAGAGGACCGCGTCGAAGTCCTGCAGGGCGACGGGCGACGGCATCGGGGACCTCCGGCGACGAGGCCGTCCGCCTCGTCGGCGGCACGTCCTTGACCTCGACTGTCCCGATCCTTGGGGTGTTCGGGCGCGTCGGCAACCGCGACGGCGGGTGACCTGCGGTGTCGCGCCCTGTCCGGTCCACAACGTGTCGGAAATGTAGCCTGGCGGGCTACGATGACGACATGACACCTCGCCAGCGCCCGCGGATCGCGACGCGACCGCTGCGCGCCGTGACGCCGGCGGACCTGACGGACGCGTACACCAACCCGAGGGCGGTCCTGGCGCAGAAGGCGCGCCGCGGTGAGGTGCACAAGGTCGCGCACGGCGTGTACGTCGCGGTGCCGGACGACGCGTACGACCCGCACCGGTGGCGTCCCGCGCTCGAGGCGGCAGCGGCGGCGGTCGCGACGACGGCCTACGCGCAGCGGCCGGTGGCGGTCGGGCTGACCGCGGCGCGGTTGCTGCGGGCGCTGCCGCGCGCGCACGCCCGGGCCACGTACGCGGTGCCGGCACGTCACGCCGACGTGCGGCTCGTGGACCGGCCCCACGGGGTCGTGGGCTTCGTCCGCCGTGACGTGGGCGCGCTGGCGACGACGACCGTGCGGACGGAGCTCGGGGACGTGCTGGTCACGACGCCCGAGCAGACGGTGCTCGACCTGGCGCTCAACCGCGCGAAGGCCGACCCGGGCGCGGCGCTGGAGGCGATCACCAACCTCGCGCCACGCGTCGACTGGGCGGTCGTCGAGGACCTCGCGCGCGCGCAGCGCGGCGGCCCGACCGCTCTGGCGAGGCTGCGACGCCTCGTGCCGGACGCGACGGCCGCATGAGGCTCGACCCGGGCGAGCTGTACGACGTCGCCGACGCGTTCGGCGTCGACCTCGACCAGGTGCGGCGCGACCACGTCATCTCGCACGTGCTGGCGTCGATCGCGCGCCGCGAGCGCGACCGCTTCGTGTTCTACGGCGGGACCGCGCTGAGCCGGACATGGACGCCGGACGCGCGGTTGAGCGAGGACGTCGATCTGCTGGTGCGCGGGTCGCGGGCGGAGGCGGGCCGGGCGCTGGCGGCCGCGCTGGCGGCGGACCTGGGTCCGCACGTGCCGTCGCTCTCCTGGTCGAAGCCGCCGGGGGAGGCGCGCGACGCGGAGGCCGTCTTCCTCCTCGTGGGGGACGACGTGACGATCAAGTTCCAGCTCGCGAGCGTGTCGGGGCGGCCGGCGTGGCCGACGGAGCCGGTCGAGGTGGTGCAGCGGTACGGCGACGCGCCGCCGGCGCGGCTGCACGTCCCGACGCGCGCGGCGGCGGCGGCGATGAAGCTCGCGGCATGGTCGGACCGGCGGGCGGCGCGGGACCTGTACGACCTGTGGGAGCTGCAGCGCCGAGGGCTGGTCGACGCGGCCGCGGTGCACGCGTGGACGCACTTCGGGCCGTCGTCGCGGCCGCCGGGGGCGTGGATCTTCGCGTCGGTGCCGAGCGAGCGGGACTGGCGGGACCAGCTCGGTCACCAGACACGGCTCGACGTGACCGCGCGGGACGCGGCGCGGGCCGTCGAGGACGCCTGGACCCGCGCGGCGGGGGGCTGAGCGCCCGCACCGACGGGCAGTCCTGACCCGGTCCGGGACGCGGGTGTGGCGCACGTCACGTCACGAACGTCAGGGCTGCGCGGTCGACCTACCGAGAGCGATCGGAGGTCGTGATGCGACGGATCCTGGTGGTGGGCGGCGGTTACGCGGGCTTCTACGCGGCGTGGCGGCTGGAGAAGCGGCTGCGGCGGGGGGAGGCGGAGGTCACGCTCGTCGACCCGCGCGGCTTCATGACGTACCAGCCGTTCCTCCCGGAGGTCGCGGCGGGGTCGGTCGAGGCGCGGCACGTCGCGGTGTCGCTGCGTGCGCACCTGCGCCGGACGCGGCTCGTGACGGGGCACGTGACGGCGGTCGACCACGCGCACCGGACCGCGACGGTCCGGACGGTCGACGGGCGTGAGCGCGACCTGGCGTACGACGTGCTGGTCGTCACCGCGGGTGCCGTCACGCGGACGTTCCCGGTGCCGGGCCTGAGCGACGAGGGGATCGGCCTCAAGCACGTCGAGGAGGCTGTCGCGGTGCGGGACCGGGTGCTCACGGGGTTCGACGCAGCGGCGAACCTGCCGCCGGGGGCGGAGCGGGCGGCGCACCTGACGGTGACCGTGGTGGGCGGCGGCTTCACGGGTGTCGAGGTGTTCGGCGAGCTCCTGGCGCTGTCGGCGGACCTGCTGCGCCGTTACCCGGAGATCGACGCGGGCGAGCTGCGGTTCCACCTCGTCGAGGCGCGCGACCGGATCCTGCCGGAGGTGACGGACGGTCCGGGCCGCTGGGTGGTGCGCCACCTGACGCGGCGCGGTGGCCTGGTGCACCTCGGTGCGCAGGTGCTGTCCGCGACGGACGGGCACGTCGTGCTGTCGACGGGCGAGGAGTGGGACACCGGGCTGCTCGTGTGGACGGCCGGGAACGCCTCGCACCCCGTCGTCGCGAACCACACGGACCTGCCGGTCGACGGACGCGGGCTCGTCGTGGTGCGGAGCGACCTGCGGGTCGGCACCGAGGACGCGCCCGTCCCGGACGCGTGGGCGGCGGGCGACAACGCCGCCGTCCCTGACCTCGCGTCGGACGTGCCGGGCGCGCTGACCGTCCCGAACGCGCAGCACGCGGTCCGGCAGGGTCGCCTGCTCGCCGACAACGTGCTGGCCGAGCTGCGCGGTGGTCGCGTCCGGAGGTACCGGCACGCGAGCCTCGGCGTCGTCGCGACCCTGGGCCGCCACCACGGGGTGTTCCAGTACCGGCGCCTCGTCCTCACGGGGTGGCTCGCGTGGGCCGTGCACCGGGCGTACCACGTGCTCGCCGTCCCGACGTGGGAGCGCAAGGTCCGCGTCGCGCTGCTGTGGGCGTCGGCCGCGCTGTTCGGGCGCGACGTCGTGCCCCTGCCCGCGGTGGGCCGGCCGCGTGCCGCGTTCGTCGCGGGCGGCGACCCGGACGTCCTGGTCCCGCTGCGGCCGCCGGCGGACGGACGGTCGCGGCCCGCCCTCGTCACCTCGTCACCCGCGCGGCAGCCGTCGTCGGGTCCCGCCTTCGTCGCACCACCGACCGCACCACCCACCGCACCACTCACCGCACCACCCACCGCAGCACCCACCCACAGGAGGTCAGCATGAAGATCGTCGTCATCGGCGGCACCGGCCGGATCGGCGCCCAGGTCGTCGAGCAGCTCCGCGAGCGCGGTCACGACGCCGTGCCCGCGGCACCGAGCACGGGCGTCGACACCCTGACGGGCGCCGGCGTCGCGGAGGCCCTCGCGGGGGCGCACACGGTCGTCGACGTGTCGAACTCGCCGTCGTTCGCACCCGACGACGTGCTCGCGTTCTTCACGACGTCGACGCGCACGCTGCTCGCGGCCGAGGAGGCCGCGGGCGTGCGGCACCACGTGGTGCTGTCGATCGTCGGCGCGGACCGCGCGCCCGACAGCGGGTACCTGCGGGCGAAGGTCGCGCAGGAGCAGCTCGTCACGGCTTCGCCGATCCCGTTCACGATCCTGCGGGCGACGCAGTTCTTCGAGTTCCTCGCCGCGATCGCGGACGGCGCGACGCAGGACGGCGTGGTCCGCGCGACCACGGGAGCGATCCAGCCGGTCGCGGCGCGCGACGTGGTCACGGCCGTCGTGGACGTCACGCTCGCCGAGCCCGTCGGCGGGATCGTCGAGCTCGCCGGCCCGGAGCGGTTCCGCATGGACGAGCTGCTGCGCGCCGAGCTCGCCGCCGCCGGCGACCCGCGCGAGGTCGTGGCGGACCCGGAGGCGCGCTACTTCGGCACCCTCCTCGACGCCACGACGATCGTGCCGCTCGGTGACGGCGCGCGGATCGGCGCCACGACGCTCGCCGCGTGGAAGGCCGCGCAGGGGGTGGCCCGCTGACCGCCGGGGGTCCCGGCCCTAGGGTGAGTCTCGTGCCGCACGACACCGCGCACCCGGAGCCGGGACCCCCGTCCGTCGCGGACGACGACGTCACGGACTTCCTCGACGTCAGGCCGCAGCTGTTCGGCATCGCCTACCGCATGCTCGGCTCGGTCGAGGAGGCCGAGGACGTCGTGCAGGACGCGTGGATCCGCTGGCAGAACACCGACCGGCGCGGCGTGCAGAACCCCGCCGCGTTCCTCACGACGACCACGACGCGGCTCGCGATCAACGCGGCGACGTCCGCGCGCGCCCGCCGCGAGACGTACGTGGGGCCGTGGCTGCCCGAGCCGGTCGACACGAGCGCGGACCCGCTGCTCGGCGCCGTGCGGGCCGAGGCCCTCGACGCCGCGGTGCTCGTGCTGCTCGAGCGGCTCACGCCGACCGAGCGGGCCGCGTACGTGCTGCGCGAGGCGTTCGACTACTCCTACCGGCGGGTCGGGGAGGTGCTCGACGTGACCGAGGCGCACGCGCGGCAGCTCGTCCGGCGGGCGCGCACCGCGCTCGGCTCCGGTCGTCGCGCCCCGGCCGACCCGGCGCGGCGGCGAGAGCTCGTGACCGCGTTCCTCGCGGCCGCACGCGCCGGCAGCGTCGCCGACCTCGAACGCCTCCTCGCCGACGACGTCCACGCGCGCTCCGACGGCGGCGGGGTCGTGCATGCGGCGAAGGTCGAGATCGTGGGTCACGACCGCGTCGTCACGCTCCTCGACAACGTGATGCGCAAGTACTGGAGCGACGTGCTCTTCTCGGAGGTCGAGGTCAACGGCGGGACGGGCGTGCTCGTGCACCGCGCCGACGGCGAGGTCGGCGCGCTCGTCCTGCTCGAGACGTCCGACCGGGGGATCGAGCAGCTCATGCTCGTCCTCAACCCTGAGAAGCTGAGCCGGCACGGGCGGACCGCCGACGTCACCGCGTGAGCGCGGCGTCTCCCGCACGGCGGTCGGGCGACGGCGCGCGGGTTAGCGTGCAGGGATGGTCCCCGCGCAGCCGCCCGTGCCACACCCGACCGACCCGACCGACTCGTCGGTCCGGACCGCACGTCAGGTCGCCGACCGCTGGGTCGACACGCTCGCCGACCTCGACCCGTCGGTCGGCACCGCGCTCGGGACCCGGCCTGACGACCGGCGCATGCCCGACCTGTCGCCGGCGGGCGCACGCGAGCGCGCCGAGGCCGCCCGCGCGGTGCTCACCGAGCTCGACGGCGCGCCGGTTCTCGACGACGACGACCGCCGCTGCGCGACGCTCCTGCGCGAACGCCTCACCGCACGCCTCGCCGAGCACGACACCGGCGAGGACCTCGCCGCGCTGCGGCCGATCGCGTCGCCCGTGCAGACCCTCCAGTCGATCTTCCTGCTCATGCCCACGGCCACCGAGCACGACTGGCACGTCGTCGCGGGTCGGCTGGCGCAGGTCCCCGACGCCGCGGACGGGTTCCGCGCGACGCTCGAGGAAGGGCTGCGTCGGGGTGTGCGGAGCGCACCCCGCCAGGCGGACGCCGTGGTCGGGCAGCTCGGCGAGTGGATCGCGGCGGCCGACGGCCGGGGCTGGCACGCGGGGTTCGCCGACCGGGCCGACGCGGTCGGCGTGCCGACGTCGCTGCGTGGCGAGCTCGACGGGGCCGCGCAGGCCGCCGCCGCGGCCGTGGACCGGTTGCGCCGGTGGATCGCCGACGAGTACCGCCCGGCGGTCGACGACGTGCCCGACGCGGTGGGTCGCGAGCGCTACCTGCTGTCCGCGCGTCTGCACACGGGTGCGGACCTGGACCCGCAGGAGGCGTACGCGTGGGGCTGGGAGGAGCTCGCGCGCATCGAGGCGGACATGGCCGAGGAGGCGGACCGCGTGCTGCCCGGGGCAGGCCCGCAGGAGGCGCTCGCGCACCTCGACGAGCACGGCGAGGCCGTCGAGGGCGTCGAGGAGGTGCGGGCGTGGCTGCAGCGCATGATGGACGACGCGATCGCGGAGCTCGACGGCACGGTCGTGGACGTCGCCGACCCGGTGCGACGCGTCGAGGCGATGATCGCGCCGCCCGGTGCCGCCGCCGCGCCGTACTACACGCGCCCGTCGCTGGACTTCTCGCGTCCGGGACGCACGTGGCTCCCGACGCTGGGTCGTGACCGGTTCCCGACGTGGGACCTCATCAGCACCTGGTACCACGAGGGCGTGCCCGGGCATCACCTGCAGCTCGGCCAGTGGGCGTACCGGGCGGGGGACCTGTCGGTGTTCCAGACGTCGGTCGGGTCGGTGCCCGCGACGACGGAAGGCTGGGCGCTGTACGCGGAGCGGCTCATGGACGAGCTCGGGCACCTGCGCACGCCCGGTGCGCGGCTCGGGTACCTGGACGGGCAGCGGATGCGCGCGGTCCGGGTGGTCGTCGACATCGGCATGCACCTCGGGCTCGCGGTCCCGGGGTCGCACGTGTTCCACCCGGGCGAGCGGTGGACGGCCGGCCTCGGCGAGGAGTTCTTCCGGCAGCGCAGCGGGTCGCCGGCCGCGTTCGTGCACAGCGAGATCGAGCGCTACCTCGGGTGGCCGGGTCAGGCGATCAGCTACAAGCTCGGCGAGCGTGCGTGGCTGTCGGGGCGTCGGCGCGCGCGCGAGCGGCGGGCGGCGGCGGGGGAGACGTTCGACCTGCGCGCCTGGCACACGGCCGCGCTCGGGCTGGGGTCGCTCGGCCTCGACGACCTCGAACGCGAGCTCGCGGCGCTGTGAGCACCACGTCACGCCCCGGCACGTCGTCGCCCGTGCACCTCATGCTGCGGCTCGGTCTGCCGCGCGACCCGCTCGCGACGCGCAACCTCGGCACGTTCCTCGTCGTCACCGCTCTCACGGTGCTCGTCACGCGCGCCCTGCTGGCCGCGTCCGGGTACCCGCAGCTCGGCGGCGGCGGGCTGCACGTCGCGCACGTCCTGTGGGGCGGGCTGCTCATGGCGCTCGCCTTCGTGCTGCTGCTGTCGTTCATGGGGCCGGTGCTGCGGCCGTTCGGGGCGATCGTCGGCGGGATCGGGTTCGGGCTGTTCGTCGACGAGGTCGGCAAGTTCGTCACGTCCGACAACGACTACTTCTACGAGCCGACCGCCGCGATCATCTACGCCACGGTCGTCGCGCTCGGGCTCGTCGCCGAGGCGCTGCACGGGCGCCGTGCGCTCGACCCGCGCGAGGCGCTGGCCGGTGCGGTCGACGACGCGGTCGCGGGAGTCGTCGGCGGGTTCACGGGACACGCCCGCGCGCGGGCCGAGTCCCGTCTCGAGGCGGCCGGGGAGGTCGCCGGGGCGAAGGAGACGCGGGCTCTGCTGCGGTCCGTGGTCGAGGACCACGAGGAGCTGCCCGACGTCGTCGAGGCCGTCTCGCGCGGTGCCGTGCGCGTCCTGCACCTGCTGGTCCGGGCCCGCTTCGTGCCGCTGCTCGCGGTCGTCCTGCTCGTGGCGACCGCGACCGTGTCCGTCATGCGCGGCCTGCTCGCGTGGGGCGACCTCGGCGGGCTGTGGTGGGTCGCCGCGGGGGCGGTCGTCAGCGGGCTCGTGGGTGCCGCGTTCGCCGTCGTCGGGCTGCTGCAGGTGCGGCACGACGCCGTCGAGGGCTACCGCTGGTTCCGTCGTGCCGTCCTCGTGAGTCTGCTCGTCACGCAGTTCTTCCTGTTCCGGCTGTCCGAGTGGGACGCGAGCTGGGGGCTGCTCGTCGACCTGGTCGTGCTCGGCGTCGTCAGCGCGGAGCTCGAGGTGCTGCGCCGCAACCGCGAGCGGTCGGGACGGACGGACGCCGCCGCCTGACGACCCGAGCGCGGACGGCCCGGGCTGCCGACGGCACGTATCCCTCGTCGTCGACGTCCCTCCTCTCCTGACAGACGCGTCGCCGCGCGCCCTCGAGGAGGAGGTGGGTCATGGAGCTCGTCATCGGCGTCATCGTCGTCGTCGGGATCATCCTGCTGATCGGCCGGCTGGCGGACCGGATCGAGAACCGTTCGTTCGTCGGCTGGCTCGTGCTCTACCTCGTCGGCGGTGGTCTCACCATCATGCTGTTCGCCGGCGCGCGGTCCGTCGGCCCTTGAGGGGGTCAGCGGACGCGCAGGACCTGGCCCAGCCGCTCACGGCGGCGCGTCGAGGACTCGACGGCGACGACGACGAGGACGGTGAGCGCGAGCAGCGCGACCGGCGCCGCCGCCCACCACGCGGGCGCGACGGCGGGATCGTCCGCCTGGCCGGTGACCAGCCGCAGCGCGAGGGGTCCCACGAGCACGCCGACCAGGAGGACGCCGAGCGCGACGCCCCCGACAGCGCCCACGAGGGTCGGCGGGAGCAGCTCGCCCGCCGCGACGCGCGCGGCGGCCCGCCCGCGCAGCCCGAGCACCCGTGCGCTGGCCAGCGAACGAGCCCGACCGGGTGCCGACGCGGCCGCGTCGAGCACGACGACCGTCGCCGCGAGCGCCGCGCACACCAGCGCGACGAAGACGACCAGGCCGACGAGCCCGCTGGTCAGCGGGTCGGACCGCCGGTCGGCGAGCCACTGCGCACGGGACAGGTCGCGAGCCCCGACGGTCGCCGCGGCGGTGTGCGCCGCCGCCGGGGCGCCGGGTCCGACGGCCCACACGGTGTTGCCGTCCGCGACGCCTCGGTCGGCGCCGGCGGGCCGTGCGCCGCTGCGGTTCTCGCGCGCGTCCGCGAGGGCCTCGGCGACCGCGGTGAGTGCGGCGCGGTCGACGACGACCGTCGGCACGCCGGCCTCGGCCTGCGGGGCGGGCAGCGCGGGGGTCTCGCCGACCGGCTGCAGGTCGATCGTCACGTCGCCCCAGCGCAGGGCGGCGTCGGCGTCGAGCAGGGACGCCGTGACGAGCGCGGGGAGCGCCCGCACCCCCGTCCCGGCTCGTGCGGCGTCGGACGCGTCGGCGAGTGCCCCGAGCTGGGGTGCCGGGCCCGTCGGGGTGCGTGCGAGCAGGTCGGCGTAGGGGAGCGGGTCAACCGCGAGGACCCGCACGGTGCCGACCCGGGGGACGCCGAAGAGCTGCGTGTCGTCCTGGACGCGAGCGACGGCGACCGCGTCGACACCGTCGGCGCGGGCCAGCGACTCGGCGACCTGCTCGACCGAGGTGTCCGGTGACGTCGTGCGGACGACGACGTCGGCACCGACCGCGTCCCACGCGCCGTCCTCCTGCCCGGCGCGGGCGGTCCCGGCGAGCGCGGCGCACAGCGCGACGAGGGTCGTGAGCACGACGAGCGCGACGAACGGCATGACCGCACCCGTGGTTCGTGCGCGGGCCATCGCGAGCAGGGGGCCGGCCTTGCGGGACCGTCGTGCGGCGCCGAGCGCCGCGCCGACGAGCGGCGGGACGCCGCGCCAGAGCAGCAGCGCACCGGTCACCGCGACAAGGACGGGTGCCGCGGCGAGCAGCAGGTCGGCCGCGCCGGACAGGGACGCCGCGCC
>NZ_BHYL01000147.1 GCF_003851725.1 Cellulomonas algicola | reverse complement strand
CGCCCGCGGCGAACGAGGTCACGGTGAGGTTCGTGCTGGGGTACATGAGCTGCGTCGGGTCGTCGACGTGCCCGAGCCCGACGACGTGCGCGAGCTCGTGCGTGACGACGCCGATCGCGACGGCCGTCCCGTCGGGGGTCGCGACGAGCGGCGCGAGCTCCTCGGTGTCGAGCGTGACCTCGCCCGTGACGTACACGGAGCGCCCTCCGAAGGTCACGGAGGCCGACCCGCCGGTCCCCGCGACGTCGCCCAGCAGGCCCGGCGTCTCGACCGAGGTCGACCACGTGAAGAGGACCGGGGCCCAGCGGCGGCCGTACCGGTCGGGCTGGTACGCGGGGCGGTCGGACGTCGGTCCCTCGGTGGTCGCACCGTCGTCGACGAACTGCAGCCCGGTCGCCTCGGCCACGCGCTGGACCGCGGTGCGGATCAGCACGTCGCCGCCGGGCGGCGCGTTGTCGGGACGCACGACGTAGTGGATCGGGCGGCACGGGCTGTACGTGACGGGACCGGAGCCGTCGGGCTGCATCGCGGTGAACGTGTGCGGCCCGGCGTCGAGCGCGGACGCCAGAGGGGGAGTGCCGAGCGGGACCGCGGCCTCCTCGTGGCCCGCGGGCGGGGACAGGCGCGCGACCTGGTCGTTGACCCACCAGGTGGCGCCGCTCACGAGGGTCGCGACGACGACGACCGCAGCGACGAGCGCCGACGCGCGTCCGCGGTGCGGGACGCCGACCGGGCCGGGACCGAGCGTGGGCGGCAGCGGGGGACCGCCGCCCGCCCAGGCGCCCGGCGGCGGGCCGGTCCACGCGGTCCGGGGGTCGGGCGGAGGAGCCGTGAGCGGGTGCGGGGCGAACGCGTGGTGCGCTGTCTCCGGGGCGGCTGCCGTCGAGGGCCACGCCCCGGCGTCGAGGTCGGGCGGCGGCGGACCGTACGAGCGCGGCGGTGTCGGCGCCGGCACCCACGTCGGGGGCGCGGCGGCGTCGCGTGCGCTCACGTGCCGTCCTCCCCGTCCCCGGCCGACCGGTCCCGCGTCGGCGCGCCCGGTCCGCCGAGGATCGCACACGCGGCGCGCGCCGACGGTGACCGCGTCGCCGCCGTCACCCGGTCCGCGCAACGCCCTGCACGCCCGGCCGTCACCGGCCCCACCGCCGGACGAGCGTCGCGAGCTGCCCGACGTAGCCGCCCCCGAAGAGCAGGGCGTGCACGGCGACGGGGTACACCTGGTGCAGTCCCGCGCGGCCCGCGGCGCCCGGCCGCAACGGATGCACCTCGGCGTACCCGTCGAGCACGTCGTCGAGGCGGCGCAGCCCGAACAGCCGCAGCATCGCGAGGTCGGTCTCGCGGTGCCCGCCGTGGGCGGCGGGGTCGACGAGCGTCGCGCCGGCCGCGGTCCACACGACGTTGCCGCTCCACAGGTCGCCGTGCAGCCGTGCGGGCCGGTCGTCGTCGTCGAGGTCGCCCGCGTCGAGCCGCGCGGCGAGGCGGTCGAGGTCGCGTACGACGGTGTCGTCGACGACCCGCGCGTCCACCAGCGCCCGCGTGACGGGCACGACGCGGCACGCGGCGAGGAACGCGCCCCACCGGTCGAACCGTCCCGTCGGCATCGGCAGCGGTGCGTCGAGCGGCCCGAAGAACCCGTCGCCGTCCCAGCCCGGTGGGGCGACGCCGAACGCGTCGGCGCCCGCGTCGTGCACGGTCGCGAGCCCGCGGCCGAAGGTGCGGGCGGCGTCGCGCGTCGGCGCCACGGGCACGAGCCGCTCGAGCGTGAGCCCGCGCTCGTCCACGTCGAGCACCTCCACGACCGGCGCACCGCCGGCGGCCCGCAACCACGCCAGACCCGCCGCCTCGCACCGGAAGAACCCCGCGGGCGCGTCGTCGCGCCGCTTGCGGAACGTCGCCTCCGTCAGGCCCTCACGCACGTGCGCACCTCCCCGCGCACCCACCCTGGCGCACCGCCACGGCGACGGCACCCCGGCGCGCCGTGCGCCGCACGGTTCGCCGCGACGGCGCGCACGCCCCCGGCGAGACTGGCAGCAGGCGCGCGGCACCGGTCGCGCGGTGGCGAGGGGACGGGTCATGCGGGTCGGGGTGCCGCGCGAGGTGAAGAACCGCGAGTACCGGGTGGCGATGACCCCGGCCGGGGTGCACCAGCTGGTGCGCGACGGGCACACCGTGCTCGTCGAGGTCGGCGCCGGGCTGGGCTCCCAGATCCCCGACGACGAGTACCGGGCCGCGGGCGCGACGCTGCTGCCCGACGCCGACGACGTCTGGGGCGGCGCGGACCTGGTGTGCAAGGTCAAGGAGCCGGTCGAGGAGGAGTACCACCGCCTGCGCGACGGGCTCGCCCTGTTCACGTACCTCCACCTCGCCGCCGACCGGCCCGGCACCGACGCGCTGCTCGCCGCCGGCACGACCTCGATCGCCTACGAGACCGTCCAGCTCGCCGACGGCTCGCTGCCGCTGCTCGCGCCCATGTCGGAGGTCGCGGGCCGCCTCGCGACGCAGGTCGGCGCCTACCACCTCATGCGGAACGCGGGCGGCCGCGGGCTCCTGCTCGGCGGGGTGCCGGGCGTCGACGCGGCGAAGGTCGTGATCCTGGGCGCGGGCGTCGTCGGGTCGCACGCGGCCGAGATCGCCGTCGGCATGCGCGCCGACGTCACCGTCCTGGACCTGTCGATGCCGCGGCTGCGCGAGGTCGACGCCGCGTTCGGCGGACGCGTCCGCACGGTCGCGTCGTCGCCGTGGACCCTCGAGCGTGAGCTCGTCGACGCGGACCTCGTCGTCGGCGCGGTGCTCGTCCCGGGCGCCCGCGCGCCGCGCCTGGTGACGAACGAGCTCGTGGCTCGCATGCACGCGGGCGCGGTGCTGGTCGACGTGGCCGTCGACCAGGGCGGCTGCTTCGAGGACACCCGCCCGACCACGCACGACAACCCGACGTTCCGCGTGCACGACACGCTCTTCTACTGCGTCGCCAACATGCCGGGCGCGGTCCCGGTCACGTCGACGCGCGCGCTCACCAACGTCACGCTCCCGTACGTCACCGCGCTCGCGGGGCTCGGCTGGCAGCAGGCCGTCGCGGCCGACCCCGCGCTCGCGCTCGGGCTCACGACGCACGCGGGCGCGCTGCTCAACGCCGCGGTCGCGCAGGCGCACGGCTACCCCGCGCAGGACGCGTCGGCGGTCGTCCGTCTGCCCTGAGCGGACCGCCGAGCGCACCCCTGGCACTCCTCGCCGCGCACGGCCTAGCGTCGGCGCATGCGCACCGCACTCGTCGTCGGCGGCACGGGTCAGGTCGGACGGGCGGTCGTGCCCGCGCTCGTCGCGGACGGGTGGCAGGTCCGCGTGCTGTCCCGCGGCAGCCGGCAGGACGCCGCGACGGTCGAGGGGTGGGGCGCGACGAGCGTCGTCGGGGACCGTCACGACCCCGACGTGCGGGACCGTGCGCTCGCGGGCGGGGTCGACGTCGTGGTCGACGTGGTCGGCTACGACGATCGCGACGCCACGGCCTGGCTCGCGGCCCGCGACCGCATCGGGTCCGCGGTCGTCGTGTCCAGCGCTGCCGTCTACGTCGACGGCGCGGGCGACGGCTTCGAGACGGACGCGTTCGGCACGTTCCCGGTGCCCCTGGACGAGTCGCAGCCGACGGTCGAGGCGGGCCGCGACACCTATGCGACCGGCAAGGTCGGGCTCGAGCGGGCGTGGCTCGACTCCGACGTCCCGACGACCGCGCTGCGCGCCGCCGCGATCCACGGGCCGGGGTGCGTGCAGCCGCGCGAGTGGACGTTCGTCCGGCGGGTGCTCGACGGGCGCGACGTGCGGGTCCTCGCGTACGACGGCCTCAGCCGGTTCCAGACGGTCGCGACGTCGGTGCTCGCGGACCTCGTCCGCCTCGCGGCCGCGCAACCCGCCGACCGCGTCCTCAACGCCGCCGATCCCGACGCCCCCACGGTCGCCGAGATCGCCCGCGTGGTCGACGCGACGCTCGGCGCCGAGTCGAGCACCGTCACGTTCGCCGGGCCGCCGCAGGGCAATCTCGGCCTCACTCCGTGGGCCGTCCCGCACCCGCTGGTCCTCGACACGGGTCTGGCGGGACGCGAGCTCGGGCACGTCGCGCGCGGCGGCTACGCGGACACCGCCCCCGACGGCATCCACTGGCTCGTCGACGAGGCCGCGCGCCGCGACTGGCGCGAGGCGTTCCCCGGCTTCGTGCGGATGGAGGCGATGGGCGACTTCTTCGACTACGCCGCCGAGGACGCGTACCTGGCGGACCGTCGGTCATGATGACCGGCATGACCGACGACTCCCTCGACGCGACCAACCCCTTCGCGTCGCCCTCGACGCTGCCCTACGGCCTGCCCGACTACACCGCGATCCGCGAGGAGCACTACCGTCCCGCGCTGCTCGCCGGGATGGCCGAGCACCGTGCCGAGGTCGAGGCGGTCGCGACCGACCCGGCCGAGCCGACCGTCGAGAACACGCTCGTGGCCCTCGAGCGCGCGGGCCGGCTGCTGCACCGTGCGGCCGTCGCGTTCTACAACCAGGCCAGCAGCGACTCGACCCCGGGCCTCGACGCGATCGAGGAGGAGGTGGCCCCGCTGCTCGCCGCCCACCGCGACGCGATCTACCTCGACCGGCGCCTGTTCGCGCGCGTCGAGGCGCTCGTGGAGCAGGCCGAGGCCGGCTCGCTCGACCTCGCCGAGGACGTGGCCTGGCTCCTGCACCGCACGCAGACCGCGTTCGTCCGTGCGGGCGTGCGCCTCGACGACGCGGCCCAGGCCCGGCTGCGCGATCTCAACGCCGAGATCAGCGCGCTCGACGCGACGTTCGGGCGAGAGCTGCTCGCCGCGACCAACCAGGCCGCCGTGCTGGTGACGGACGAGGCCGAGCTCGACGGCCTGTCCGACGACGCGCGCGCCGCCGCCGCGCACGCCGCGGCCGAGCGCGGCCACGAGGGCGCCTGGCTGGTCGAGCTGCAGCTCCCGACCCAGCAGACGCCGCTCGCGGTGCTCCGCGACCGCGGCCTGCGCGAGCGCGTCATGCGCGCGTCCCTGACCCGCGGTGCGGGCGGTGACCACGACACGCGTCCGGCGCTGCTCGGGCTCGCGCGGCTGCGCGCCGAGAAGGCGCGCCTGCTCGGGTTCGAGCACCACGCCGACTACGTCGCGCAGGACGCGACCGCCGGTTCGGCCGACGCCGTCGCGGACCTGCTCGCGCGTCTCGCACCCGTCGCCGTCGCGAACGCACGCCACGAGGCCGCCGCGCTGCAGGAGGTCCTCGAGCGCGACCACCCCGGCGCGACGCTCGAGCCGTGGGACTGGGCCTACTACGCCGAGCAGGTCCGGCAGGAGCGGCGTGCGCTCGACGATTCGCGCCTGCGCCCCTACCTCGAGCTCGAGCGCGTGCTCGCCGACGGCGTCTTCCGCGCCGCGACCGCGCTCTACGGGCTCACGTTCGCCGAGCGGCACGACCTCACGGGCTACCACCCCGACGTCCGGGTGTTCGAGGTGTTCGACGCCGACGGCTCCGGCCTGGGCCTGTTCCTCGGCGACTTCTGGACGCGCGGCTCCAAGCGCGGCGGTGCCTGGATGAACAACCTCGTCGACCAGTCGACCCTGCTCGACCATCCGCCGGTCGTCGTGAACAACCTCAACATCCCCAAGCCGCCGCCGGGCGAGCCGACGCTCCTCGCCTGGGACGAGGTGATCACGCTCTTCCACGAGTTCGGCCACGCGCTGCACGGCCTGCTCTCCGCGGTGCGGTTCCCGTCGCAGTCGGGGACCGAGGTGCCGCGCGACTTCGTCGAGTACCCCTCCCAGGTCAACGAGATGTGGGCGTGGGAGCCGCGGATCCTCGCGTCGTACGCCGTCCACCACGAGACCGGTGAGCCGATGCCCGCCGCGTGGGTGCAGACGCTCCTCGACGCCCGCCAGGACGGCGAGGGCTTCGCGACCACCGAGTACCTCGCCGCCGCGCTGCTCGACCAGGCCTGGTACCGGCTCACCCCCGAGGACGTCCCGACCGACCCGGCCGACGTCGAGCCGTTCGAGGCGGCCGCGCTCGCGGCGGCGGGCGTCGACTTCGCACCCGTGCCCCCGCGCTACCGGACGACCTACTTCAACCACGTCTTCGCGAGCGGCTACTCGGCCGGGTACTACTCCTACATCTGGTCGGAGGTGCTCGACGCCGACACCGTCGAGTGGTTCCGCGAGAACGGCGGCCTGCGCCGCGAGAACGGCGACGTGTTCCGCGAGCGGCTGCTGGCGCGCGGCGGCTCGCGCGACCCGCTCGCGTCGTTCCGCGACCTGCGGGGACGCGACGCGGACATCGCACCGCTGCTCGCGCGCCGCGGCCTGCTCGCGGC
>NZ_BHYL01000146.1 GCF_003851725.1 Cellulomonas algicola | reverse complement strand
AACACCTCGGGCGGGCGTCCGACGACGAGGTCGACGATCGCGTCGGCCGCCTCGTCCTCGTCGAGCCGGTGACCCGCGACGAGCCCTGCGAGGAACGTCGCGTCGAGCCGCCGTGCCATGTCGTGCCGCGCGGGGATCGACAGCAGCGCGCGCGTGTCGTCGATGAAGCCGCTGGTCCGGGTCAGCCCGGCGATCTCGGTGACGGCCTCGCGCCAGCGCAGGATCGACGAGGGCGCGTCGAGGAACCACCACGGCGCGCCGACGTAGACCGACGGGTAGAAGCCCGCGAGCGGCGCGAGCTCGCGCGAGAACACGGACTCGTCGAGCGTGAACAGCACGAGCCGCAGGTGCGGGTGCGTGCCGTAGCGCTCGAGCAGCGGGCGCAGCGGGTCCGTGAACGAGCCGGCCAGCGGGATGTCGTGGCCCGTGTCCGGGCCGTAGCGGCCGAGCGTCGGGCGGTGGTGGCCGCGACGGACGCCCGGGTGGAGCGTCATCGTGAGGCCGTCCTCGGTGGACATGCGCGCCATCTCCAGGAGCATGTGGCGGCGCAGCGCGGCGGCCCCGTCCGCGGTGATCGCGCCGAGGAGCCCGCGCGCGTACAGGCGCTCCGCGTCGGCCGGGTCGAGCGGCTCGGTGCCGACGTCCTCGTGGCTGTGGTCGGCGGAGACGGCGCCGTGGCGGCGGAAGTGCGCGCGGCGGTCCTCCATCGCGGCGACCCAGCCGCGGTACGTGGACGTGTCGGTGCCCGCCGCCGTCCCGAGCGTCGCGACCGCGTCGCGCCACCCCGGCTCGGCGGCCTCCAGGTAGCGGTCGGGCCGGAACGTCGGCAGCACGCGCCCGCCGAACGACGGGTCGTCGCGCAGCGCGGCGTGCGCGGCGAGGTCGTCGACCGGGTCGTCGGTGGTCGCGAGCACGTCGATGCGGAACCGGTCGAACAGCGCGCGCGGGCGGTACGCGGGCTGCCGGAGGAGGTCGGCGAGCAGGTCGTACAGCGCGTCAGCCGTGTCCGCGGACGGGCGCAGGTCCGTCCCGAACACGTCGCGGAGCGTCGAGTCGAGCCAGTGGCGGACCGACGTGCCGCGGAAGACGTGCCACCGCGCGCAGAACGCCCGCCAGGCGGCGCGGGCCGCCTGCTCGTCGAGGGGTCCGCGGCCGACGCCGAGCTCGTCGAGCGGGACGCCCGACGCGTGCAGCAGCCGCGTGACGTAGTGGTCGGGCGTGATCAGCAGCGACGTCGGGTCGGCGAACGGCTGGTCGTCGCGCAGCAGGCCGGCCGGGACGTGGCCGTGCGGGGACAGGATCGGCAGGTCGCGGACGAGGCCGTACAGGTCGCGGGCCAGCGCGCGGACGCCGGGGTCGGCGGGGAGCAGGCGGTCGTCGGCGACGGCGCGCGTCGTGGTCGTGGTCGCCACTCAGGCCACCTCCTCGGCCCGGCCGGACGACCACGTGGTGTGGAACGTGCCACCGGAGTCGGTGCGGCGGTAGGTGTGGGCGCCGAAGAAGTCGCGCTGCGCCTGGATCAGCGCCGCGGGCAGCCGCTCGGCGCGGACCCCGTCGTAGTACGCCAGGGAGGAGGAGAACGCCGGGGTCGGCACGCCGTGCAGGGCGGCACCGGAGACCACGCGCCGCCAGGCCTGCACGCCGTTGGCGACGGCGCCGGTGAAGTACTCGTCGGCCAGCAGCAGCGGCAGGTTCACGTCACGCTCGTAGGCCTCGGTGATCCGGTTGAGGAACCGGGCCCGGATGATGCACCCCCCGCGCCAGATCCGCGCCATCGCACCCCGGTCGATGTCCCACCCGAACTCCGCCGACGCCGCGGCGATCTGGTCGAACCCCTGCGAGTACGCGACCACCTTCGAGGCGTACAGCGCCAGGCGCACGTCCTCGATGAACGCGTCGCGGTCCTCGATCTGCCACGGGGTGGTGTGCGCGGGCAGCACGCCACGCGCGGCCTCGCGCTGCGGGACCGACCCCGACAGCGCCCGGGCGAACGTCGCCTCCGCGATCCCGGTGATCGGCACCCCCAGGTCCAGGGCGTTCTGCACCGTCCAGCGGCCGGTGCCCTTCTGCTCGGCCTGGTCCAGCACCACGTCCACGAACGCACTGCCCGTGCAGGTTCTCCGAGGAGCGGATCTGCGGTGCGACGACGAACGACAGCATGATGATCGTCGCGGCCGTCCCGATCATGCGGAAGCTCGCGAGCTTGGCGCGCTCGGTCGGCACCTGCGTCATCGCCGACGCGAGCGAGCCGTAGGGGATGTTCACGAGGCTGTACGCGAGGCCGAGCATCGCGTACGTGACGTACGCGTAGATCAGCTTGCCCGTGCCGCCGAGCCCGCCGGGGACGGTGAACGTCGCGACGCTCAGCAGCAGCAGGGGTAGCGAGCCGAACAGGAAGAACGGCCGGAACTTGCCCCAGCGCGTCATGGTCCGGTCGACGACACGACCGGCGTAGATGTCGACGAACGCGTCCCAGGCACGGACGACGAGGAACAGGGTGCCCGCGGCGGCAGGGCTGATACCGACGACGTCGGTGTAGTAGAGCAGCAGGAACATCGACGTCATCGACTCGCAGCTCGCGACGCTCGAGCCGCTGGACGACGACGAGGCCGGAATCGTCCTCGACGTGGGCGAGGCACCGGACCGGCTGTCCGCGCAGGCCGCGCGCCTCGTCCGGGTCGGGCTCGTCGGGCTCGTCGGCGCTACTGCCGGGCGGAGCCGGCCGGGACGATCTCCAGCGCGTGCTCCCGGACGTGGTCGAGCGCTCGCTTGACCGCGCCGACGGTGACGACGTCACCGCCGAGGTCGGACGCGAGCACCTGGATCCCGGGCGGGTCGAGGTAGCGGTCGAGCTCGTGCCGCACGAGCGCGAGCAGCGGCTCGCACGACTCCGCGACGGCACCCGCGACGATCACGCGCTCGGGGTCGTAGATGCTCGCGAACGTCGCGACGACGCGTGCGAGCAGCGCGCCGGCATGCTCGAGCACGCTCACGGCGAGCGGGTCCTCCTCGAGCGCGGCAGCGAACACGCTGGCCGCGTCGAGGGCCGCGGGGTCGAGCTCCTGCAGCACCGACCCGGTGTCGCCGTCGAGCCGGTGGAGCTGCGCGCGCGCGTCGTCGCGCACGATCGCGGCGATGCCGTCGGCGGACCCGACCCCTTCGACCAGGTCGAGGTAGCGCATCTCCCCCACGCCGCCGTGCGCGCCGCGCAGCAGCCGGCCGTCGTCGACGACGCCCGCGCCGAACCGCTCACCGGCGAGCAGCGTGACGTGGCAGCGCGCGTCCCGGCCGTGCCCGCGCCAGTGCTCGGCGACGGCCGCGAGGTTGGCGTCGTTGTCGGTGATCGCCGTCCAGCCGTGCCGCTCGCGCAGGCGGCCCGCGATGTCCGGGTTCATGCGTGCCCAGAACGGGTTGTCCTGGAAGGCGGTCCGGCCGTCGCGGTCGACGGGTGCGGGGACGCCGACGGCGACCGCGAGCACCGCGCGCACCGGGGCACCCGCCTCCGCGAGCGCGTCGAGCGCGGCCTGCTCGATCAGGGCGAGCCGGTGCTCGGCGGTCCCGTCCTCGGCGGCGACGGGCAGCACGGTCCGCGCGAGCGGGGCCCCCCGCAGGTCGGTCACGGTCGCGGCGACCCGGTGCTGGCCCGCGTCGACGCCGACGACGACCCCCGCCCGCGCGTCGAACGCGTACCGGCGGGCGGGCCGCCCGCGCCTCGGATCCCCCGCGACGCGCTGGCTCTCGAGCTCGACGACCCAGCCCTGCGCGATGAGCTCGTCGCACACGTCGTGCACGGTGGCGCGCGACAGGCCCGTGGCCTCGATCAACGCCGACCCGGTGACCTCCGGGACGTCCCACACGTGGTCCAGGACGAGGCGCGTGCTGACCTCGCGCAGGCGCCGCGTCGAGACCGGGACCGTCTGCACTCTTGACCTCCTCCGCCGTCCCGCGTCACTCTAGTGCCACGCCTTAAATTTAGGCCGTACATCAAACAGGGGGACGGATGGGCTCGACGACGGTGCTCGGTGACGTGACGGCGGGTCTCCCGCACGAGGACGCCACGTGGTGGCGGCAGGCGGTCGTCTACCAGATCTACCCGCGCAGCTTCGCCGACTCGAACGGCGACGGGATCGGCGACCTCCCCGGCATCACCGCCAAGGTCCCCTACCTGCGCGAGCTGGGCGTCGACGCCGTGTGGCTGAGCCCCTTCTACCCCTCCGCGCTCGCCGACGGCGGGTACGACGTCGACGACTACCGCGACGTCGACCCGCGCATCGGCACGCTCGCGCAGTTCGACGAGATGCGCGCCGCGCTGCACGCCGCGGGCATCCGCGTCGTCGTCGACATCGTCCCCAACCACACCTCGAACCGGCACGTCTGGTTCCAGGAGGCGCTCGCGTCGCCGCCCGGCTCCCGTGCCCGCGAGCGCTACGTCTTCCGCCACGGGCTCGGCGAGCACGGCGAGCTCCCGCCGAGCGACTGGACGTCGACCTTCGGCGGGCCCGCGTGGCACCCCGTCGGCGACGGCGACTGGTACCTGCACCTGTTCGCGCCCGAGCAGCCCGACCTCAACTGGGCCGACGACGAGGTGCGCCAGGAGTTCCTCACGACGCTGCGGTTCTGGGCGGACCGGGGGGTCGACGGCTTCCGCATCGACGTCGCGCACGCGCTCGCCAAGGACATGGCCGAGCCGCTGCCCTCGCAGGCCGACCTCGACGCCGACACCTGGGGCGGTGCGCACCCGCTCGAGGACCGTGACGAGGTGCACGACATCTACCGCGAGTGGCGTCGCCTGTTCGACGAGTACGACCCGCCGCGCACGGCCGTCGCCGAGGCGTGGGTGCCCGCGCACCGCCGCTCGCGGTACGCCTCCCCCGAGGGGCTGGGCCAGGCCTTCAACTTCGACCTCCTCGAGGCGTCGTGGGACGCGGCGTCGTTCGCGTCGATCATCGACAAGAACCTCGAGCTCGCGCGCGAGTCGGGCGCGAGCTCGACGTGGGTGCTGTCCAACCACGACGTCGTCCGGCACGCGACGCGGTACGCCCTGCCCGAGGGCACGGACCTCGCCGCGTGGCTGCTGACAGACGGCACCGACCCGCGGCCCGACGAGGAGCGCGGCCGGCGCCGGGCGCGCGCGGCGACGCTGCTGACGCTCGCGCTGCCCGGCTCGGCGTACCTGTACCAGGGCGAGGAGCTCGGCCTCCCCGAGGTCGCCGACCTGCCCGCGGACGTGCTGCAGGACCCGACGTTCGTCCGGTCCGGCGGCGAGCAGAAGGGCCGCGACGGCTGCCGCGTGCCGCTGCCGTGGGCGTCGCACGGTCCCACGCTCGGCTTCGGCGGCGAGCACGCGCACCTGCCGGTGCCGGCGTCGTTCGAGCGGTTCGCGGTCGACCGGCAGGAGGGCGACGCGGACTCGACGCTCGCCTTCTACCGTCGCGCGCTCGCCGCCCGGCGTCGCCTGCAGGGCGCCGAGACGCTCACCTGGCTGCCCGACGTCCCCGCGTCGGTGGTCGCCTTCGTGCGACCGGGCGGATGGGCGTCGGTCACGAACTTCGGCACGACGAGCGTGCCGATGCCCGCGGGGCAGGTCGTCGTGTCGAGCTCGCCGCTCGACGGCGACCGCGTCCCCGGGGAGACGACGGTCTGGCTCCGGCTCGAGGACGCGCCGGGCCGCTGACGACGGTCCGGGCGGGTGCCGCGGCACCCGTCCGACGGTGGCGGCAGCCCCTGCCGCCGCAGGACACCCGAGGGGAGACGACGCCGTGCCCACGACCAGGACCGCACGACCGCCCGCACCGCAGCCGCCGCCCGACCCGGGCGCCACCTCACCCCCGACGCTCGCGTCCCGCGACGTGTCCCGACGCGCGTTCCTGCGCGGTGTCGGCGCCGTCGGCGCGGGGCTGGCGCTGGGGGCCTGCAGCCGCGGGTCGGCCGGGTCGGGCACGACCGAGATCGTGTTCTTCCAGTCGAAGCCCGAGGTCATCGGCTACTTCGACGAGCTCATCCAGCAGTTCCACGACGCACAGAGCAAGGTCCGCGTGCGGCACGACGCCACGTCGAACCTCGCGGGGTCGTTCGTGCGCGAGCGGCCGCCGGACATCGGCTGCCTCAACTACAACTTCGAGATCTCGCGCTACGTCGAGCGCGGCGTGCTGAGCGACCTCGGCGACATGCCGGAGGCCGGCCGCATCCTGCCCGGCCTGCAGCCGCTCATCGACGTCACGGCGACGTACCCGGACCGCACGAGCGTCATCCCCTACTCGCTCATGGCCGCGGCCGTGCTCTACAACCGCACGATCTTCGCCGAGCACGACCTGACACCGCCGACGACGTGGGACGAGCTCGTCGCGGTGTGCGACACGCTCACGGCCGCCGGTGTCACGCCGTTCTACGGCACGTACAAAGACCCCTGGACGATCGCGCAGGGCCCGTTCGACTACTCCGTCGGCGGCCGGCTCGACACCACGAGGTTCTTCAACCAGCTCAAGCGCCAGGGCACCAACGTCGGCCCGGACTCGCCGGTGTCGTTCGAGAAGCAGTTCCTCGACCCCGTCGAGCAGATGCAGCAGCTGCTCCCCTACGACAACCCCGACGCGGCGAGCCGCGGCTACGGCGACGGCAACCTCGCGTTCGCGAGCGGCGAGGCCGCGATGTACCTGCAGGGGCCGTGGGCGATCGGGGAGATCGCGAAGACCGCCCCGGACCTCGACGTCGGGGCGTTCCCGCTGCCCATGACCGACGACCCCGCCGACCGCAAGGTGCGGGTCAACATCGACCTCGCGCTGTGGATCCCCGAGGGCTCGCGCAAGAAGGACGCGGCGCGGGAGTTCCTCGCGTTCCTCATGCAGCCCGAGGTCATCGACGCCTACAACGCGCACGCGCTCGGGTTCGGCGTCACGACCGACACCGCTCCCGTCACCAACCCCACGCTGGTCGAGCTCCAGGAGTACTACGACCGCTCGGCGTTCTACCTGGGCGCCTCGCAGCTCGTGCCGCAGTCCATCCCGTTGCAGAACTACACGCAGTCGCTCGCGGCCGGTGCCGCGCCCGAGCCCGTGCTGCGCACGCTCGACGCCGACTGGCGGCGTCTGGCCTTCCGCTCCTGACGACGCTCCGCCGTACTCCCCGAACGGAGAACCCCATGGCCACCGCTGCCGCGACCCGGGCCCGCCGGAGCGACGTCGCTCCCCCGCGCCCGCCGACCACGAAGGGCCGTCCGCGGGTCAACCGGACCTTCTACCTCTTCCTCGTGCCCGCGCTCGTGCTGTTCACGCTGTCGATCACCCTGCCCGCGATCATGGGCATCACCCTGAGCTTCACCGACTCGGTCGGGTTCGGGGAGTTCCAGTTCACGGGCCTCACGAACTACCTGGCGCTGTTCTCCGACCCCGCGATCCGCAGCTCGTACGCGTTCACCGTCGGGTTCGCGCTCGTGACGGTCCTGCTCGTCAACGTCCTCGCGTTCCTGCTCGCGGTCGGTCTCACCGCGAAGATCCGCGCCAAGATCGCGCTGCGCGCGGTGTTCGTCCTGCCCATGGTCATCTCGGGCATCGTCATCGCGTACGTCTTCAACTTCCTGTTCTCGAACTCGGTCCCGCAGCTCGGCCAGGCGATCGGCGTCACCGCGCTCGAGCAGAGCCTGCTGGCCAACCCGGACCTCGCGTGGGTGACGATCGTCATCGTCACGGCGTGGCAGGCGATCCCGAGCGCGCTCCTCATCTACATCGCCGGCATCCTGTCGATCCCCGGCGAGGTGTACGAGGCCGCGGCCATGGACGGCGCGACGCCGATGCGGCGCCTGCTGTCGATCACACTCCCGCTCGTCGCCGGCTACGTCGTCATCAACATGGTCATCGGGTTCAAGAACTTCCTGAACGCCTACGACATCATCGTCGGCCTCACCAACGGCGGTCCCGGCACCGCGACCCGCAGCGTCGCGATGACGATCTTCACCGGCTTCACCGGCGGCGACTACGCCTACCAGATGGCCAACGCGACGATCTTCTTCCTCATCGCCGTCGTGCTCGCCGTCGTCCAGCTGCGCCTGACCCGCGGAAGGAACGCGTTCTGATGACTGCCCAGTCGCTCGTCACCACGACCCCCGGCCAGGTGCCCGTCCGCCGTCGCCGGCGCTTCCTCGGCCGCGGCGGGGAGGACCGCCCGAGCTGGGGCGCCACGACCACGCTGATCGTCTGCTCGGTCGCCGTGTTCCTGCCGCTGTACGCGACGCTCACGATGGCGTTCAAGACGACCGCGCAGTCCGTCGACGGCCAGGTCTTCTCGCTGCCGTCGCCGTTCAGCGTCGACGGGTTCGTCGAGGCGTGGAAGCTCACCGACTTCCCGCGCGGCTTCGCGATCTCCGTGTTCGTCACCGCCGTCACCGTCGTCGGCACCGTCGTGCTCGCGTCGTTCGCCGCCTACGCCATCGCCCGGAACTGGGACCGGAAGTTCTTCCGGTTCTCGTTCTTCTACCTGCTCGCCGCGATGTTCCTGCCGTTCCCGGTCCTCGCGCTGTCGCAGGTCAAGCTCACCGGCATGGTCGGCCTGGCCAACCCGGTCGGCGTCGCGCTGCTGCACGTGATGTTCCAGCTCTCGTTCAGCGTGCTGCTGTTCACGGCCTTCATCCGCGGCCTGCCCGAGGAGCTCGAGGAGAGCGCGCGGCTCGACGGCGCGACCACGTGGATGGTGTTCCGGCACATCGTGTTCCCGATGATGGCGCCCATGAGCGCCACCGTCGCGATCTTCGCGTTCCTCGCCTCGTGGAACGACTTCATGATGCCGTCGCTCATCACCGCCGACTCGACGCTGCAGACCCTGCCGGTGCTGCAGAGCGTCTTCCAGACGCAGTTCAGCAGCAACTACAACGTCGCGTTCGCGTCCTACCTCATGGCGATGGCGCCGGCGATCATCGTCTACCTGTTCACCCAGCGCTGGGTCATGGCGGGCGTCACGCAGGGGGCGATCAAGTAGCCGCTACGTCCGCCTGCGCGCGCGGTGGCCGTCGTCCGGCGGCTGTCGGCGCCGGCGGGCACACTCAGGGGGCATGGGCACGGACCTCCCCTGGGTGCTGCACGTCGACCTCGACCAGTTCGTCGCGGCCGTCGAGGTGCTGCGCCGCCCGGAGCTCGCGGGCCGGCAGGTCGTGGTCGGCGGTCGCGGTGACCCGACCGAGCGCGGGGTCGTGTCGACCGCGTCGTACGAGGCGCGCGAGTACGGCGTGCGGTCCGGGATGCCGCTGCGGATCGCGGCGCGCAAGCTCCCCGACGCCGTGTTCCTGCCGGTCGACGCGCCGGAGTACGAGGCGGCGTCGGAGCGCGTCATGGCGACGTTGCGGTCGCTCGAGGTCGTCGTCGAGGTGCTCGGCTGGGACGAGGCGTTCCTCGGCGCCCGGACAGACGACCCCGAGGCGCTGGCGCGCCGCGCGCAGGAGGCGGTGCTCCGCGAGACACGGCTGCACTGCTCGGTGGGGATCGGCGACAACAAGGTCCGGGCGAAGATCGGGACCGAGCACGGCAAGCCCGCGGGCGTGTTCCGGCTGACCGCCGAGAACTGGTTCGAGGTCATGGGCGACCGCCCGACGATCGACCTGTGGGGTGTGGGGACCAAGGTGTCGAAGCGGCTCACGGCGCTGGGCGTCACGACCGTGCGCGAGCTCGCCGACTCTCCGGCCGACGCGCTGGTCGCCGAGTTCGGGCCTCGGATGGGCGTCTGGTACCACGACCTCGGGCACGGCCTGGGCCCGACGACGGTCGACGAGAGCCCGTGGGTGCCGCGCGGCCACAGCCGGGAGACCACGTTCCAGCAGAACCTCACGTCGCCCGAGCAGGTCCGCGAGGCCGTGCGCGCGCTCGCGCGCGACGTCGTCGGGGACACGACGCAGGACGGGCGGCCGGTCGTGCGCGTCACGCTCAAGGTGCGGTACGCGCCGTTCGTCACGACGACGATGAGCCGCAAGCTCTCCGCCCCGACGACGGACGGCGCCACGGTCGTCGAGGCCGCCGCGACCCTGGCCGAGAAGATCGAGGACCGCGAGGTCCGGCTGCTCGGCGTCCGCGCGGACATGGCCCCACCCGGCGACGCCGACCCCGTCGAGCGCACGCCGGTGCGGGGCCGGATCTGACGCCGGGTGCCACGCTCGACGTCCGTCAGGCGGCGGGTGGGCAGGTCTGCCCGGAGAGGTCCTCCAGCGCGTCGTACGCACGGCCCTCGGCGGCCTTGTACTCCTGCTGCTCGGGGGTCGCGGAGAGCGCCGTGAGCTCCTCGAGCGTCACGACGTCGCCTGCGTACGCGGGCAGCATCGTCGCGAGCATCCGTGCGTACCCGGCGAGCGGCGCGACCAGGTCAGCGGCGCGGTCGACGTCGTCGGCCAGCGACGCGGACGCGTCGGCCGCCCGCAGGCGCGCCGCCTGCTCGTCCACGAGCGTCGCCCGCTGCTCGGCGAGCGCGACCAGCGCGGCGGCCTGCCACGTCCCGTCCGGGCCCGGCAGCGGCAGCTCGCCCTCGGCGGAGACCTTCGCGCACACCCCCGCGGCGAGGTCGCGGACCCGCTGCGTCGGGACCTCCACCGTGAGGTACCAGGCCGCTCCCGCCGCGAGCACGACGGCCAGGACGACCCCGCCTCCGACGACCAGGGTGCGGTTCACCACGTTCGTGTGCACGGACGCGTCCACGTCCCCCCGCACACCGCGGATGCGCGGCGTGCTGGTGACGTGCGCGCGTGCCTTCCCGCGGCCCTCGGTACGTTCGGAGACCTTACGAGGAAGGAACGACGGCGGCTCCCCCATCGTCCTCACCTGCTCTCGTCGGAAGAGTCACGGGTGAGGAGCGACCGCGCGCACCCGAGATACGGCGCGGTGCCCCTGCGCGCAGGGCCGACCGGAGCGGGCCGACGTCGGCCTGCGACCGTTCACGCCGGGCCGGGCGCTGCCGATAGGACGGTGCGGAGGTGTGCGTGCCCACGCTGGTCGAGGCCGTCTCGCTGCTCGCGGCCGTCGTGGCGACCGCGACGGGCGTCCTCGTCGTGCGCCGGCGGCGGACCTCCCCGCTCGCGCTGCCGCTCGCCGTGATGATGTTCGGCGCGTCGCTGTGGGCGACCGCGCGGGCGCTCCTGCACGTCGCGGAGGGCTCCGTGCCCGCGACGGTGACCCTGCACTACCTCGTCTTCCCGGGGGCCGCGGCCGTCGCGGGGGCGACGTTCTGGTACCTCGCGGTGCTGTCGGGCAGGCGCCTGCCCCGCCGTGCCCGCGCGCTGCTGCTCGTCCACCCGGCTCTCCTGGTCGTGGCGCTCGTGCTCGACCCGGTGCACGCGTGGTTCCTGCGTGTCGCCGTCGAGGGCGTGCGCGTGGAGGTGGACGCGGGTCCGCTGTACTGGGCCCACACCGCCTACAGCTACGCGCTCATCGGCGCGGGCATCGTCCTGGCGCTGGGCGCCATGGTCCGCGCGGTGCCCGGCCATCGCCGGGTCTTCGGCGTGGCGGTGCTCGCCGCGACCATCCCGACGGTGGGCAACGTCCTGACGAACGTGGTCGCGGCGCGCACGGAGAACGTGCACCTGACGCCGGTGTTCTTCCTGGTGAGCGCCGCGATCTGGTGGTGGGTCGAGCGGTTCGGCGGACACAGCACCGTGGTGCCGGTGGCGACGCGGCAGGTGCTGGAGGTCATCAACGACGCGGTCGTCGTGCTCGACCCGCGCGGTCGCGTCCTCGACGCGAACCCCGCCGCAACCGCGCTGCTGGGCGCCCCCGACGGCAGCGGGCTCGACGTCGGCGCGGACGCGCCGTGGCGGGCGTACCTCGACGACGACCCGACGCGGCGGGACCGCGGGACCCTGACGGCCGCGACCGGGGCGGTGCTCGACGTGCGCGTCACGCCGATGACGGACCCGGTCGGCCGGGCGGCGGGCACCGTCGTGGTGCTGCGCGACGTCACCGAGCTCGAGCGGCTGCGGGCGGAGCTCGTCGAGCAGGCGACACGCGACGGCCTCACCGGCCTGCACAACCGCCGGGCGCTCGCCCAGCGGCTCTCGGACGCCGTCGACGAGGCCACCGCGAGCGGCCGGCCGCTGAGCATGGTGCTCCTCGACGTGGACCACTTCAAGGCCGTGAACGACACGCACGGTCACGCGGTCGGGGACGCGGTCCTCGTCGCGGTCGGCCGGGAGCTCGCGGCCTCGGCCGCGCGAGGCGAGACCGCCGCGCGGCTCGGTGGTGAGGAGTTCGTCCTGCTGCTCCCCGGCGTCGGCGCCCCGGAGGCGACACGTCGGGCCGACGAGGTGCGAGCGCGCTGCGCTGGTCTCACCGTGCCGACCGACGGCGCGCCGGTCCGGCTGACGCTCAGCGCGGGCGTCGCGACCCTGGCGCCGGGCGAGTCGGCCGACGACGTGCTGCGCGCGGCGGACGACGCGATGTACGCGGCGAAGGCGGCGGGCCGCGACCAGGTCCGCGCGGCGGAGCCCACGACGACCTGATGCTCGAGACGCCGGGGCTCGCGGCTCAGGCGGCCGCGGGTGTCGTGTGCCGTTCGCGGTCGCCGGTCCGCTCGTCCGCGTCGCGGGCGGCGAACCAGAAGAAGACGAGGGACAGCACGCCCGCGACGATGACGAGGACCGCGAGCGGGTTGGTGCCGCCCGCCTGCTCCAGGGTGAAGACCGAGAAGTCCCACGCCCCGTGCAGCACCATCGCGCCGACCAGCGACCCGGTGACCCGCCGCACGATGTAGAACGTGAGGCCTTGGAGGAACGCCTGGCCGATCTGCGGGATCGTGTCGGCGACGGACTGACCGAGGACGATGTTGATCCCGTGCATCAGGCCGAAGCACAGGCTCGAGACCAGGGCGACCCAGACCTCGGCGGTGCTGCCGCGCAGGCCGACGAGCAGCACGCCGCGGGTGGTCAGCTCCTCCGTGAACCCGACGAAGACGCCCAGGGCGAGTGCCGCGACCACGAAGTCGAGGCTCACGGCCGACCACCGCGTGCCGGCGAGGTTGCCGATCACGGCGACCAGGAGCAGTGCGGGCGCGATGATCGTCCACTTCGCCCGGGTGGTGCGACGCTCGCGTAGGGCGGGCGGCCACCACCTCAGCCACGTCGTGACGACGGCGAGGACCACCGCTCCGACCACGAGCGACAGGACCGCTCCCCGCCACAGGTTCGAGGGCGACTCCCCGAACTCCGTGTAGGGAATCCTGCTGGCCTTCTGCACCACGACGACCACCAGGCCGTACAGGACCCACACGGCCAGGCCGATCCACGCCCGAGGCTGTACCCGCATCCGTGTTCCCCCTGCTCACGTGGTCGAGTCGACGTGCCCACCCTGGCAGGCCGTCCTTCCTCCCGCTCGGCGAGAGGTCGACGCTCGACCGGGGGGCGACCCGGCCTGGGGTCGTCAGCTCGCGCGTGACCGCCCCGTCCGTCGGGCGATCGAGACGACGAGCGGGATGCTGAGCACGCCGAGCAGCGTGAGCGCCGCGGCTCCCCAGACCGGCGGGTTCCCGCTGCTCGAGTCGGAGTAGCCCGCGGCGTAGAGCGCGAAGTCGGCCAGGAAGTGCAGCACGACGGCCAACCAGAGTCCGCCGCCTGCTCGCCGGCTGGCGTAGTAGATCGCCCCCAGGAACGAGGTCACGACCATCTGGATCAGGGTCGGGACCACCGGGGCGCCGTGCAGCAGGTTCAGCGCGTGCAGCGCGCCGAACACGAGGCAGGTGAGGAGGAACGCGGGCAGCTCGGACCAGGACCCGCGGGCTCCCGTGAGGAGGATCCCGCGCAGCGCGAGCTCCTCCGTGAGCCCGACCAGGAACGTCCCCGCCCCGAGCACCAGCAGGTAGCTGGGCGCCTGCCCCCAGTCGACCTGGCTGAGGTTCCCGGCGATGACCACGAGGTAGGCGGCCGGGAAGGCCCACCACCAGCGCGGCACACGCTGGCTCGGGGCCTCGCGCCAGACGGGCCTCCACCAGCCCGCCCGCCGGACGAAGGTCAGGAGCAGGACGGCGACGATCGTGAGCGGCAGCACGTGCGTCCGCAGGAACGCGAGCGTGGGGTCGTCGATGTCCCCGTCCCCACCGCCGGGCAGCAGGTCGTCGATCGTGACGAGGATCCCGTAGGCCGCGACCACGGCCAGGCCGACGAGCACCGTCGGGCGCACGCGTGGGCTCCCGTCCGTGCCCGTCCCGGTGTCACGCGGAAGCTCGAGCGCGTCCCTGTCCATACGGGTATGCAACACGAGAACCAGGCACGGCGCCGGACCGACGCGTGCACCCGGCGATCGTCCGGGCGGGTCGTCGCGACCCCTACACCCACTCGAGGAAGGGGTCCCCCGCCGCGACGCCGTCCCCCGGCCGGGCGTGGCGGGACAGCGAGCCGGGCTGCGCGTCGAGCGCGACCACGGGGCACACGGACGACCGGCCACCGGCTTCGACGGCGGCGGGGTCCCACGTGACGAGGACCTGGCCGGCGACGACCGCGTCGCCCTCGGCGACGAGCAGCGTGAAGCCCTCGCCGCCGAGCTGCACGGTGTTGATGCCCAGGTGGACGAGCACGCCACGACCGTCGGCGGTCTCGACGACGAACGCGTGCGCGTGCAGCTTCGCGACGGTGCCGTCGACGGGCGCGACGACCTCGGCCGGCGCGTCGCGCGCGGGGTCGATCGCGAGCCCCGGACCGACGAGCTCCCCCGCGAACACCGGGTCGTCGACGTCCGTCATCGCGACCACGCGGCCGGCGACGGGCGCGAGGATCGGCAGGGCCATCAACGCAGGTCCTCGATGTCCGAGGCCAGCGTGTCCGCCTCCGGGCCGACGATCACCTGCACCGCGATGCCCGAGCGCATGACCGCGATCGCCCCGGCGGCCTTCAGCGCGGCGTCGTCGACGCGCGACGGGTCCTCGACCTCGACGCGGAGCCGGGTCACGCACGGCTCCAGGTCGAGGACGTTCGCGTCGCCGCCGAGCGCCGCGAGGATCTGCGCTGCCTTGCTCATCGTGGTGCTCCTTCGTCCGGGCGCCGGTCGTCGACCGGCGGTCTCACATCAGGTCGTCGAGGTCCGTGGCGATCGTGTCGGCGTTCGGGCCGACGACGACCTGCACGACACGGCCCGAGATCATCACACCGAACGCGCCCGCGGCGCGCAGGGCCGCCGCGTCGACGCGTGCGGTGTCCCGGACCAGCGAGCGCAGCCGGGTCGTGCAGGGCTCGATCTCGTCGATGTTCTCGACGCCGCCGAGCGCGGCCAGGATCGCCGCGGCCTGCTCCATGCCTTCCGGTCTCATGGGCGTTCTCCTCGTGCTGCCGCGGCGGCGGGGGCGTGCCGCGTCGTCGTGGGGGGCGTCGCCGGGTCGGCGGCGAGGGTCGGGACGTCGGTACGGGCGTCGTCGTCGCCGCCCGGCGCCCGCCGGCGCGGCACGAGCGACGGTCGCGGCGCACGCAGCGGCACCCAGACGCTGTACCGGTCGGCCCGGTAGCAGGAGCGGGAGTACATCGTCGCGCCCTGCGCGCTGTAGGTGCGGCGGGCAGCCCGCAGGACCGCGCGACGGTCGCCGAGGCCGAGCAGCGACGCCTCGGTGTCGGTCGCGTCGTCGGCGGACAGCGTGTCCTCGCCCCACTCCGGGGCCAGGCCGCGGGCGCGCAGCGCGTCGTACATGCTGGGCGGCGCGCCGCCGTCGAGGAGGTCGGGCGCGAGCGCGGCCGGGACCCACACCTGCTCGATGCTCATCGGGTCGCCGTCGGCGCTGCGCACCCGGTACAGGTAGTGCACCTTGGCGCGCGGCTCGAGCTCGAGGGCGGCCGCGACGTCGGGCGTCGCGGCGACGGTCTGCGCCGCGAGGACGGCCGTGGCCGGCTCCATGCCGCGGCGGCGCATCTCCTCGCCGAACGTCGTCAGGCGCATCTCGAAGTCCATGCGCTGCGGCGCGACGAACGTGCCGCGGCCCTGCTCGCGGACCAGGACGCCCTCGGTGACGAGCGCGTCGACGGCCTGCCGGACGGTCATCCGGGACAAGCCGAACTGCTGGCACAGCGTGCGCTCGGACGGGATCGCGTCGCCGACGCGCAGGCCCTGAGCCACGAGCGCGACGAGGTGGTCGCGGACGGCGAGGTACTTGTGCGCGACGGGCGTGTCGTCGGCGTCGTCGCCGCGCGTCGGCTCGTCGTCGGCCCGCTGGTCCGCGTCCAGGTCCACTCCTCAGAACGGCTCGGCGGGCCGGCCACCCCGGAGACCAGGGGGCTCCGCGTCGTCGCGGTGTGACCCTTGACACATGATGAGGTCTAGACCACTCTGTGCGCAACTGGTCCAGACCAGGACACAGCGCGGCGCTCCACGACGCATCGGGTCCGCCGCCGGTCCCTCCCCCTCGGCCCCGCACGTCATCGACCCTCAACGAGGAGTGCTCCATGACCACCGCCGTCGTCGACCCCGTCGACACCCCGCGCAAGGGGATCCCCGGCCTCCCGCAGCTCCAGCGGATCGGCCGCTCCCTCATGCTCCCCATCGCGTCGCTGCCCGCCGCGGCGCTCCTCCTGCGGCTCGGGCAGGCCGACATGCTCGGCGCCGACGGGCTCGGCGCGCACGCGGCGTGGCTGCTGCCCGTCGCCGCCGTGCTCGCCTCCGCCGGTGACGCGCTCTTCTCGAACCTGCCCCTGCTGTTCGCGCTCGGCGTGGCGGTCGGCTACGCCCGCAAGTCCGACGGCTCGACGGGGCTCGCGGCCGTCATCGGCTACCTCGTGTTCAAGGGCGTCACCACGGCGCTGTCGCCGTTCATCCTCGGCGAGGCGGCCGAGGGCGAGAAGCAGGAGCTCATCAACTACGGCGTGCTCGGCGGCATCGTCATCGGCCTCGTCGCCGCGCTGCTGTACCAGAAGTACTACCGGATCAAGCTCCCGCCCTACCTGGCGTTCTTCGGCGGCCGACGGTTCGTGCCGATCGTCACGGCCGGTGCCGCCATCCTCATCGCGGTTGTCGCGGCGCTCATCTACCCCGCCTTCGACGCGGGCTTCACCGCGGTCGGCGAGTGGGTCACCGGCTCGACGATCCTCGGCGCGTTCGTCTACGGGACGGCGAACCGCCTGCTCGTCCCCATCGGCCTGCACCACCTGCTCAACTCGCTGCCGTGGTTCCAGTTCGGCGAGTACACCGACGCCAACGGCGACGTCTGGAACGGCGACATCGCGCGCTTCCTGCACGGCGACCCGACCGCCGGCACGTTCATGACGGGCTTCTTCCCGATCATGATGTTCGCCCTGCCCGCCGCCGCGCTGGCCATCGTGCACACGTCGAAGGCGAAGAACCGCAAGGTCATCGCAGGCATCATGGGCTCCGCCGCGCTCGTCTCGTTCGTCACCGGCGTGACCGAGCCGCTCGAGTTCGCGTTCGTCTACGTGGCCTACCCGCTGTACGCGATCCACGCGGTGCTCACCGGCACGTCGCTCGCGCTCACCAACGCGCTCGGCATCCGCGACGGGTTCGGGTTCTCGGCCGGCGCGATCGACTACGTGCTCAACTTCCGGATCGCCGAGCAGCCGCTGATGCTCATCCTCGTCGGACTCGGCTACGCGGTCGTGTACTACTTCCTGTTCCGCTGGGTCATCACGCGGTGGAACCTGCGGACGCCGGGTCGCGAGGACGACGACGTCGCCCCCGTCGACCCGACCGCCGACGTGGTCGACGTCCCGTCACCGCGCACGGAGAAGCCGGCGCCGCCCGCCGCGCCCGCGACCGACGCGGCGCGATGACCAGCACCGCTCTCGTCCTGCGCGGCGTCGGGGTCAGCCCCGGACGCCGCGCAGGCGTGGTCGCCCGCATGCCTGACCCGCTGCCCGCACCGTCGAGCGAGCCGCTGCCCCCCGGCACCGACCTGGCGGCGGCCGCCGACCGCGTCGACGCGGCGGCCGCGACCGTGCACGACGCGCTCCTGGCCGCCGCCGGGAGCGCGGGTGGCGAGGCCGCGCAGGTGCTGGCGGTGACCGCGGAGATGGCGGCCGACCCGACGCTCGTGGACGAGGCGCGCCGCCGCGTCCTCGAGGCGTCCGCGACGCCGCAGCGCGCGGTGTGGGACGCGGCCGCGGGCGTCGCCGAGCAGCTCGTCGCGCT
>NZ_BHYL01000145.1 GCF_003851725.1 Cellulomonas algicola | reverse complement strand
GTCACGCGCCGGGCGCCCTGCCGGCGGGCGACCCGCTCGCGGTCGCTGCGGTTCGCGGGCTGGCGTGCGCCGGTCCACGCGCGCCGGACGACGAGCGCCGACGCCACGGCCGGGGCCACCATCGCGACGACCGCGACCAGGCCGGCCACGAGCCAGCTGCCCTCGGTGCCGGGGACCACGAGGACGGCCACGAGGGCGCCGGTCGCGGCGGCGACCAGGCCGACGGGGACGCTCTCGGTGAGCGCCCGCACGACGACCGACGCGACGGACGCGCCGCGTGCGCGCTCGGCGAGCAGCAGACCCTCGCGCCGCCCGACGAGCAGCCGTGCGGCGAGCACGAGCGCGAGCGCGCCGACGGTCGCGAGACCCACGAGCAGCACCGAGGCCTGCGCGCGGGCGGCGGTGAGCCGGTCGACGGCGTCGTCGAGCACGGCCGGCAGGTCCGTCTCGATGCCGGGCTGCCCGTCGGGCGTCGCATAGGTGCCGGGCGTGGCGAGCAGGACCGAGAGGTCGCGCGCGACGGTCGCGGCGCCCCGCTCGGAGAACGCCTCGGGCTCGGCCGGCAGCCGCACGAGCCGCGAGATCGCGGTGACCTGCAGCGCCGCCATCGCGTCGGCCAGCGACTCGTCGGACAGGAGGTAGGCGACGCGGTTCTCGGCCTTGCTTCCCGTCGCGGCCGGGAACGGTGCGAGCAGGTCGTCGTAGGTCTGCCACTGCGCCGCCGTCGCGTCGATCGGCTCGAAGAGGCCGGTGACGTGCGCGACGACGCGGCCCGGAGCGGGCAGCGTCAGGGGGAAGCGGGTGCCGACGTCGATACCGAGCTCCTCGGCCGTGCGCGCGGCGAGCCCGACCTGGATCTCGCGCTCAGGCGCCGGCCTGTCGATGATCGCGGGTCCCGTGCTGCCGGTGTCCTCGACCGGAGCGGCCCAGACCGACGCCGCCGGCGCGGTGCCCTCGACCCAGCGGACGAGCGGGACACCGACCTCGTTGCTGCCGACGTGCACGAGCCGCATGACCTGGCCGGCGCCAGCGACGCGCGCCGTCCGCGTGATCGTCTCGACGCCGGTCACCGGCGCCGACGTGACCGCGCGGATGGTCCGGGGCGTCTCGCCCCAGACCACCGACGCGGAGTTGGCGAGGAGCGTCGCCTCGTCCGGGTCGGGCTCGCGCGCGCCGATGTCGTCGCGGTTCGGCAGCCGGATCGCGACGTCGGCATCCGTGCCGGCCTCGGCGACGACGCCCCGCACGGTCGCGTCGGCGGTCCGCGCCTGCAGGCGTGGGAGTGCGACGGACAGCAGCACGGTGACGGCGAGCAGCACGGCCGCGAGCGTGAGCAGACCGGCGTCGTCCCGGCTGCGCCGTCTGCTGACGAGCGGTGCGAGGGCGGTCGCGGCGCGCAGCGCGCCGCCCCGCTGGTCGGGGGGCGGCGCCGCGGCGGGCGTGCCGGGCCGCGTCGTGGTGGTCGTCATCGTTCGTCCCCCAGCCGGAGCAGCGTGCCGGACGCCCGGCGCACCAGGGCGTTCGTCGTGGTGGCGACCGCGAGCGCGACCAGTGCGACGAGGACCGCGACAAGCACGGCCTGCGCGGGCCACTCCCACTGGACGAGCGGGCGCGGCACCGGCCGGCGGCCCTGGCCGGACACCGTGAGCAGCGGTCCGACGACGCCCGCGAGCAGCCCGCCGATCGCGAGCCCGGCGGCCACGCCGAGGACGCCGATGATCCCGTGCTCGACGAGCACGGCGCGGACGATGCCGCCGCGCGGCGCGCCGAGCGCCTGCAGCCGCGCGAGCTCGAGCCGTCGGGTGCGGACGGACACGGTGGCGCTCATCGCGAACCCGGCGAACGCGAGCGCGAGCGCCGCGATCGTCACGACCCACAGCGCGGCCTGGACGCCCACCCGGAGCGGGCCGTCGGTCGCGACCGCGCGCGCGTCGACGCGTGTGGTCGGGTCGCCCAGCTCGGTCCGCACGATCTCCCCGGCGACGTCGGCGACGCGGTCGTCCGGGACCTCGAACCACCACTCGTCGAGCATCGGGTCGGCCCACCCCCACAGGAGCGTGGCGCGCGAGAGCACGTCGCGGTCGACCAGCAGCGCGGACCCGCGCGGGTGCCCGGGCAGGTACGGCACGATCCGCTCGACCTCGACGGCCAGTGCGCGGCCGTCCCCGAGGTCGAGCGCGACCTCGTCGCCGACCTCGGCCGTCGTGGCGGTCGCGAGCGTGTCCGTGATGACCGCCGGCACGGCCTCGGGCGCCTCGAACGTCGCGCCCGCGAAGGTGAGGCCGCCCGCGCGCAGGAGCTCGGGGATCATGCTGACGCCGAGGCGCAGGCTTCCGTCGACGACCGCGACGCCGGGCGGCTCCGGGAACCCGAGCACGGGGGGCCGGGCGTCCCAGGCCGCGCTGTCGAGCGCGACGGGCGTGACGGCGCCGGTCGCGCTGCCGTCCGCGCCGGGCGCGACGACGCGGAGGTCGGAGAGCGAGACCGTCATCGCGGACGCCTCGCCGCGGACGCGGCTCGCGCGGTCCTCGGGTGCGTCCTCGTCCTGCCCGGACTCGAGGTCGACGACCAGGCCGACGAGCGACAGCCCCTCGATGGCCTCGGGCAGCTCGACACGGAGGTCGTCGACGTCCTCCCCGACGTGCGGCGTGACGGGCACGGCGAGCGGGGTGCGGACCCCGAGGGCGTCCTGCAGGACGAGCGTGACGGAGGCGACGACGTCGGCCGACGGCTTGGCGTCGGTGCCGACGTCGACGAGGAGGGCGCGGACCTGACCGGGCAGCGCGACCCCGGTGGCGGGCTCGTCGGGGGCGAGCCGTTCGGTGACCTCCGCCCAGCCGCCGTCGATGCGACCGCGCAGCAGCGCGTCCGCGTGCGTCGTGTCGACCGCGAGCAGCTGAGCCCACGGCCGGCGCGCGTCGCTCAGCGTGTCGATCGAGCCACCGACGGCCACCTGGCGGTCGGTGACGGCGCTGACGGCGGTCGTGCCCTCGAGGGCGGAGACCCGGGTCGACTGCTCGAGCGGGGCGCCGGGCAGCCGGTCGAGGCGCAGGTCGGTCCCCGTCGCGAGGTCGGCCTGCTCCTGCTGCGAGGTCCGCCACGTCCCGAGGAAGGCCTGCGCGAACGAGGCGACCGCGACGGCGAGCGTGAGCAGCAGCACGGCACCGGACGCGCGCGCGGGCCGGCGGCCGACCTCCCACGCGCCGAGCGGTACGACCAGCGAGCGGCTGCGCGACGCGACGCGCTCGCCGAGACCGGCGACGAGCGGCAGCAGCCGCAGCGTGAGCACGGCGCCCGCGAGCAGCAGCAGCGCGGGCGCGGTGACGAGCACGGGGTCGATCCGGGCGGGGCCGGTGCCGGCGAGCACGGGGGACCGGTAGCCCTGGAGCTGCCAGATCCCGAGCCCGGCGAGCACGAGGATCGCGAGGTCCGCGCCCGAGCGCGCGAGCCCGCCGCGACGGTCCTGCCGGACGAGCTGCTGCTCGGCCTCGACGACGCTGCCGCGCCGCCGCAGCAGCGGCAGCAGGAGCACGCCGGCGAGCAGGAGCGCGGCGACCGCGCAGGTCAGCCACAGGGAGACGGGCGTTCCGGGGTCCTGGTGCAGGCCGGCGGCGCGCAGCACGTCGAGGCGCGTGATCGCGTCGTACGTGAGGCGCGCGAGCCACGGCGCGGCGAGCGCGGTGACGGCGGCGACGCCCGCGGCCTCGATCGTGGCGAGGCGCAGGATCTGGCCGGCGGTGGCGCCGCGCGAGGCCATGAGCGTCTGCTCGGCCGCCCGACGCTCGGCGAGCAGGCGTGCCGCGAGCAGCAGGACGGTCACCGCGAGGACGACGAGGAGCAGGCCGACGACCACGAGCGTGATCCGCGTGACCGCGAGCCCGGCGACGGCCTCGTCGATCGTCATGGGCAGGAAGGTCGCGAGCCGCGCCCCCGTGGAGACGGGCGAGGCGGCCGCGCTCAGGGTGGCCTGCCCGTCGGTGAGCGCGGTGCGCAGCGCGTCGACGTCGGCCGTGGGCGCGTCGGCGAGGTGCGGCGCGGCGACGACGCGCACGTTCGCGACCTGCACCGGTCCGGCCGCGAGGGCCTCGGGGACCGTGACGAGCGGGCCGTAGAGCGGGGCCGTGTTGAAGCCGAAGGTGCCCGGGATCGGCCACGCCGGGTGGAACTGCGCGCCGTCGAGCAGGTCGCGCGTCCACAGCGCACCGGGTCCGTCGAGCTCGTGCACGCCGACGACGACCATCGGCAGGTCCTGACGCGTCTCGGAGCTGCGCCCCGGCAGGACCGTGCCGACCGTCCAGCCGAGCGCGTCGGCCGCGGTGCGCGGGACGGCGACGGGCACGCGTCCCTCGGCGTCGACGGCGACGTCGGGCCACGTGCCGGCGACCAGCGTCGCGTGCTCGGGGATCGTCGGCTCGGAGGCGAGGTACGCCATCGGCAGGCCGATCCGGTTGCCCGTGCCGACGTGGTAGAGCGCGGACGTGAGCCACCGCTCCCGGTCGGCGTCGACGCCGCCGAGCAGGTCGTCGAGGTAGTCGTCGGCGACGGGGAGCGCCTCGGCCGGCGTCTCGCGGCCGAGCGTGAGCACCACGTCGATGTCGGTGTCGGTCGCGGACGACCGGCCCAGGGCCTCGCCGAGCGCCCGCGTCTCGCTCGTGTGCAGCAGCAGCGCGAACGTGCCGAGCAGCGTCGCACCCACGAGCGCGACGGCGAGCACGGCGGCGAGCAGCGTGCTCTGCGCGGCGGCGCGGTGCCGCAGCACGCGCAGCGTCCAGCCCAATCGAGCCTCCGGGGACCTCGTCGTCAGCACGCGCCGACGGGGCGACGGGCGCGGGATGCGTCGATGCTAAGCAGCCGTTCGGCGGGTGTGGGAGCGATTCCGCAAGTCCGAGACCGACCTGTGACCTTGCGCAACTCAGGGGGTGAGGAGTCGGTCGGCGGCCCGCGGGGATCGCGACGGAGGCTACTCGTCTGTATATTCCGGCGGGAATAGTTCGACCGGAGGAAGGAGACACGCGTGCCCGAGCTGTCCGCCGTCGCCGTCCTCGTCCTCGGCCTCCTGCGCGAGCACCCGCGGCACCCCTACGACGTCTTCCAGACGCTCGTCGAGCGCCGCGACACCCGGCTCGTGCGCGTCAACCCCGGCGCGGTCTACCACGCGGTCGAGCGGCTGGCCCGCGACGGCCTCGTCGAGGCGCTCGGCACCGAGCGCAGCGGCAACCGCCCCGAGCGCACCACCTACCGGCTCACCGACGCCGGCCGCAGCGCGTACGAGCGGCGGCTCGCGAGCTTCCTGGGCGACGACCACCCGGTCCACCCCGTCTTCTCCGTCGGCCTCGCCGAGGCGGTGGACCTGCCGCGCGACGTCGTCCGCGACGCGCTCGTCCGGCGCCGCGAGCGCGAGGCCGAGCGCCTCGCCGAGCTCGAGTCCGCCTACACCCGCGTGCGCGCGCAGGGCCTGCCGCGCCGCCACCTGCTCGACGTCGAGCACGACGTCGCACACCTGCGCCACGAGGTCGAGTGGCTCGACCGCACCGTCGCCGAGCTCGACGACGACGCCCTCGGCTGGGACGACCCGTTCCCCGCCGCCTTCCTCGAGGCCCGGCACCGCCGCCCCGCGGCGACCGCGACCAGCCGCTGACCCCGCAGGTCGGGGCACGCCACGCCACCGACCCCGCGCCGCACCCACCCCGCACCGACCGTCCCCGGAGGACCCATGACCACCGAGCAGCCCCGCGCGCTCGTCGACCTGCACGGGCGCAGCCCGTGGAGCGTGCTCCCGCCGCTGTGCCTCGGCTTCTTCATGATCATGATCGACACCACGATCGTGAACATCGCCGTCCCCACCCTCGTCACCGAGCTCGACGCGTCGTTCACCGAGGTCGGCTGGGTCAACAGCGCGTACCTGCTGACGTTCGCGGTCCTGCTGCTCGTCACGGGACGCCTGGGTGACCGGTTCGGCCCCAAGCCCGTCTTCGTCGTCGGTCTCGTCGTGTTCACGCTCGCGTCGCTGTGGTGCGGCCTGTCCGGCTCGATCGGGATGCTCATCGCCGCCCGGGCCGTGCAGGGCGTCGGCGGCGCACTGATGACGCCGCAGACGATGTCGATGATCACGCGCGTCTTCCCGCCCGCGCGCCGCGGCGCCGCGATGGGTGTCTGGGGCGCCGTCGCGGGCGTCGCGACGATCACCGGCCCGGTGCTCGGCGGCCTGCTCGTCGAGACCGTCGGCTGGGAGTGGATCTTCTACGTCAACGTCCCCGTCGGCGTCGTCGCGCTGTGGCTCGCGCTGCGCCGCCTGCCTGCGCTGCCCACGCACGCGCGGACCTTCGACGGGCTCGGCGTCGTGCTGTCCGTGCTCGGCATGTTCCTCGTCGTCTTCGGCCTGCAGGAGGGCGACACCTACGACTGGGGCACGGTCGTCGGGCCGGTGACGATCTGGGAGATCGTCGGCCTGGGCGTGCTCGTCCTCGTCGGGTTCGTGCTGTGGCAGCGGCACCTGGGCGACGACGCGCTCATGCCGCTGCGCCTGTTCCACGTGCGCAACTTCTCGCTGTCCAACGTCGCCGGTTTCGCGGTGACGTTCGCGATGACCGGCATCTTCTTCCCGTTCACGATCTTCGCCCAGCTGGTCCTCGGCCTGTCGCCGCTCCACGCGGCCCTCATCGGCCTCGGCGGCTCGCTGCTCTCGGGCGTCGTCGCGCCCGTCGCCGGCCGGATGTCCGACCGCGTCCCGGCGAAGTGGATCGTCGCGACGGGCTTCGCGATCCTCGTGGTCGTCGTCGCGTGGCTCGCGGCCGTCATCCGTCCCGAGGTGCCCGTCTGGCAGCTCGTCCTGCCCATGACGGTGTTCGGCATCGGCACCGGCATGCTCTTCTCGCCGCTGGCCGCGACCGCCACCGCAGGGCTCGACCAGCGCAACGCGGGCGCGGGCGCGGGCGCGTTCAACACGAACCGCCAGATCGGCGGCGTCATCGGGTCGGCGGCCGTCGTCGCGATGCTGTCGTCGCGCCTCGGCATCGCGATCCCCGCGGCCGCGCAGGACGAGGCCGCGGCGCTGCCCGAGCAGGCCCGCCAGGCGTTCCTCGACGGCTTCTCGCGCGTCGACCCCGACCAGTTCTCGACGGG
>NZ_BHYL01000144.1 GCF_003851725.1 Cellulomonas algicola | reverse complement strand
CGCCGCCTCGCCCGCCCGGGGCAGGTCGACGTCCGTGCCGGGCGCGGCGGGCGGCCCGTCCGACGGCAGCGACGCCCACGGCACGGACCGCGGCCGCGGGGCCGGCGCGGACCAGCCGTGGTCGAGCCATGCCCGGCGGAACGGCGTGAACACCTCGAAGGGCGTGCCCTTGCCCGTGCGCAGGCGGCCGGGCGCGACCGCGTACGGCGACCCCGTCGGGACGAGCGGCACATCGCCGAGCGCGCGCTCGACCGCGTCGTCGCGCCGACGGCCGAACGGCTCGGTCGCGGCGGTCACGTGGACCGCAGACGCCTCGACCTCACGGGCCACCGCCGGGACGACGTCGGCGGGCCGGCCGCGCCGGACGACCAGCCGCCCGTCGGTCGCCTCGTCGAGCGCGCGCAGCGACCGGGCCAGGTACGCGAGCCGCGGGGCGCCGGCCGCCGACCACAGGGTGGGGTCCACCACGAAGAGGGCCACGACCTCGTCGTCCGCGCGCCGCGCGGCCTCGACCGCGGCGACCAGCGAGGGGTTGTCCGCGAGCCGCAGGTCGCGGCGGAACCAGTGGATCGTGGGCACCCGGCGACGGTAACGGGGGCCGACGCAGGCGGCGACCGCTGGTGCCCGCGGTCCGACGGCGGTTCCATGAACCCATGAGCGAGCAGACGGAGCCGTCCGGCGCGAGCGCGCTGCGCGAGCCGTCCGAGGCCCCGCAGCGCCGCGAGGTGCCACGGGACCGCGCGTTCTTCGGCCATCCGATGGGCCTGTTCACGCTCTTCAACACCGAGCTGTGGGAGCGGTTCAGCTACTACGGCATGCGCGCGATCCTGCTGTTCTACCTGACGGACTCCGTCGCGAACGGCGGGCTCGGGCTCGACGACACGCTCGGCGCCGCGATGGTCGCGGCGTACGGGACGGGCGTCTACCTGCTGTCGGTCGTCGGCGGCTGGCTCGCCGACCGCGTGATCGGTGCGCGCCGGTCCGTCCTGTACGGCGGCATCGTCATCGCGGCGGGGCACGTCGCGCTCACGATCCCGTCGGCCGGGTTCTCCTACCTGGGCATCGGGCTCGTCGCACTCGGCACCGGCCTGCTCAAGCCGAACGTGTCGAGCATGGTCGGCGAGCTGTACGGCCGCGAGGACCCGCGGCGCGACTCGGCGTTCTCGATCTTCTACATGGGCATCAACATCGGGTCGCTCGCGGCGCCGCTGGTCGTCGGGCTGGCCCGGTCGATCGGCGGCTACCACGCCGGCTTCGCCGTCGCGGCCGTCGGCATGGGCATCGCGCTCGTGTTCTTCGTGCTCGGGCGCCGGCTGCTGGGCGGCGCCGGCGACGTGGCCCCCAACCCGCTGACTGCCGCGGACCGTCCCGCCGTCACGCGCATGATCCTCGTGGTCGTCCTCGGCGTGCTCGTCGCCGTCGCGGTCGCGTGGGTCGTCAGCGGTGGGTTCGGCCCGGCGACGTTCGTCGACGCGCTGTCCTACCTGGCCCTCGTCGCGCCCGTCGCGACGCTCTGGGTGATGTTCCGGTCGCCCAAGGTCACCGACCACGAGCGGTCCCGGCTGCGCGCGTACGTCCCGTTGTTCGTCGCCGCGACGCTGTTCTGGATGATCTTCGAGCAGGCCGCGAGCACGCTCGCGCAGTACGCCGAGAGCCGCACCGACCTCGAGGTGCTGGGCACGACGCTCTCGCCCGAGCTGTTCCAGTCGATCAACCCCGCGCTCATCATCCTGCTGGCGCCCGTCTTCGCGTGGCTCTGGGTCAGGCTCGACGACCGACCGCCGACCGCCGTGAAGTTCGCGATCGGCTTGACGTTCGCCGCGCTCAGCTTCGTGTTCCTCGCGGGGATGTCCGCGGTGTTCGCGGACACGAAGTCGCCGCCCTGGGTGCTCGGCGGCGTCTACCTGCTGCAGACGATCGGCGAGCTGTGCCTGTCGCCCGTCGGCCTCGCCGCGACGACCCTGCTCGCCCCGAAGGCGTTCCGCGGGCAGGCCATGGCCCTGTGGTTCCTCGCGCCCGCGGCGGGCAACGCGATCACCGCGCAGCTCGTGCAGGCGACCGAGGGTGCGAGCGACACCGCGTACTTCGGGGGCATCGGCCTGGTCGCGCTGGTCTTCGCCGGCGCGATGTTCGCGATCGCCCCGTGGGTGACGCGCCACATCCGTGCGGGCGCCGAGTCGGACGCCGAGGCGGCCCTCCAGCGCTGACGTCCCGGCCGCGACCCCGTCCGCGCGCGCCCGTGGGCGAGCTCGGACGGGCGCGCCGACGGGGTCGTGCGTGGCGCCCCCCGGTGGGAGGGTGGGCCGCATGGGTGGATCCGAGAAGCTCCCGCACTCCGTCGTCACCGACGCCGTCGACGCCCGGCACTGGCGCGTCCTGCTCGGGCGGCTGCGCGCGACGTTCCGTACCGCCGACTTCGCGCAGGGCGCGGCGTTCGTCGCCCGGGTCGCCGAGGCCGCCGATGCGGCGAACCACCACCCCGACGTGCTGCTGCGGTGGGGGCAGGTCACGGTCACGACGTCGAGCCACGACGTCAACGGTCTGACGCGGCGCGACGTCGACCTCGCCGGCACGGTGACCGCGCTCGCCGACGAGCTCGGCCTGACCGCCGACGTGCCGCGCAGCGAGCTGCTCGAGGTCGCGGTCGACGCGCTCGACATCCCCGCGGTCCGGCCGTTCTGGAAGGCCGTCCTGGCGTACGAGGACCAGCCCGGCGACGACAACGGCCTCGTCGACCCCGCGGGGGAAGGACCCGCGTTCTGGTTCCAGCAGATGGACGAGCCCCGGCCGCAGCGCAACCGCATCCACCTCGACGTCACGGTGCCGCACGACGAGGCGCAGGCGCGGGTCGACGCCGCGGTCGCCGCCGGCGGGCGGCTGCTCTCGGACACGCGCGCGCCCGCGTTCTGGGTGCTCGCCGACCCCGAGGGCAACGAGGCGTGCGTCTGCACGTGGCAGTCGCGCTCGTCCTCCTGACGACGACCATGCCCGGGCGGACGGATGTGCCCGGGCCGGCGCCTCGCCCGTCGAGCCGGCGGACCGGTGCCGCCCGCGCGTGCCGGGCTACAGCGGGTTCGACCCGTCGAGGTTGAGCGCGTGCCCGCGGCGGAAGAACTGGCGAGCGGCCAGGTGCCCGTGCTCGGCCGCCATCCGGAACCACGGCTCGGACGCCGCGAGCCCGTCGCGGTCCTCGACGAGCCGGCCGAGCTCCCACATCGCCTCGCGGTCGCCCTTCTCGGCCGCCGCGCGGATGAGCCCCTCGGCGCCGTCGAGGTCGCCCTCGATCTTGAGCATGAGCCCGCGCACGCGCATCGCCCGCGGCACGCCCGCGTCGGACGCGGCGACGAGGTCGTCCAGCGAGCGGTACTGACCGGCCCGGTGCAGGGCGCGGAGCCCGAGCCCTACGAGGCCCAGGCCCCAGAGCCACCACACGAGCGGCCCGGGCCCGCTGCGGTCGCCGACGAACGCGAGGACGCTGAGGACGGCGGACAGGACGAGCAGCAACGGTGCCGCCCATCGCCACAGCGTGACGACGGCCGACACGACGAGCACGAGGTACAGCACGGGCACGTCCCCCCTGGTCAGCACGCACGGACTGCGCGCGAGACGCATCCTGGCACTCTGCGGCGCTGTCCGGAAAGTCCGGTCGGCGACGGCGTCGCAGGACGGCGCCCGGGGTGCGAGGGGACGGTGAGCCGCTCGTCGGGGACGTCGTACGGGCGGGCGTGTGGTGGTGCCCGCGGGGACCCTAGGATCGCCGTGCGGCCGCGAGTGCGGCCGCGCACGCCGGTCGACGGCGACCGCGTCCCGGTGCGGCCGAGGGCGACGCGTCGTCGGCGCGACCGACACCGACGACGACGTGGGAGCGGGCCGATGCGGTTGGAGATCGCGGTGCAGGACGTGGCCGGTGCGACGACCGCCGCCCGGCTCGGGGCCGACCGGCTCGAGCTGTGCGCGGCGCTCGCCGCGACCGGCGGGCTCACGCCGAGCCGCGGGCTCCTCGACGCGACCGTCGCCGCCGTGCCGACGGAGGTCGGCGTCCACGTCCTCGTGCGCCCGCGCGCGGGCGGGTTCGTCTACGACGCCGACGAGCTCGACGTGCAGGTGCGGGACGTCCGGGCGGCCGTGGCGGCGGGTGCCGCGGGCGTGGTCGTCGGCGCGCTGACGCCGGACGGTGCGATCGACCTCGACGCGCTCCGCGCCCTCGTCGACGCCGCCGAGGGGCGCGAGACGACCTTCCACCGCGCTCTCGACACGGTCCCGGACCTCGCGCGCGCGATCGACGACCTCGCGCGGGCCGGGGTCACGCGCGTCCTCACGTCGGGCGGCGCGGCGCGGTCGGTCGACGGCACGGTGCGGCTGTCGGAGACGGTCGCCTGGTCGGCGGGCCGGGTCGAGGTCATGGCCGGCGGGGGAGTGCGGCCGGAGGACGTCGCGGCGCTCGTCGCGACCGGGGTGGACGCCGTGCACCTGTCGGCGAGCCGGGTGGTCGCGAGCGCGGGTGGTCCCGGCGGCGGCGCGGGTGGGTACACGACGACGGACCCCGAGGTCGTCGCCGCGGCGGCGGCCGCGCTCGGTCGCGGCGCGCGCGTGCGCTGAGGGCGCGTCGCGCGGGCACGGCC
>NZ_BHYL01000143.1 GCF_003851725.1 Cellulomonas algicola | reverse complement strand
GGTCGAGCGCGTGCCCGTCGCCGCGCGGCACCCCGGCGGGCCGCCTGAGCGTCAGGGCCCGGACGGTCGCCGTCGGGGCGCCGAGGTCGAGGGCGCGCTCGCGACGCGCGCGCGTCCGCCCGGCGACGAGCAGCGCCCCGGCGACGACCACGAGCTGCACGACCGACAGCACCGCGGCGGCGCGCAGGTCGAGGAACTGCGTCGTCTGGATCCAGATCTCGGTCTCGATGGTCCCGAACCGCAGCCCGCCGAGGACGAGCACGGTGCCGAAGGCCGTCGCGGAGAACAGGAAGACGAGCGACGCGGCCGACGCGACCGCGGGTGCGAGCGCGGGCAGCACGACCGTCCGGAAGGCCCGCCACGGCGACGCGCCGAGCGCACGCGCGGCCTGCTCGGCGCGCGGGTCGAGCCGCTCCCACAGCCCGCCGACGGCCCGCACCACGACCGCGTAGTTGAAGAACACGAGCGCGGCGACGATGGCCGCGAACGTCCCGTCGAGCCGCAGGAACCCGAGCGGACCGCCGTCGACCAGCAACGACCGGAAGGCCACGCCGACGACGACCGTCGGCAGCACGAACGGCACCGTGACCAGCGCGCGCACGGCCGCGCGCCCGCGGAACGTCCGCCGGTACAGCACGAACGCGCCGGGCACGCCGAGCAGCACCGACACGACGGTCGCGACCGACGCCTGGGCCAGCGTCAGCCCGACGATCCGCCACGTGCGCGGTCGCGAGAACACGTCGGCGAAGCCCGACAGGTCGAGCGCGCCGTCGACGACGAACCCGCGCGCGACCATCACGACGACGGGCCACGCGAAGAACACCCCGAGGAACGCGACCGGGACCACGACGGCGGCGGTCCAGAACGCGACCGTCCCCGCCGACGGGCGCGCGCGCCCGCCCGGCGCCACGGGGGCGTCGGGCCGGGCGAGCGTCGTCGTCATCGGGTCAGCCCGCGACGATCTCCGACCACGCCGCGAGCCACTCCTCGCGGTGCGCGTCGACGTCGGCCGGTGCGACCTCGAAGGGCGCGTCCGCGAGCGGCGCCCAGCGCGCCCACTCCTCGGGCAGGTCGACCGCCGTGCTCACCGGGTACATGTACATCGAGCCCGGGATGTCGGCCTGCACCTCGTCGGACAGCAGGAAGTCGAGGAGCTGCTGCGCACCCTCGGGGTTCTCCGCGTTCGCGAGCACGCCCGCGTACTCGACCTGCCGGAAGCACGTGCCGAGCAGCGCGCCCGTCGTCGGCTCGTCGGCCCCGTCCGGCACGGTGAACGGCGGCGACGACGCGTACGACAGCACGACCGGGCGCGGCCCGTCGCCGCCACCGCCGCTGAAGTCCGTGTAGTACGCGTCCGACCAGCCCTCGGACACCTTCAGGCCGTTCGCGACGAGCGCCGTCCAGTAGTCCTGCCAGCCGTCCTCGCCCTTAGCGCCGACGGTCGCGAGCAGGAACGCGAGCCCCGGCGACGACGTGACCGCGCTCGGGACGACCAGCAGGTCCCGGTACTCGGGCTTCGTCAGGTCGTCGAGCGACGCGGGCTCCGCCACGCCGTGCTCGGTGAACCACGCGTGGTCGACGTTGAGGCACACGTCGCCGAAGTCGACCGCGGTCAGCGCGTCGGACCCGTCGACGGCGTACTGCGCGGCGTCCTCCGCCGCGGGCGCGGACGACGTGTACGGCTCGACGACGCCCTCGTCGATCGCGCGCGACGCGAACGTGTTGTCCACGCCGAACACCAGGTCGCCGAGCGGCGCGTCCTTCGTGAGGACGAGCTGGTTCACCAGGGCGCCCGCGTCGCCGGGCTGCACGACCTCGACCGTCAGGCCGCTCTCCTCCTCGAAGGACTCCAGCAGACCGTCGGACAGGCCGAACGAGTCGTGCGTGACCAGCGTGACGGTGCCGCCGCCCCCGCCGGACGCAGCGGGCGACGGGTCGCCACCGCCGATCGCGGAGCAGCCCGCGAGCGCGAGGACGGTCCCGGCGGCCAGCGCCAGGACGGGGACGGACGTGCGGCGGGGCGTGCTCGCCATCGGTGGTGCTCCTCCTTCGTCAGCAGGAGGGGGTCCCCGCACCCGTCGCACGGCGGCACCCTCGCAGGGGCGCGCCGACGACGACTGCGGAGACTGAGAAGCCCGACTCCCTACGCCGGTGTGAACCGGATCAGGTTCGAGGGTCTGCGGTGGTCCGCACTCTCAGCGTCCTGGCCGTCGGCGGGGCTGCCGGCGACGTGACGCTCCCCTGTCGTTCGCCTGCGATCCTACGCCCGTCCGACCAGCGGTCCGACCCGTCCGCGACTAGCGTGGACGCCGGTCCTGTCCCTGATGAACGCCCGGAGGTCTCCCCGCATGGACAAGCAGTCGACCGTCGCGAAGCTCGTGGGGATCGGCGGCGCGCTGGTCGCCGCGTGGCTCGCGCAGCAGGTGGTGGCCCAGGGGTGGAAGGCGACGCGCGGTCACAAGCCGCCGAAGCCCGAGGACGAGGGCGACTACCGGCTCGGCGAGGTCATCGCCGCCGCCGCGATCACGGGAGCGCTCGTCGGCGTCGCCCGCGCGCTCGCGACCCGCGGCACCGCCGCGTTCACCGCCCGCACGGAGACGGGCCGCGAGCTGGTCGACTGAGCCGGATCGCATCCGGCGTCGACGTGTCGGACGACACCTGCGAGGGGCGCCTCGCGAAGGTGCACGCGCACCGATCCGAGATCCGCGCCGCTGCCCGGCGCGCAGGTGCGACGCACATCGCCGTCGTCGGATCGGTCGCGCGCGGCGAGGACGGCCCGGCGTCCGACATCGACTTCCTCGTCGACGTCGACGTGCGTGAGGTCGGCCTTTTCCCGCTCATGGATCTCGCCCGAGAACTGGAGCAGGTCCTCGGCGAACGAGTCGACGTCGCCTCGCGACCACGTGCTCGCCGACCACGTGGTCGCGTCGGTCCTCGCCGAGGCCGTCGCCGTCTGATCGGTGCGGGCCCGTCGCGATCCACGGGGGGTGACCGCCCGACGGCCGACTAGATGACCGGCCACGCCTCCGTCGCGCGGTCGGGGGCGAGGGTCGGCAGCTGGTCGGTGTTGAAGACCTCGCGCAGGACGCGTCGCGCCGCGAACCAGCCGGAGAGCCCGTGCACGCCCGGACCGGGCGGCGTCGACGCGGAGCACAGGTACACACCGTCGCGCCCGGAGGCGTAGGGATCCCGGCGCGCGCTGGGGCGGGCGAACATCTGCGCGATGGTCGCGGCGCCCGCGGAGATGTCCCCGCCGACGTAGTTCTGGTTGTGGTGGTGCATCTGCGCGGCCGGGATGCAGCGCGACGCGACGACGACGTCGCGGAACCCGGGCGCGTACCGCTCGACGTGCGCGGTCACGGCCTCGGTGACGTCGACGTCGGAGCCGGCGGGCACGTGCGCGTAGGTCCACAGCGGCCGCAGGTCGCCGACGCGGCGGGACTCGTCGACGACGGTCGGGTCGCTCAGCAGCGTCATCGGACGGCGCGCGTGCCGGCCCGCCTGCACGGCCCCCTCGGACTCGACCATCTCGGCGCGCGTCCCGCCGAGGTGCACGGTGCCGGCCTGCCCGACCTCGGGGACGGTCCACGGCACGGGTTCCGACAGCACGAAGTCGACCTTCGCGGCGCCGTTGCCGTACCGGAACCGTTCGAGCGGCCGGCGGGCGCGCGGCGGCAGGTGGTCGCCCATGACGTCGAGGAGCGTGCGGGGCGAGGTGTCGAACAGGTAGGCGTGCGCGGGCGGCAGGTCGTCGCAGGTGCGGACGGGGTGGTCGGTGACGACCTCCCCGCCGTGCTCGACGAGGTCGTCGACGAGGGCCGCGACGATCGACCCGGAGCCGCCGCGCGGGATGGCCCACCCGGCGCCGGCGTGGCCGAGGGCCGCGAGCAGCAGGGCCGTCCCGGAGCCCGCGAGCGACGGCAGCGCGGTGATGGTGTGCGCGGCGACCCCCGTCAGGAGGGCGGGTGCGACGTCGTCGATGAAGGGGCGGTCCCACAGGCGGGTGCCCTGCTCCAGGACGCGCAGCCCGAAGTGGACGGCGGCGGGCGCGCCGTGCGGCAGCAGTCCCGCCGGGATGCTGCGCTTGTCGCCGAGCGCGACGCGCACGACGTGCCCGGGGTGCGCGGCGAGCGGCCCGACGAGCGACCGCCAGGCGGGCCCGTCGACGCCGAGGCGCTCCACCGTGCGGTCGAGGTCGTGGTACGCGATGCCGGCCCGACCGCCGGGCAGCGGCTGCGCGAACGAGATCTCGGGAGTCAGCAGCTCGACGCCCCGCGCGCGCAGGTCGAACGACCGGAAGAACGGCGACGCCCACGCCATGGGGTGCACGGCCGAGCACAGGTCGTGCACCATCCCGTCGGCCAGGCCGAGGTCGAGCGTGCGTGCACCGCCGCCGACGGTCGGCTGCCCCTCGAGGACCAGGACGCCGAGGCCCGCGCGGGCGAGCGTGACCGCGGCGGCGAGCCCGTTCGGACCGGACCCGACGACGACGACGTCCCGGTGGTGCGTCATGCCTCGATTCAACCCCTCCTCGCGCCCGAGCGGTGGGCGAACCTGGGCGCGCGCCTCAGAGGGGACCGATGTCGTCACTTCCGGTGCGCCGCTCACGGTCCGCCTCGTCGGCGTCGGAGCCCGACCGCGCCCGCTCGAGGTCGGCGGTGAGCTCGTCGACGACGAGCAGCTCCCCGCGCACCTTCCCGGTGCGGTAGCCGGCACGGCCGACCATGTGCGCGGCGACGGGTGCGGTGAGCATCTGGAACAGCGCGACGAGGACGAGCGCCCACACCGCGCCGCCGGACCGCAGCCGCAGCGCGAGGCCGATGAGGCACAGCACCAGGCCGAGCACCTGCGGCTTCGTCGCAGCGTGCATGCGGGCCAGCAGGTCGGGGAAGCGCAGCGCGCCGACGCCCGCCGCGAACGCGAGCAGCGCCCCGCCGAGCAGGAAGATCACCGAGGCGACGTCGGCGACGGTGTCCCACCAGCTGTTCATCGGACCTCCCCCTCCGCCTGGCCGCCGTGCAGCTCCTCCGTGTCCTCGGGCTGCTCGCCCAGCGCCTCCTGCTCGGCCGCGGCGCGCGCGGCCTCCTCGGCGGCGATCTCCTCACGCGTGCGGACGCGCCCCTCGCCCTCGGGCTCGACGGCGGCGAACCGCGCGATCGTCACCGAACCGACGAATCCCACGAGCGACAGCACGACGAGGATCGGCACGACGTCGGCCCGCCGGTTGGCGGCGGCGTAGAGCGCGACGCCGACGATCATCGTGGCCACGACCACGTCGAGGGCGACGGTCCGGTCGAGCATCGACGGGCCCTTCTCGGCCCGGACGATCGCGAACGCGGCGCCCAGCACGAGCAGCACGCTGCAGATGACGACGACGACGGTCATGGCGGTCATGCGGTCACCCCCGCGGCGCGCAGCTCCTCGTCGGACGCGAACGCGCGCAGCACGCGCTCCTCCTGCTCGAGCACCGTGCGGCGCGCGGCCTCGATGCCGCCGCTCTCGTGCACGTCGAGCACGTGCAGGTAGAGCATCCCGGTGAGCCGGTGCGCCTCGACGACGAGCGACCCGGGCACGAGCGAGCAGAGCTCGGCCGTGAGGGTCAGGTACAGGTCGGAGTGGCTGCGCAGCTGCACGCCGATGACGGCGCCGCGCGGCGTGTACCGGGGACGCAGCGCGATCGCGCTGACCTCGGCGGACGCGCGGACCACGTCGAGCACGAACCGGCCCACGAGCACCGCGAGCCCGCGCGGCCGCACGCGGCCCTGGAACTGGATCGGCGCCATGCGCAGGCCCGTCGTGACGAGCAGCGCGAGCCCGGCACCGGCGAGGACGTTGCCGACGGACAGGTCGCCCCAGAGCAGCACCCACACGACCGTCAGCCAGACGACCGTCGCCCACTGCGTGCGCCAGCGGGAGCGGCGCGGGTGCAGGCTCATCCGCCCACCTCCGCGACGTCGGTGCGGACGGCCGCGTCGGGCGCGCTGCCGGTCGTGTCGGCGGCGTCCGTGCCGACCTCGCCGCCCTCGCCGCCGTGCGCGGCCTCCTCGGTCACCTCGACGGAGACGCCTTTGCCGCGCTTCCCGTCGGGCAGCACGGCCTCGACGTACGGGGTGCGCTCGGTCAGCGCGTCGGCGGCCCGCTGGGTGTACGCGTAGAGCGGCCCGGCGGCGACCGTGAGGCCCAGGCCGAAGACGATGAGCGCGGCGGCGGGGCCGACCATGCCGAACGGCAGCCGCACGGGCGGCCGCTCCTCCTCGGGCACCTGCCAGAACGCCTTGTTCCACGCCTTGACCAGCGCGTACAGCGTGAGCAGCGACGTGACGACCGACCCGACGACCAGCACGTACGCGAGCGGCGTGCCGACCTGCACGCCCGCCTCGAGCAGCCCGAACTTGCCGAGGAACCCGGACAGCGGCGGGATGCCCGACAGGTTCATCGCCGGCACGAAGAACAGGATCGCCAGCAGCGGCGCGAGCTTGGCCAGGCCGCCGAGCTTGGTCAGCGACGTCGAGCCGCCCGCACGTTCGACGAGCCCCACGACGAGGAACAGCGCGGTCTGGACGGTGATGTGGTGGACCACGTAGTAGATCGCGGCGGTCCACCCGGCGTCGGTGGACAGGGCGATGCCGAACACCATGTACCCGATGTGGCTGACCAGCGTGAACGACAGCAGACGTTTGATGTCGTCCTGCGCGACGGCGCCGAGGATGCCGACGACCATCGTCGCGAGCGCGGCCCACATGAGGGCGTCGTCGAGCCTGCCCTCGGGGAAGAGCAGCGTCTGGGTGCGGATGATCGCGTAGACGCCGACCTTGGTGAGCAGGCCGGCGAACACGGCGGTGACGGGTGCGGGCGCGGTCGGGTAGGAGTCCGGCAGCCAGGCGGACAGCGGGAAGACCGCCGCTTTGATCGCGAACGCCAGGATCAGCAGCACCTGCAGGACGAGCCGCACCCCGGGGTCGATCTCCGGGAGCCGGATCGCGAGCTGGGCCAGGTTCACGGTGCCCGTCGCGGCGTAGATCGAGGCGAGCGCGACGAGGAAGAGGATCGACGAGAGCAGCGCGACGACGACGTAGATCGTGCCCGCCCGGATGCGCTCGCGCGTCCCGCCCAGGGTGAGCAGCACGAACGACGCGGCGAGCAGGATCTCGAACCCGACGTAGATGTTGAACAGGTCGCCCGAGAGGAACGCGTTCGCGACGCCCGCCGTCAGCACCAGGTACGTCGGGTGGAAGATCGAGATCGGCGCGGACTCCTCGTCGTCCTCCTGACCCTGGGCGAGCGAGTACAGCAGGACGCAGAGGGTGACGGTCGCGGAGACCGTGAGCATGAGCGCCGACAGGCGGTCGGCGACGAGGTCGATCCCAACGGGTGCGGCCCAGCCGCCGACGTCGACGACGAGCGGGCCGTCGTCCGCGAGCACGAGGAGCGCGGCCGAGACGATCACGACGATCACGAGCGCGACGACGCTCACGATGCGCTGGAGCGTCGGGCGCCGGTACAGCGCGAGCGCGAGGCCCGCGGCGGACAGCGGGACGACGACGGGGAGCGGCACGAGCCAGGTCCAGTCGGTCATCGCTCCCCCTCTCCTGCGGTGCGGGCCGGGTCCCCGGCCGGGCGGGCGGGCGCACCCTCGTCGGTCTCGTCGCGGATCGACGCGGCTTCCTCGTCGATCGAGCTGCCGGTGCCCTCGGTGTCGGCGTCGGTCGTCGCGCGTTCGTCGATCGCGGCGAGGCGCGCGATGCGGCGGTCCTCGACGTCGTCCTGCACCTCGTCGTGCCGGTGCAGCTGCCACGACCGGTACGCCATGGCCAGCAGGAACGCGGACAGGCCGAGCGTGATGACGATGGCGGTGAGGACCATCGCCTGCGGCAGCGGGTCGGTCATCTGCCCCTCGGGCGTCGCGCCGACGATAGGCGGCCGCCCCGCGGCACCGCCCGCGACGAGGAACAGCAGGTTCGCGCCGTTGCCGAGCAGGATCACGCCGATGAGGACGCGGCTCAGCGAGCGCTCGAGCAGCAGGTAGACGCCCACGGTGAACAGCGCGGCGATCGCGACCACCAGGACGATGTTCGGGCTCATGTCGATCACGGCTGCTCACCCGCCGCCCGGGCCGCGACGATCCGGTCCGCCTCGCTCACGGTGGCCTGCTCGTCGGGCGAGGAGCCGACGCTCGTGTCGTCCTCGCCCGTCTCGGCACGCCGGTCGATCTCGGCCCCGAGGCTGCGCAGGATGTCCAGCACGAGGCCGACGACGACCAGGTAGACCCCGATGTCGAAGAACAGGCTGGTCACCAGGTGGATGTCGCCGATGACCGGCAGGTGGATGTCGAGGATCCACGACTGCAGGACGGACCCGCCCGCGAGCTGCGCGACCAGCCCGACACCCGCGGACAGGAACAGCCCGAGGCCCAGCAGCAGACCGGGCTGCACGGGTGCCGCCTCGCCGAGCTCGTACCGGCCGCCCGCGAGGTACCGCACGATGAGCGCGATGCCCGTGACGAG
>NZ_BHYL01000142.1 GCF_003851725.1 Cellulomonas algicola | reverse complement strand
ACCGTGGGCTGCGGCAGCTCGCGGCCGCCCACGGCGCGACCGGCCGGCCCCTGCCGGGTGTCGTCGCGGCCGTCGTCTCCGACGACGCGCTCGAGCTGCGCCTGTCGCCGTCGACGCCCGACGCGCCGACGCCGTGGCAGGCGGCCGCCGACGGCTCGACGTGGCGGCTCGCCGCCGACGACGTCGACGCCGCGCTGGCGGGCGGTCCGGCCCCGTTCCCGGGTCTCGTCTCGCTGGGCCGGGACGCGCAGGGCCGGGACGTCCTGCTCGACCTCGAGAGCGCGCAGGGACCCGTCTGCGTCGTCGGCGACCCGCAGGTGGCGCGCGAGGTCGCGACCGCGCTCGCCGCCGAGCTCGCGACGAACCGCTGGTCCGACGGGCTCCGGGTCACCGGCGTCGACCTGCCCGACGGCCTCGACGCCCTGCCGGGTGGTCGGTACGCCCGCGCCGCGTCCGCGTCCGACGTGCTGGACCGGCTCGGCGGCCGTCGAGCCGTGACCCACGACGGCGACGTGCTGTCCGGGCGGGTGCGGCCGGACGGTGCGACGACGTGGGTGCCCGAGTACCTCGTGCTGGGCGCGGCGCCGACCGCTGCCCTGGCCGACCAGGTCGTCGCGACCGCCACGACGGACCGGCGGTCGCCGCTCGGCGTCGTGTGCGTCGGCGACCTGCCCGGCGCGCGCTGGCAGCTCGTCGCGCAGCCCGACGGTCGCCTCGTCGCCCGCCTGCTGGGCGTCGACGTGCAGTCGAACCGCCTCACGCCGCGGCAGGTGGCGGCCCTCGACGAGCTGTTCACCGAGGCGCCCGAGCCGGCCCCGGCCCTCGACGCGCGGCACGACGCGGTCGCGCACGAAGGGGCCGTGGAGCGGCCCGACGTCGCGGCACCCGTGCGGCCGCGGACCCCGGACGACCTCGCGGCGGCGCCGGTGCGCGTCCTGGTGCTGGGGGAACCCCGGGTCGAGAGCCCGGGCGTCCTCGACGAAAGCCGGCGCGCGCTGCTGACCGAGCTGGTCGTCCACCTCGCGCTGCACCCGGAGGGCGTCCACGTGAACGTGCTCGCCGCCGCGCTGTGGCCCGGCGGGGTGACGGCGGAGGTGCGCGAGGGCACGCTCGACCGGGCGGCCCGCTGGCTCGGCACCGACGCGTCGGGACGTCCCCGCCTGGTCCGTGGCGCGGACGGCCGCGTCGCGCTCGGGCCGGAGGCCGTCGTCGACTGGGACGTCGTCACGACCCTGCTCGCACGGTCCCGCAGCGCCGCGAGCCCGCAGGCCGAGCGCGCGGACCTCGCCGCGGCCCTCGAGCTCGCGCACGGCACGGTGCTGTCGGTGCGGCCCTCGGGACGCTACGCGTGGCTCGCGCGCGTGCGGCTCGAGCGGGCGTCGCGCGCGTTGCTGGTCGACGCGGTGCACCGGCTCGTCGTGCTGTGCCACCACGACGACGACCCGGGCGCCGCGCAGGCCGCCGCCTGGGCCGGGCTGCGCCTCGCGCCCACGGAGGAGCTGCTGTGGCGCGACCTGATGCGTGCGGCGGCGCTCGTCGGCGGGCCCGACGCGGTCCGGCAGGCGGCGGGCGACCTCGCCGCGACCCTGCGCGCGGCCGGTGTCCCCGCGATGAGCCCGGCGACCCTCGCGGTCGTCGAGGACCTCGCGCCCCAGCCGTCCGAGGCCGGGGGCTCGGGGGCCTGACCGGGTGACACCCGCCCGTGGCGGTGGGGTTTGCCGGTAATGTCCGCATGTCGCGTCGCCCGACCGGGCGGCGCTCGTACCGAGGAGGAACCACCGTGGCAGTTGGTGCCGAGCTCAGCACTCTCCAGGCGCTGTTCAAGACGTTCCAGCAGAACGCCCAGCAGGCCGCAGACATCAAGTCGCACGTCGACCAGGGGCTGAACGCCACGGAGTGGACCGGCAAGTACGCCGACGACTTCCGTTCGCTGTGGCAGGACTACCGCGCCAACCTCGACCGTCTGCAGGAGGCGCTCGACGGCGCCGCGAGCGACGTGCGGACCAACCACAACAACATCGCGGCGGCCACCGGCGAGGGCGACCGCATCTGAGCGTCGACACGTCCGGCCCGCCCGTCGCGGCGGGCCGGACGTGTCTGCGGCGGGGTCCGCGACGAGAAGGGCAGACGAGTGCGACTGATCCTCAGCGCTGCGCTCGACGCGGCGTCCGAGCCGGTCGACGTCGTGCTCGACTGCGCGCCCGGCGCGCGCGTGCGGGACGTCGCCCGCGCCGTCGCCCGGCACACGTCCGGAGCGCACGCGCGTGTCGTGCCGCGGGGTTCGGGCCACCTCGGTGTCGTCGAGGTGCAGCCGTGGGGCCAGGACGCGCCCCCGCTCTGGTGGCGGGGACGCGAGCTCGACCCCGACGAGCCGGTCGAGACGTGCCCGCTGCGTCACGGGTCGGTCGTCGGTGTGGGTGCGGATCCCGGTGACCCCTGGGACGAGCCGCTGGGCACCTGCGAGGTGCGGGTCGTGTCCGGCCCCGGCGCCGGCCGCGTGCACCGCCTCGGCGTCGGGCGTCACGTGATCGGCAGCGGGGCGTCGGCGTCGGTGCCCGTCGACGGTGACGTCCCGCCGTCCGCGGTCGTGCTCGAGGTCGGGCTCGACGGGTCGCGGACCCTGCACCCCGAGCCGTCGGTCCTCGGCGTCACCCGGCCCGCCCCGGCGCGACGGCGTCCGCTCGACGGGCCGATCGTCGTGCGCCGTCCCGACGCGGACGCGGCCCCGCGCACGGCGTCGAAGCGGTACGCGCGACGGCTCGCCGACGCCCGCCGTGGGCTCGACGGCGTCGTCGAGGTCGACCCGGAGCTCGACCGCCCCCTCGTGCACGTCGACCGCACGGTGCTCGACGGCCCGCGGCCCTGGCGACCCGGTGAGTCGCTCGTCGTGGGCGACGTCGTCCTCGAGACCGCCGACGTGCTGCCCGCCGACGCGTCGCTGTCACCGTCGCCCGCGGGTGCCACGCTCGACTACAACCGGCCGCCGCGGCTCCTGCCGCCGCTGCGTCCCACCGACTTCCGTCTGCCGGCCGAGCCGAAGAGCCCCGACAAGCTGCGGTTCCCGCTCGCGATGATGGTCCTGCCCCTGGTCATGGGCGTCGCGATGTACCTGTTCACCAAGTCGCCCTACGGCCTCGTGATCATGGTGCTGTCGCCGATGATGGCCGTGTCGAACTACGTCTCCTCCCGGGGCACGCGTCGCACGCAGCACGTCGAGGCCGTCCGCACCTACGCGGAGCGCACGGCCCGCATCGAGCGGCAGGCCTACGACGCCCTCGGGGAGGAGAGCGCCGCGCGCCGCCGCGAGCTGCCCGACCCGGCCTCGGTCCTGCTGTTCGCGACGGGACCGCGCGCCCGGCTCTGGGAGCGGCGACGGACCGACCCCGACTGGATGCTCGCGCGGATCGGCACCGCGGACGTGCAGAGCGAGGTGTCGCTGCACGACCCGGCGCGCGAGGACCACGAGCGCGAGCGGCACTGGAGCGCCGCCGACGTGCCCGTCGCGGTCCCGCTCGCCGCTGCCGGTGTCACGGGCGTCGCCGGACCGGCCGACGAGCGTCGCGCGGTCGCCGCGTGGATGCTCGCGCAGGTCGTGACCGCGCACTCGCCCGCCGACGTCTCGGTCGTCGTGCTGACCGACGGGCAGGGCGACGACGCGTGGAGCTGGGTGCGCTGGCTGCCGCACGCGCGCCGCGACGCGGGCCCGGTCGCCGCGGTCGGCAACGACGAGGAGACGACCGCCCGCCGGGTCGCCGAGCTGCTCGACCTCGTCGAGCGCCGCCGGTCGGCCGCACGAGGGAACGGGATGCGGGGCGAGCCGGTGGGGGCGCCGGTCCTCGTCGTCCTCGACGGAGCCCGGCGGATCCGGCTGCTCCCGGGGCTCGTGACCCTGCTGCGCGAGGGACCGGCGGTCGGCGTGATGTTCGTCTGCGTCGACGCGCAGGAGCGGCAGCTCCCCGAGGAGTGCCAGGCGGTCGTCGTCGTCGACGGTCCGCGGACGACGGTGTCGGTCGCCGGCCGGCAGCCGGTCGACGGCGTGCGCGCCGACGTCGTCCCGCGGGGCTGGTTCGAGCGGCTCGGCCGGTCGCTGGCCCCGATCCGTGACATCGGCTCGGAGGACCTGGCGGCGACGCTCGTGACGTCGTCCCGCCTGCTCGACGTGCTCGAGCTGGACCCGCCGCGGGCGGAGGCGGTCGCGCAGGTGTGGGCGCGCGGCGGCCGCACGACGCGCGCGGTGATCGGCGAGACGACCGACGGGCCGTTCACGGTCGACGTGCGCGCCGACGGCCCGCACGGTCTCGTCGCGGGCACCACGGGCTCGGGCAAGTCGGAGCTCCTGCAGACGCTCATCGCGTCCCTCGCGGTCGCGAACCGCCCGGACGAGATGACGTTCGTGCTCGTCGACTACAAGGGCGGCGCCGCGTTCAAGGACTGCCACCACCTGCCGCACACCGTCGGCATGGTCACCGACCTCGACGAGCACCTGACGCGGCGCGCGCTCGACAGCCTCGCCGCCGAGCTGCGCCGCCGCGAGCACCAGCTCGCCGGTGCGGGTGCGAAGGACATCGAGGACTACCTCGCGGGCCGCCGTCCCGACGACGCGCCGATGCCGCGCCTCATGATCGTCATCGACGAGTTCGCCGCACTCGTCGGGGAGCTGCCGGACTTCGTCACCGGCCTGGTCGACATCGCCCGCCGGGGCCGGTCGCTCGGCGTGCACCTGCTGCTCGCGACGCAGCGGCCCGCGGGCGTCGTCAGCGCCGAGATCAAGTCGAACACCAACCTGCGGATCGCCCTGCGGGTCACCGACAAGAACGACAGCCAGGACGTCATCGAGTCGGGCGACGCCGCCGAGATCGCGCCGAGCCTGCCCGGTCGCGCGTACGCGCGGCTGGGTCACTCGAGTCTCGTCGCGTTCCAGTCGTCGCGGGTGGGGGGTCGTCCGCCGGGAGCGTCGGGTCCGGCGGACAGCGTGACGCTCGCCCCGCTGACGTGGGGCGACGTGGGCCGCCCGCCCGCCGTCCCGCCGCGCGCGCAGCAGGACGACGACGACGCGCCCACGGACCTGGCCGCGCTCGTCGAGGCAGTGCGCGCCGCCGCCGACCTCGCCGGTGTCGCCGCGCCGCCTCCGCCGTGGCTGCCCGCCCTGTCCACGACGGTGACGACCGCGGACCTGACCACGCAGGGCGGCGCCGCGCTCGCCGCGCGACCGCTGCACCTGCCGTACGGCCTGGTCGACCTGCCCGCCGAGCAGCGCCGGGACGTCGCGACCTACGACCTGGACACGGCCGGCAACCTGGCTGTCGTCGGCGCCCCGCGCACGGGCCGGTCGACCGTGCTGCGCGCCCTCGCCGCGGCGGTCGCGGAGCGCGTGTCGCCGCGGGACGTGCACGTGTACGGCCTCGACTTCGGGAACAACGCGCTGCTCCCGCTCGTGGCCCTGCCGCACACCGGTGCGGTCGTGCCGCGCGACCAGCCCGACCGCGTCGCCCGGCTGACCCGGCGGCTGCGCGCCGAGATCTCCCGCCGGCAGCAGGTCCTCGCCGAGCAGTCGTTCGCCGACGTCGCCGAGCAGCGCGCGGGCGTCGCGCCCGACGACCGCCTCCCGTACGTGCTGGTGCTGCTCGACCGGTGGGAGGGGTTCATCCAGGCGTTCGAGGACTACGACGGTGGGGCCCTCGTCGACCTCTGGACGCAGATCCTGCAGGAGGGCCCGGGTGCGGGCGTCAAGGTCGTCGTGAGCGGTGACCGGTCGCTGCTCGCGGGCCGCGTCTCGACGCTCACCGAGGACCGCGTCATGCTGCCGATGTCCGACGTGGGTGACTACGGCGCCGTCGGGCTGGCCCCGCGCGAGGTCCCGACGAACCTGCCCGACGGGCGGGCGTTCCGGTCGCAGGGCAGCCAGGAGCTGCAGGTGGCCCTGCTGGTCGAGGACACGTCGGGGCCGGCACAGGTCGCCGAGCTGCAGCGGCTCGCCCGTGAGGCGACGGCCCGGCACGCCGCCGACCCGCGCACCCCGTCGGCACCGGCTGGGCAGGTCCCGTTCCGGGTCGACCCGCTCCCCGCGCGCCTGACGCTCGCCGAGGCGCACGCGCTCGGCGGCGGCCTGCTCGGCCGCACGGCGCTGCCTGCCGGTGTCGGAGGGGACTCGCTCACGCTGTTCGGGCTCGACACCGAGGAGCACGGGCCTGGGGTGCTCGTCGTCGGGCCGCGCCGGTCCGGGCGCAGCACCACGCTGCTCACGATGGGGACGTCCGCGCTGGAGCGCGGCTGGATTGTCGGGATCGTCACGCCGCGTCGCAGCCCCCTGCGCGACCTCGCCGACCACCCGGGCGTCCTGGGGTCGCTCGACCTCGACGCGTCCCGGGACGACATCACCGAGATGCTCGCCGGCCTCGTGCCCTCCGGGGACACCCCGACGGTGCTGCTCGTCGACGACCTCGAGCTGGTCGGCACCGACGGGCCCCTCGCGGACGCGATCGTCGCGCACCTCGGCGCGCTCCGGGACCGGCCGGGGCTGGTGGTCGCGGCCGGGTCGGCCGACGAGCTGTCGAGCGGCTACCGCGGGCCGGCCGCCACGATGAAGAAGTCGCGCAACGGCCTGCTGCTCGCCCCGTCGTCGCCCAACGACGGCGACCTGTTCGGGCTGCGTCTGCCGCGGTCCGCGCTGGGTGCGGGCGTCCCCGGACGTGGCCTGCTCGTGGCTGCGGGGTCGTGGCAGCTCGTCCAGGTGCCGACGCCGTGACCGTCCCGGCGCCCTGACCGTCCCGGCGCCCTGACCGTCCCGCCGGCCTGTCCGTCGCTACGGCCTGTCCGTCCCGACGGCCTGTCGGTCGCGACGGCCTGACCGTGTCGACGCCGTGACCGTCTCGGCGCCGGGCGGGCGCGTGCCCCGCGGCGTGCGACCCTGGGGCGCGTGCGCCGGACCTCACGGCGGACCTCGCCATGACCTGCCGAGAGGGGTGCCGTGCCGTCCTACCGCGTCCGCGCCGCCGTCGGCACGTTGCGTCCCGGCGTCGCGGCCCCCGACGTGCTGCCCGAGGCTGTCGCCGTCGCGCGGGCCCGCACCGCGGTCGAGGCGCACGACGTGGAGGTCGTTCGAGGCGAGGCTCGCGTCACCGTGCGGTACGAGGCGGACGACGACCAGGCCGCGCGTCAGATCGGGTGGGCCGTCCTCGCACGGCTGGACGAGCTCGCCGAGATCAGCGGCCGCTCGGTGACGCGCCGCTTCGGCGCGCGCTGGTACCGCGTCTGACGGCGCCCGTCGGTCGGGCGTCTGAGGCCGCCTGCTGGTACGACGTCCGACGGCGATCGCTGGTACGACGTCCGACGGCGCCCGCTGGTACCGCGCGCCTGACGGCGCCCGCCGGGGGACGTGGCGGGCCCGGCGGCGACGGCGTGGTGCCGTGCCGCCGGGCCCGGACGGCGACGTCGAGGGCGACGGTCGGGTTCAGTCGCCCTTGACGTTGACGAGCTGACGCAGCACGTGCCGGACCTCGACGAGGTCGGCGGCGTCGGCCATGACCCGGTCGATGTCCTTGTACGCGGCGGGGATCTCGTCGAGGAACGCGTCGGTGTCGCGGTACTCGATCCCCGCCATGGCCTGCCGGAGCTGGTCGCGCGTGAACAGCTTCCGGGCCGCGGTCCGGGAGTGCTCACGCCCGGCGCCGTGCGGCGACGAGCACAGCGACAGCGGGTCGCCCTTGCCGACGACGACGTACGACGCGGTGCCCATCGACCCGGGGATGAGCCCGGCGTCGCCGGCGCGGGCGCGGATGGCGCCCTTGCGGGACACCCACACGGACTTGCCGAAGTGCGTCTCCTGCTCCGTGAAGTTGTGGTGGCAGTTGACCCGCTCGGCCTCGACGACGTCCTCGCCCATGTGCTCGGCGATCGCGGCGACGACCCGGTCCATCATCTCCTCGCGGTTGAGGCGCGCGAACTCCTGCGCCCACCGCAGCTCGCGCACGTAGGCCCAGAACTCGGGCGTGCCCTCGACGAGGTAGGCGAGGTCGCGGTCGGGCAGGGAGATCCACCACTTCTGGCAGAGCTCGGCGGCGACCCGGATGTGGTGCTGCGCGATCTTGTTGCCGACGCCGCGGGACCCGGAGTGCAGGAACAGCCAGACGGTGCCGCTCTCGTCGGCGGTCACCTCGATGAAGTGGTTGCCGGACCCGAGCGACCCGAGCTGCAGCGCCCACCGGCCCGCGTAGGCGCCGGGGTCGAAGCCCGCCTTCTCTGCGGCGGCCTCGAGCGTCGCGACGCGGGCCTCCGCGCTGGGCGTGAGGCGCTGGTTCGCGGCCCCCGCCGACAGCGGGACGGTCCGCTCGATCCGCTGCCGCAGCGGCGTGAGCGAGCCGGCGGCGCGGACCTGCTCGGCCGTCCACTGCGTGCGGACGGCGATCATGCCGCAGCCGATGTCGACGCCGACGGCCGCGGGGATCAGGGCGCCGAGGGTCGGGATCACCGAGCCGACGGTGGCGCCCTTGCCGAGGTGCGCGTCGGGCATGAGCGCGACGTGCGGGTAGACGAAGGGCATGGTGGACGTGGCGACGGCCTGGTCGCGGGCCTTGTCGTCGAGGATCGAGGCCCAGGAGACCAGCGTCTTCGTGAGGTGCTGGCGTGTCATGGTCGGCGATCCTGGCAGCGGGGTCGGGAGGTGTCGTCCTCATTGTCCGGCGGTCACCCGCCCGGTCGCGCGCGGGACGGCGGGTCACGTCCGCCGCTCGGCCGAGCCGGCCGTCACGCGGGGGGACGACCGCGGACTGCCACGTCGGTCAGAGGAGCGGGTCGCCCTGGCCCACGATCATCGGCTCGCCGACCGGACGTGGTGCGCGCGCACGCCCCTCGCCGCTCGTCTTCGCGGGCGCGTACCGGTGACCGACGACCATGCTGGGCCGGCCCGGGCCCGACGCCTCGACGACGACGGCGTGCGTGCCCGGCTCGTCGCCCGGCAGCTCCCCCTCCCACGCGACGACCGCCGCCGCGGCGCCCGACGCCCGGACCCAGGCCCGCGCGCGGTCCGCGGACTCGCGCGAGTCGCCGGGGAACGTCTGGACGACACGGTGCACACCGTCGTGGGTCATCGCGAAGGTCACGAGCGGGCACTCGCCGCCGAGCACGGCGTCGAGCGCGTGCTCGAGGGCGCGCAGGCCGAGGTCCTGGGTCGCGGGTGACGGCGGCTCGGGCAGGTCGCCGGGCGTGCGGTACCCGGTCGCCGGTGCGGGCGCGTCGTCGGCGGCCGGCGCCGCGGTGCGACGGGGGAGGGCCGCCGCGGGCGCGGGCGTGCGCTGCTGGGGGACCTCGAACGCGGGTGCCTCGTCGGCGTCCTCCGTGGGGAGGCCGGACACCGCGAGATGGGCGGCGGCCGCCGCGACGTAGCCGGACGCCCAGTCGGGCGTGACGCCGATGTCCCAGCGCGCCCGGATGTCGTCGAGGGGCAGGACGGCCGCCTCGCCGTCGGGCGACACGACGCACGGCGTGGGGGTGGGGCCCGCGGTCCGCAGCACCCAGTGCGCCCCGGGGGCGCGCGCGACGACGAGGTCGCCGACGACGACGCCGAGCGCCGCCACCACGCCCTCCGGCACCGCGGCGCCCGCGTCGCCGGCCCAGCCGGTGAACGTCTCGTGCACGAGCCGGGCGACGTCGGCGACGTCCGTGACGTCGGTGCGGCTGCGGCGGACGTGGGCGCGGAGGCTGTCGAGGTGACCCTGCTCGCCGAGCGTGAGAGGGCGCAGGCCGGGCATGGTCGCGGCCTGCGCGGGGGACGTCCGGTCCTCGCTCATACCCGTGGATCGTCGGTCGCGCGGACGCTCTTGAGACGCCGCCGAGCGGTTCCTCCGTATGGCGGGCGTGACCTGCGGTCATGCCCGCGGTGACGCGCGGCCGATGGGCGCGGGCACCGCGGCCTGGTTAGCCTGGCCGCCGAACGACGGCACGCGCACGGCCGTCCACGTCCTCGGGAGTCCCGCATCCAGCTCCGTCTCGTCGCCGCAGCGGTGGCCGTCGTCGCCCTCGTCGGGGGCGGTGCCGGGGCGTGGGCGCACGTCGACCACCAGGAGCGGGAGCGGGCCGAGCAGGCCGCCGTGGTGCGCGTCGACGACGCCGTCGGGTCGCGCGACGCGGACGCTGCCCTGTGGGGCGCGTCGGACGCGACCGTCGGCAGGGCCGTGACGGCGACGACCCGTGAGGAGGCGGGTGCGACGCTCGCGGCGCTCGCGGAGCAGGCGCGCGCCACGCTCGCGGCGAGCGAGGGGAAGGTCGCGGACGACGCGGCCCGGCAGGCGCTCGCGGCGGTGCTCGCCGAGGCGGACGCGGCGGCAGCGACGCCCGGTCCGTCGGTGGCGACGGCTCGACGGGTCGCCGCGACGCTCGGTGCCGCGCACGCGACGGTCGCGCAGGCGCAGGCCGAGTGGCAGCAGGCGCAGGA
>NZ_BHYL01000141.1 GCF_003851725.1 Cellulomonas algicola | reverse complement strand
CTCCCCCGGCCCGGCGACGAGCCGTCGCTCGTGCTCGTCGGGCTCGGGCCCGCCGCGGACGTGACGCCCGCGGTGCTCCGCGACGCCGCCGCGGCGTTCGCGCGGGCCGACGGACGCGCCGCGCACCTCGCGACCGACCTGGCGGCGGTCCCGCTCACGGGCGGTTCCGGCGTGGGTGCCGCCGCACAGGCCGTCGTCGAAGGCGTCGTGCTGGGCCGCTACCGGTACGACCCGCTGCGGTCGGAGCCGGACACGGTCGCCGTCGAGCGGCTCGACCTGCGGGTCCCCGACGCCGACGCGTCCGCCGCACGCGACGGCGTCGCCCGTGGTCTGGTCCTCGCCCGCGCCGCCGCCCTCTCGCGCGACCTCGCCAACACGCCCGCAGGTCACCTCACCGCGCCGGACGTGGCCGACGTCGCGCGTCGCCTCGCTGCGGACGCCGGGCTCGAGATCACGGTGCACGACAAGGCGGCGCTCGTCGCGCTCGGGTGCGGCGGGCTGCTCGGGGTCAACGCCGGGTCCGCCGTCGAGCCGCGCATGGTCGTGCTGCACTACGTGCCCGAGGGCGACGCGGCGCCCGGGCACCTCGGGTTCGTCGGGAAGGGCATCACCTACGACTCGGGTGGCATCAGCCTCAAGCCGTCGAACGCGATGCACGCGGCGATGAAGATGGACATGACCGGCGCCGGTGCCGTGCTCGCCGCGATGAGCGTGCTGCGCGAGCTGCGCGTGCCCGTGCGGGTGTCCGCGTACCTCGCGCTCACCGACAACATGCCGTCCGCGACCGCGACCAAGCTGGGCGACGTGCTCGTCACGCGCGCGGGCCGGACGATCGAGGTCGTCAACACCGACGCGGAGGGCCGGCTCGTCATGTCCGACGCGATCACGCTCGCGCAGGAGGACGGCGTCGACGCGATCGTCGACATCGCGACCCTGACCGGCGCGTGCCTCGCAGCTCTCGGACCGCTCACCGCGGGGCTGCTCGGCAACGACGACCGCGTCCAGAGGCTCGTCGAGGACGCCGCGGACGCCACCGACGAGCGCGTCTGGCGTCTGCCGCTGGACCGCCGGTACCGGTCGTGGATGGACTCCGAGGTCGCCGATCTCAAGAACCTCGGCGGGGAGTTCGCGGGCGCGATCACAGCGGCGCTGTTCCTCGCGGAGTGGGTCGGCGACACCCCGTGGGCGCACCTCGACATCGCGGGTCCGATGCGCTCGGAGAAGGACGACGCGTGGCGGACCAAGGGCGCCACCGGGTTCGGCGCGCGCCTGCTCGCCGAGGTCGCGTCGGCGTACCGCGCACCGGAATGACGGACCCGCCACGACGCGGCGCGCACGGGGACGGCGTGCCCCGGGACGGGGTGCACGGCGACGGCGCGTCACGCGACGGCGCGCCACGCGGCGGCTCGCCGGAGGACAGGGAGCGACGGGCGCTCGTCGTGTCGATCGCCGCGTCGGCGGTCATCGGCGGTGGTGCGGTCGTGTGGGGGGTGCTCGCCGACTCGGGCGTGCTCGTGTTCGACGGCGTGTTCCTGCTCGCGGGCATCCTGCTCTCGGGCGTCTCGCTCGCCGCCGCCCGCGCCGCCGCCTCGCCGCCGACCGTCGAGTACCCGTTCGGCAGGCACGCCGTCACGCCGCTCGCCGTCGCGCTGCAGGGCGCCGCCCTGCTCGGCACGGTCGCGTACGCGGCGGCGGACGCCGTGACGACCCTGCTGGCGGGCGGCTCCGACGCGAGCCCCGCGACGATGCTGCTCTACGGCGTCACCAGCGCCGCCGTGTCGCTCGGCGTCGTCGCGTGGCTGCGGCGGACGAGCGGCTCGGACCTCGTCGACGCGGAGGTCGCGCAGTGGCGGGCCGGCGCCGTGCTGAGCGCGGTCGTCGGCGTCGGCGGTGCGGCCGCCCTCGGGCTCGACGCGCTCGGCGCGACGGCCGCGACGCGGTACGCCGACCCGGTGCTGCTGCTGGTGGCGTGCGCGGTGATCGTCCCGGTGCCGGTCGGGCTCGTGCGTGCGGCGGCGCGCGAGCTGCTGGAGGCGTCGCCGTCCGGGCCCGTGGCCGCGGCGCTCGCGGCTGCCGTCGCCGACGTGCGGGACCGGTTCGGGCTGCCCGAGCCCGTCGTGCGCGCGACGAAGCTCGGCCGCCGGCTGTACGTCGAGGTCGACTTCGTCGTGGAGCCGGGCACGTGGGACGTCGACGCGGAGGACCGGGTGCGGCGTGCGGTCGTCGACGCGCTCCGGGCGCTCGACGGGGACGTGTGGGCGACGGTCGAGGTCACCGGCGACCCGGACCTCGCCGCCTGAGCCTCGCCGGGGTCACTCCAGGTAGATCGACGCGCCGGGGCCCAGCGGGATGCCCAGCAGGTACCAGACGACGAGCAGCGCGCTCCACGTGACCAGCAGCGCGACCGTGTACGGGAGCATGAGCGAGATGACCGACCCGACGCCCACCTTGCGCCGGTAGCGCTCGGCGAAGATGACGATGAGTGCGAAGTACGGCATGAGCGGCGTCGCGACGTTGATCGGCGAGTCACCGACGCGGTAGGCGGCCATCGCGAGGTCCGGCGAGACGCCGAGCTGGATGAACAGCGGCACGAACACGGGCGCGAAGATCGCCCACTTCGGCACGACGCCGCCGATGAAGATGTCGATCACGGCGGTCATCGCGATGAGCCCGAGGATCAGCCAGACCGTCGACAGGTTCGCTGCCTCGAGCGCGTCCGCCATGCCGACCGCGGCGATCGTGCCGAGGTTCGAGTAGTTGAAGTACGCGATGAACTGGCTGATGACGAGCAGCAGGAAGATCAGGCCCGAGAGGTTCGCGATGGTCTTCGTCATCGGGTTGATGACGTCCATGCTGCCCTTCACCGTCCCGGCGCCCTTGCCGTAGCAGAGCCCCATGACGAAGAAGAACAGCAGGATGAGGAAGATGATGCTGTTCAGCAGCGGGGAGTCCTCGACGAGGCTGCCCGTCTCGGGGTTGCGCAGCGGCGCGCCCGGCGGCAGCGACAGCGCCAGGACCAGCAGCAGGACGCCGACGAAGCCCCAGAACGCCCAGCGCAGGCCGTTGCGCTCCTGCGGGCTGAGCTCCCCGCTCGCCGCGGCGGGGGCCGGGCCGACCTCGGGGTCGTCGGACGCGGGCGCCTCCTCCTCGCGGCGGTAGGTGCCGAGGCGCGGCTCGACGAACTTCTCCGTCAGGAGGGTCGCGACGACCGCGACGAGGAACGACGAGACGATCCCGAAGAAGAGGTTCCCGGTGATCGACACGTGCTGCGCGGGGTCGGTGATCGCCTCGTTGGTGATCTCCGTGAGCATCCCGTCCACCGGCGTGATCAGCAGGTTCACGCCGAACCCGCCGCCGACGCCCGCGAACGCGGCGGCGAGGCCCGCGAGCGGGTGGCGGCCGAGCGACGCGAACACCGCGGCGGCGAGCGGGATGAGGACCAGGTAGCCGGCGTCGGTCGCGATCGACGAGATGACGCCGAGCAGCACGATCGAGAACGTCACGAAGCGCGGCGGCGTGACCTTGACGAGGCGCTTGATGAACGCCCCGATGAGCCCGACCTCCTCGGCGAGCCCGACGCCGATCATCGCGACGACGATGACCCCGACCACGCCGAAGCCGTTGAAGTTCGCGACGGCCGAGGTGAACACGAACCGGATGCCGTCGGCGTCGAGCAGGCTCTGCGCGCTGACGGTCACCGTCTGGACCTCGTCGGACCCGAGCTGCGCCTGCTCGAACGTCACGCTGCTGCCCGCGGCCTGGAACACCGCCGACAGCACCATGATCAGCGCGATCAGCGCGAGGAAGATGATGACCGGGTGCGGGACCTTGTTGCCCGCCCGCTCGACCGCGTCGAGCACCTTCTGGAGAGCCCCGCGCTGCGCCGCGGGTTCCTGGACGACCTCGCTCACCGCACACCTCCGGACGGCTGGCACGGGCAGGCCCTTCTTCTGGGCTCCCCCGCTGGCGACGCTAGAGCATCCCGGACAGATCCGGCGGACGACGTGCACAGGGCCGGCCGCTCGGCCTCGGCGTCGGGCCGTCGGTGCAACGCATACCAACTAGTCGGTTGGCTCTTCCGTCGACCGCTCGACGCGCGTAACGTCACCAATGACACGAGTCGTCGACTCGTCCGACTCCTGGGAAGGCACATCGATGAAGATCCGACCCTCCGGAGGCCGTCTCGCCACCGTCCTGCTCGCCGCCGCCCTGGCCGGGATCGCCCCGGCCGGCACGTCCCCCGCGCTCGCCGCGGACAACCCCTACGAGCGCGGCCCCGCACCCACCACCGCCTCCGTCGAGGCGGTCCGCGGCCCGTTCGCCACGTCGTCCACGTCCGTGTCCCGATGGCTGGTCAGCGGGTTCGGCGGCGGGACGATCTACTACCCGACCGACCGCTCGCAGGGCACCTTCGGCGCGGTCGCCGTCTCGCCCGGGTACACCGCGCGGCAGTCGAGCATCGCCTGGCTCGGCGACCGGATCGCGTCCCAGGGGTTCGTCGTCTTCACGATCGACACGACGACCACGTCCGACCAGCCGTCGTCGCGCGGCGACCAGCTCCGTGCGGCACTGCGCTACCTCACGACCGGCAGCGCCGTCCGCGACCGCGTCGACGCCACCCGGCTCGCCGTCGCCGGTCACTCCATGGGCGGCGGCGGCACCCTCGAGGCCGCGAAGGACGACCCGTCGCTGCGCGCCGCGATCGCGCTCACGCCGTGGAACCTCGACAAGACGTGGCCCGAGGTCAGCACGCCCACGCTGATCGTCGGGGCGCAGAACGACTCGATCGCGTCCGTCACGACCCACGCCGAGCCGTTCTACGCGTCGCTCCCCGCGACGACACCGCGGACCTACGTCGAGCTGCGCGGCGCGAGCCACTTCGCGCCCAACACGTCGAACACGCCCATCGCCCGCAACGCGATCGCGTGGCTCAAGCGGTTCGTCGACCAGGACACCCGGTACACGCAGTTCCTCTGCCCGCCGCCGTCGGGCCTCGCCTACTCCGAGGTCCGCAGCAGCTGCCCGTTCTGACGGTCGCCGTCTCCCCGCAGGGCTAGCCTGCGGGGAGACGCACCGCCGACGACGGAGGACGCATGGACGACGCACCGGCACCGCAGCCCGACCCGCGCGACCCTCGCGCGCGCTGGGCGACGCTGCCCGAACCCGTGCGCATCGCCGACACCATCACGTCGCAGGCGAGCAGCGACGCACCCGACCCGGTGATGGGGCGCGACACGGAGACGGAGTTCATGCTCCGCAACGCAGGCTGACGAGACGTCGTCGATCGCCCGAACGTCCGCGCGGGGTGCGACGGAAGCGCTACGTTCACGTCCACGAGCACGCCACGGCTCCCTGGAAAGGCCGACGATGACGCGGACGCCGACGACCGCCCCCCTGCGCGAGACCCGAGGAGACGCCCTCCTGCGGCGCTGGCTCTCGCTCGGCGGGCTGCTCACCGCGATCGGCGTGGGCAACCTGATCGCGGCGCTCAACTGGAACGCGATCAGCCGCGGCTCCGGGGACGTCCGCGCGGTGGCGGCGATGGAGCGCTACGCGATCTGGGGCTTCCTCTTCCTGATCCTCGGTCAGGCCGTGATGACGCGCCGGGCGTTCCTCGAGTCGCGTCGTGGGGACGGCGTCGCGGAGGCACCGTCCGACGACGACGTCGCCCCCCGCACCCGCGCCGCGGATCTTCCGGTCCACCAGCTGCATGCTCCGGTCGACGACCTCGACGCCCCTCCCCGCCTCGCTCCGGCGGGGTGGCGCCGCGTCCTGGCGGGCTGGGCGGTGGTCGGCGCGGTGCTGGCCGCGGTGAGAGGCGCCTGGCTCGTCGCCGAGTGGGCCGACCACTGGTACGTCGCCGAGCGCTTCTACGCCGTCCACCTCGATCCGTCGAACCCCGCGGACCCGACCTACGCGGACATCGCACGGCTCCTGGGGTCGGGCAACGAGGCGCTGGTCACGGGCGCGGTGCTGCTCGTCGTCGCCGCCGCGCTGGTGGTCGCTGCCCGGCTGCTGCGCCGGGCCCGACCCGCCCGCTGACAGGCCATCGCGGCCCGCCACGACCGCGCGCCCTCCACGCGCGATATCTTGATGTCAAGATATCTGCCGTCTGCGTGGGAGGTCGGTCATGTGGGACCCGCAGCAGTACGCGCTGTTCGCCTCGCACCGCGGGAGGCCTTTCGCCGACTTGCTCGCGCGCGTGGGCGCCGGCCAGCCGTCGCTCGTCGTCGACCTCGGGTGCGGTGACGGGCCGCTCACGCTGAGCCTCACGCCGCGGTGGCCGGGGGCACGCGTCGTCGGGCTCGACTCCTCGCCGCAGATGCTCGACGCCGCCCGAGCGCTCGACGCCGACGGGCGCGTCGAGTGGGTCGAGGTCCGGGTCGAGGACTGGGACCCTGCCGCGCTCGGGCAGCCCGTCGACGTGCTCGTCACCAACGCGGCCCTCCAGTGGGTGCCCGGCCACCTCGACCTGCTGCCGCGCTGGGTCGACGCGCTCGCCGACGACGGCTGGTTCGCGATGCAGGTGCCGTCGAACTTCGACGCCCCGTCGCACGCGCTCATGCGTGAGGTCGCCGCCCGGCACGCGCGCGCCGACGACCTGCTCCCGGTCCTGCACCGCGCCGCCGCCGTCGCCGCGCCCGCCGAGTACCTGGGGGCGCTCGCGTCGCTGGGGCTCGACGCCGACGTCTGGCAGACGACGTACGAGCACGTGCTCGACCCCGAGGGCGCGCAGCGCTCGCCGGTGCTCGAGTGGGTGCGCGGCACAGGGCTGCGTCCCGTGCTCGACGTGCTCACCGACGACGCCGAGCGGGCGGCGTTCCTCGACGACTACGCCGCCACGCTCGACGCCGCGTACCCGCGGCAGCCGTGGGGGGTCGTGCTCGGGTTCACGCGCACGTTCGCCGTCGGGCACCGGCCGCCGCGCGCGTGACGGCCCGATCGGTTCGGCTGCACAGCGTCCGCTGACGCGCGCCCGACGGGTGGACGGCGTCAGCGGGCGCGCCCCACGGACGGACGGCGTCAGCAGGCGCGCACGCGGGAGGGCACGGCGTCAGCGGTTGACCATCGACATCCCCGCGTCGTTGTAGCGGTTGCCCGCGACGCCGACCCGTGCGGCGAGCCCGTCCAGGTCGGCGACCTCGTCGGCGGACAGCGCGAGCGCGGTCGACCCCGCGTTCTCGGCGACCCGCTCGATGCGGCGCGTGCCCGGGATCGGCACGACCCACGGCTGCTGCGCGAGCAGCCATGCGAGCGCGACCTGGCCCGGCGTCGCGTCCTTGGACTCCGCGAGCGCGCGCACGTGGTCGACGAGCGCCTGGTTCGCGGTGCGGTTCTCGGCGGTGAAGCGCGGGACGCGCTGGCGGATGTCGTCGTCGGCGAACGTCGTGGACGCGTCGACCGTGCCCGTCAGGAAGCCCTTGCCGAGCGGGCTGAACGGCACGAAGCCGATGCCGAGCTCGGCGCACGTCGGCAGCACCTCGGCCTCGGGGTCGCGCGTCCACAGCGAGTACTCGCTCTGCACGGCCGCGACGGGGTGGACGGCGTGCGCGGCACGGATCGTCGCAGCGCTCGCCTCGGAGAGGCCGAACGCGCGGACCTTGCCGGCGGCGACGAGCTCGCCGACCGTCCCGGCGACGTCCTCGATCGGCACGTCGGGGTCGACGCGGTGCTGGTAGAAGAGGTCGATCACGTCGGTGCGCAGGCGCTGGAGCGACGCGTCCGCGACGCGGCGGATCTGCTCAGGCCGCGAGTCGAGCCCGGCCATCTGGCCGTCCTCGATGTGCCAGCCGAACTTCGTCGCGACCACGACCTGGTCGCGGACCGGTGCGAGCGCCTCGCCGACGAGCTCCTCGTTGACGTACGGGCCGTACACCTCGGCGGTGTCGACGAACGTGACGCCCAGGTCGACGGCGCCGCGCAGGACGCCGATCATCGCGTCGCGGTCGCCGGGGTTGGGGCCGTAGCTCATCGACATGCCCATGGCGCCGAGGCCGACGGCGGAGACGTGCAGGTCGGGTCCGAGCGAGCGGGTGTGCATGGTTCGACCGTACGTCCGGGCGCGCGTCGGTGGGATGCCCTGCCGGTACACGTCTCGACGAGGACTCCCCGCGGCCGCCGCACGGTGGTCGGATGGTCGTGACGGCCGCGACGGTGACCGTCGGCACGGAAGGACAGCCGCATGGAACAGCTCGACACCCCGCCGACCACGAAGGGGCCCGCCGCCTGGTTCACGGGCGACGTCTGGTTCGACGTCCTCGCCGCCCCGCCCGCGCCGTCCCGCCTGCGCGTCAACCGCGTGCGGTTCGCGCCCGGGGCGCGCACGGCCTGGCACCGGCACGCCGCGGGTCAGGCGCTGCACGTCACGCAGGGCGTCGCCCGGGTCGGCACGCGCGACGGGCGCGTCCTGACGCTGCGCCCCGGCGAGTCCGTGTGGTGCCCGCCCGACGAGTGGCACTGGCACGGCGCAGGCCCCGACGCGTTCATGGAGCACCTCGCCATGTGGGAGACGGACACCCCCGACGGCGGCGCGACGTGGGCCGAGCACGTGACAGACGAGGAGTACGGGCGATGAGCGGCTGGACCGCCGAGGAGCTGGCGGTGGTCGAGTCGACCGACGAGCTGCGCGTCGCGTCGTACCGGCCCGACGGGACGCTGCGCCCGAACGTGACGATCTGGGTCGTGCGCGCCGGCGACGACGTGTACATCCGCTCCGCGTACGGCCCGGGCAACGGGTGGTTCCGGCGTGCGCAGTCGTCCGGGACGGGCCGCGTGCAGGTCGGCGGTCTGGAGAAGGAGGTCACGTTCGCGACACCCGCACCCGACGTGCACCCCGCGCTCGACGCCGCGTACCACGCGAAGTACGACCGGTACGGCGCGCGGATCGTCAACACCGTCGTCGGGCCGTCCGTCGTCGACGTGACCCTCCGCCTCGACCCGCGCTGACACAGCGTCGCGCCGCGCCGCGCGACACCGGTCCAGCGCGAGGAGGCGACGCCGCGCGGGACGGCACCGGCGCGGAGCGGCGGCCCTAGGCTCGACCGGTGCTCCGCCTCACCGACGCCCAGCTCGCGTTCGTCACCGAGCGCCACCTCGCGACGCTGACGACGCTGCGCGCCGACGGGACCCCGCACGTCGTGCCGGTCGGGTTCACGTGGGACGAGGTCGCCGGGGTGACCCGCACGACGACCGGACCGCGCAGCGTCAAGGCGGCCAACGTGCGTCGCGCCGTCGAGGGCGGTCGCGTCGCCCGCGCCGCGCTGTGCCAGGTCGACGGGCGGCGCTGGCTCACGCTCGAAGGCGAGATGACCGTCGTCGACGATCTTCCTGAGATCGAGGACGCCCTGCGCCGGTACGCCGAGCGCTACCGGCCGCCGCGGCCGGGCGTCGAGCGCGTCGTCCTTCGTCTGGCCGTCGACCGCGTGATGGCGTCGCGCGACCTCCGCTGACCGGCTGACGACCGCGCGCGCCGGCTCGCGGCCGCGCGCCGGGTGTCGGTGCTGTCGAGCGGGTCGGTTCAGACGAGCACGACACCGTCGCGGGCGACGACGCGGCCGCGCGACACCACGAGCGCGCGCGGCGGGACGCGGACGAGCGCGTCGGGGACGTTCTCGGCGTCGAGCAGCACGAGGTCGCCGGGGGCGCCGACGACGAGGTCGTGGACGTCGCGCCCGACGAACGCGGCGGCGGACGACGTCGCGAGCCGGACGGCACCGGTGAGGTCGTCGTCGGTGCGCAACCCGTGCAGGCGCGCGAAGCCGAGCGCGATGCGGAGCAGGTCGCCGTCGCCGAACGGGGACCACAGGTCGCGGATGCCGTCCGTGCCGAGCCCGACGGGGATGCCGCGCTCGCGCATGCCGCGCCACGGGAGCGGTGCGGTGCCGACGGGCGCGACGGTCGCCCAGCCGATACCGGCGTCGCGGAGCTCGTCGAGCAGGTCCTCCTGGCGGCCGGCGGGGAGCTCGCCGAGCGCGAAGCCGTGCGACACGGTGACCTTGCCGTGCAGGCCGGCGCGTCGCGTGCGCTCGACGATGAGCTCGACCTGGAACGCGCCGAGGTCGCCGCGGTCGTGCAGGTGCACGTCGACGCCCACCCCGCGCCGCTCGGCGATCTCGAACAGCCCGTCGAGCTGCGTGACGGGGTCGCGGTCGATGCCTGCCGGGTCGAGCCCGCCGACGTGCGTGGCGCCCGCGGCGGCGGCCTCGTCGAGCAGGCGCAGGACGCCGGGACGTCGGACGACGCCGTCCTGCGGGAACGCGACGACGTCGACCTCGACCGCCCCGCCGAGGTCCTCGGCCGCTGCCCGGACGTGCTCGATGCCGCGCAGCCCGACGCCCAGGTCCACGTCGACGTGCGTGCGCGTGGCGGTCGTGCCGTGCCGGAGGAGCTCACGCAGCACGGCCGTGGTCGACGCGACCGACGGGATGCCGTACCGGTCGCGCTCGGCGCGCTCGTGCGCGATCCGCCCCTGCGTCGTCGCCTCGCCGCCGTACGACACCCACGGCTGCCCCCACCACGACTTGTCGACGTGCGCGTGCGCGTTGACGAACCCGGGGAGCGCGAGCAGGCCGCGCCCGTCGACGACCTCGGCGCCCTCCGGCACGGCCGCGGTGCCCGCCGGGACGACGGCGCTCACGACACCGTCGGTCACCACCACGTCGGACGGCTCGGTTCCCCACGGACGGACGTTGCTCACGACGAGGTGCATGCGACCGACGGTAACCCGGTCGGGCGCCGCGCCCGGACGGCCGCCGGGGGACGGGCGAGGACGGCTCGGAAGGCGGACGACCGGGCAGGACGGCCCGACGCCTGGTTCGCTACCGGGATGGCTCCCCCGCTCACCGCCCCGTCCGACGCCTGGACCGTCGAGTGCCGCGGCGTGCTGTTCGACGTGGACGGCACGCTCGTCGACTCGGCGGACGCGATCCGCTCGGCGTGGCGCTGGCTCGCGGAGACGATCGGGATCGACCCCGAGCCGATCGTCGCGGCGTCGGTGGCCGCGCGGGCGCAGGACCTGGTCGACCGGTTCGTGCCGCCGGACCTGCAGGCGCGGGCGCTCGACCTCTCCCGGGAGGCGGGCCTCGCCGCTGCGGCGTCGGTCGTCGCACTCCCCGGGGCGGCCGCGCTGCTCGACGCCCTCCCGTCGACGGCGTGGGGCTGCGTGACGTCCGGACGCGAGCAGATCGTCACCACCCGGCTGCGCGCGGCGGGGCTGCCGATCCCGTCGGTGTTCGTGACGTCGGAGGACGTGTCGCGGGGCAAGCCCGACCCCGAGCCGTACCTGCGGGGCGCCCAGGTGCTGGGCCTCGACCCCGCCGACTGCCTCGCGTTCGAGGACACGACGGACGGTGTCGCGTCGGCGCGCGCGGCGGGCATGCCCGTCGTCGCCGTGGTCGGCACGTTCGCGCCCGACGCGCTCGTCGACGCCGGTGCGACGGCGCTCGTGCACGACCTGCGTCGGGTGTCCGTCGGCAGCGCCGACGGCGTGCTCCGGGTGGCCGCCCGATGACCCGCCGCACGCTGCCCGGTGCCGGCTCGACGGCCCGTCGCACGCTCCCGGCCGGCGGATCGACGGCTCGGCGCACGCCCCCCGCGCCCGGCCGCCTCTCGCGCGGTCCGGTGACGTCGTCCGGCGGTGTGCCGACCGCGAGGCGCGTCGCGACGCTCGCGCCGTGGCAGCCGTCGGACGCCGAGGCGCTGGTCGCCGCCGTCGCGGAGAGCCCGGACCTCGTCCTGCAGCTGGGTGGCGGTGCGGTCCCGAGCGTCGACGCCGCGCGCGAGCTCATCGAGAGCCAGCTCGTGCAGTCCGCGGACCCGACGTGGGCGTTCGCGGTGCGCGTCGACGGGCGCGCGGTCGGGCACGTCGCGCTCGCGCACGTCGAGCACCGGCACGCGACGGCGTGGGTGTCGTACTGGCTGACGGCGAGCGAGCGGGGTCGCGGGCTGGCGACGCGGGCGGTCGCGTCGGTCGCGCGGTTCGCCTTCGACGACCTGGGCCTGTTCCGGCTCGAGCTCGGGCACCGTGTGAACAACCCGGCGTCGTGCCGCGTCGCGACGGGCGCGGGGTTCGCGGCCGAGGGCGTCGAGCGCGCGAAGCTGCGGTACGGCGACGAGCGGTTCGACGTGGAGACGCACGCGCGGCTCGCGTCGGACCCCGACCCGGGTGTGGCGCTCCTCACGCTGAACGCCGGGTGAACGGACGAGGTCTCGCATTGCACTGAGTGCAACGGTGCACTTAGTGTCGCAAGAGTGACCATCGGACGACGCGCCGCGCTGCGGGAGAAGCACCACCGCGCGATCGTCGACGCCGCTGCGGCCCTCATGCGCGAGACCGGCGGCACCTCGTTCAGCGTCGACGAGCTCGCGCACCGCGCCGACGTGTCCCGCCGCACGGTGTTCAACCACTTCGAGTCGCTCGACGAGATCGTCATCACCGTCTGCGGCGACATCCTCGGCACGGTCGTCGACAGCTTCGAGTCGCACACCGCCCCCGACGCCGACGCGACGATGTTCGACGAGCTCGCGCACGCCCTGCGCGCCACCGACCTCGTCACCCCCATCGCCTACCTGACGCGCGTGCTCGGCAAGGACTCCGACGACGCGCTCACCCCGCGCCACGCCGCGCTGATCGGGCGCGCGTTCACCGAGGTCAGCGCGCGGATGTCCGCCGAGATGATGCGCCGCCACCCCGACGCCGACGAGCTCGACGTCCGCCTGCTCGTCGGGTCGCTCATGAGCGGCGCGCTCGTCCTGCACGGCTACTGGCACCAGGCCACGGGCGGTGGGGACGACGACCGCTCCCGCCGGGTCTGGGCCGACCTCGTCGAACGCCTCCTCGCCGCGGCCCGCACGGGCTACGGCGCGACGGGCACCCCACCGCCCGCCCTGCACTGACCCGCCCGGAGCCGCACCCATCCGCCCCGAGCCCCCACCGGCCACGCCACGGCCGGCACCGCACGACCAGCCCGCACCGCATCCGTCCTGACCGGAGAGACCCACCATGGCAGAGCTCCTGTACCGCCTCGGGCGCGCCTCGGCCCGCCACGCGCGCGCCGTCGTCGCCGGCTGGTTCGCCGTCCTCGTCGTCGTCGGCATCACGTTCGTCGCCTTCGGCGGCACCCTGGCCAGCGCGTTCACGATCCCCGACACCCCGACGGCCGAGGTCACGGACCAGCTCCAGCGCGAGCTCCCGTCGGCCGCGGGCGGCACCGGCACGGTCGTGATCTCGACCGAGGACGGGTCGGCGTTCACCGACGAGCAGAAGGCCGCGATCGTCGACCGCATCGAGACCGCGCGCGACGTCGACGGGGTCCGCGACGTCGTCGACCCGTTCGCGACGCAGGCCGACCTCGAGGAGCAGCGCCAGCAGCTCGACGACGGTCGCGCGCAGCTCGAGCAGGGCCGCGCGCAGCTCGACGCGGGTCAGGAGCAGCTCGACGCGGGCAAGGCGCAGCTCGAGGCCGGCCAGCAGCAGCTCGACGCGGGTCGCGCGCAGCTCGAGGCCGCCGCGCAGCAGGCCGCCGGTGCCGGTCCGGTCGCCGAGGCGCAGGTCGCGGCCCAGCAGGCACAGCTCGACGCGCAGCAGGCACAGCTCGACGCGCAGCTCGCGGTCGTGGCGGAGCAGCAGGCGACGATCGACGCGGGCCGCGACGAGCTCGAGGCGTCCGAGCCGCAGCTCGAGGCGGGCTCGACCCTGCTCGACATGGCGTCCGAGATCCGTCTGGTCTCGTCCGACGGCAGCGCCGTCGTGGTCCCGGTGTCGTTCACCGAGGCGTCCATGAACCTGGCCGACGACACCAAGGAGGGGCTGCTCGCGGCGTTCGACGAGCCCATCGACGGCGTGCAGGTCGACTACTCCTCCGAGATCTCGGGCGGCGTGCCCGAGCTGCTCGGCGTCGGCGAGGTCATCGGCGTCGTCGTCGCGGGCGTCGTGCTCGTCGTCATGCTCGGCACGTTCCTCGCCGCGGGCCTGCCGATCCTGCAGGCGCTGCTCGGCGTCGGCATCGGCGCGCTCGGCGCGATGTCCCTGTCGGGCGTCGTCGACATGGTGTCCGTGACCCCGATCCTCGGCGTCATGCTCGGGCTCGCCGTCGGCATCGACTACGCGCTGTTCATCGTCAACCGGCACCGCCGCCAGCTCAAGCAGGGCTACGACGTGCACGAGTCCATCGGGCTCGCGAACGGCACGTCGGGCAACGCCGTCGTCTTCGCCGGCGCCACGGTGCTCATCGCGCTGCTCGCGCTCAACATCACGGGCATCCCGTTCCTCGGCCTCATGGGCACCGTCGGCGCGTTCTCCGTGCTCGTCGCCGTCCTCATCGCGATCACCATGACGCCCGCCCTGCTCAAGATCCTCGGCACGCGCGTCCTCAACACGAAGGAGCGTGCCGCGTTCACGGCCGCCGGCGCCGGGACCGGCGACGTCGTCGTGGCCGCACCCACCAAGCCGCTGCGACCCATGACCACCTGGAAGGCCGTCCTGGCCGCCCTCCTCAGCGTCGGGGCGCTCGTCGTCGTCGCACTGCCTGCGACCGAGCTGCGGCTCGGGCTGCCCGACGGCTCGTCCGAGCCGCACGACTCCACGCAGTACCGCGCCTACTCCACGATCGACGAGCGGTTCGGCGAGGGTCAGAACGGCACGCTCGTCGTCGTCGCGACGCTCCCCGAGGCGCCCGCCGAGGGTCAGGAGACCGTCGAGCAGGCCCGCATCGGCTCGGCGATCTTCGAGCAGGACGACGTCGTCGCCGTCGCGCCCATCGGGTCGTCCGAGGACGGCACGACGATCGCGTTCCAGGTCGTGCCCGCCGAGGGTCCGACCAGCGAGTCGACCGAGGAGCTCGTGCACACGCTGCGCGACCTGTCCGTCGACGGCGTGGACTCGATCGGCGTCGCGGGCCAGGCCAGCGGCAACATCGACGTGTCCGACACGCTCGCCGACTCCCTGCCGACGTACCTCGCGGTCGTCGTCGGGCTGTCGCTGCTGATCCTGATCGTCGTGTTCCGGTCGATCTTCGTACCGGTCGTCGCGACCCTCGGCTTCATCCTGTCGTTCTTCGCCGCGATCGGCGGGGTCGTCGCGATCTACCAGTGGGGCTGGCTGTCCGGCGTCTTCGGCGTCGAGACGCCCGGCCCGGTGCTGAACTTCCTCCCGACGATCCTCGTCGGCATCCTGTTCGGCCTCGCGATGGACTACCAGCTGTTCCTCGGGTCCGGCATGCGCGAGGCGTACGCGCACGGCGCCCCCGCGCGCATCGCCGTCGTGCAGGGCCTGCGGGCCGGGCGGGCCGTCGTCACCGCCGCGGCGATCATCATGATCTCCGTCTTCGGCGGGTTCGTGTTCTCGCACTCGGCGATGATCCGGCCCATCGGGTTCGCCCTCGCCTTCGGCGTGCTGGTCGACGCGTTCGTCGTCCGCATGGTGCTCATCCCGGCCCTCCTGCACCTCGCCGGCGACAAGGCGTGGTGGATCCCGAGGTGGCTCGACCGGGTCCTGCCCGACGTCGACGTCGAGGGCGCCGCCCTGGAGCGCCGCCACCCGCACGAGCACGAGACGCACCTCGACCCGGAGCCGTCCACGACCGCCTGACGCCCCCACCGGTCCG
>NZ_BHYL01000140.1 GCF_003851725.1 Cellulomonas algicola | reverse complement strand
TCGGTCATGCCGGGCACACCGCGGTCGTGTCCTCGGCCGTGAACGCCTCGCGGCCGGCGTGCTTGGTCGGGGCCGGCGTGGGCTGCACGGGTGCCGCTCCCGCGTCCGGCGGGGTCGTCGCGCCACCGGCCGGGGGCGCGGTCGTGGTGGGCGCCGTCGGCGTCGCGGGCGTCTCGGGCTCGCCCAGGGCGGGTCGGTCCGCGGCGACGTTCTCCCACAGCGTGTCGGCCTCCGAGGTCCACTCGACGCGGTTCGGGTCGCTCTTGGCAGGCGCCCACGGCACGGTCATGAACGTGATGTTGCCACCCCGGATGGACCGCATGTTGTAGGTGAGGCCGGTCATCGCCGTGAGCGACAGGCCCGAGTCCGTGGTCAGCGAGCTCGTCGCCGCGTCGAGGAACGACACCAGCTGGCCCAGGTCGCTCAGGACGTTCTTCGACAGGACCTCGGTCGCCATCGCCGCGACCAGGCGCTGCTGGTTGCCGATGCGGTTGGTGTCGGAACCGTCGCCGACGCCCTTGCCCTTGCGGGCGCGGGCGAACGCGAGCGCCGTGGCGCCGTCCAGACGCTGCTGACCGGCCTGGACGTTGAGGCCCGCGTCCTTCGACGTCATCGCGTTGGGGATGCAGATGTCCACGCCGCCGATGGCGTTGATCATGTTCTGGAAGCCGGCGAAGTCGACGACGACGAAGTGGTCGATCGGGACGCCCGTGTTCTCCTGCACCGTGCGGATCGTGCAGGCCGCCGCCGACGCCATGTCGCCGCCCATGTCCCAGCCCGTCGCGAACGCGGTGTTGAACATGCCGTGCGTGGCGCGCGACGTCTTGCCGTTGGACATCGTGCACGACGGGATGTCGACGAGGGAGTCGCGGGGGATCGAGATGGCCTCGACGCGCTGCCGGTCGGCGGAGATGTGCACGAGGATCGTGGTGTCGGAGCGCATGCCCGCGACGGAGCCGCCGATCTCGGCGTTGACGCCGTCGCGCTGGTCGGACCCGAGCACCAGGATGTTGACCGGCAGACCCTTGTTCGGGTCGTCCGGGTCGGGGGTGCGGGTCACCTGCGGGGTCGGGCCCACGAGCGCCGAGATGTCGACGCGGTCCATGTTGCCCTGGAGGCGGGTGAACGCCGCGGCGGCTCCCGCGACGCCGAAGGCGAGGAGCGCGACGGTCGTGAGGGCGACGCCACGCAGGACCCGGTGCGTGCGCGGGTTGCGGGCGTGCCGCGCCGCACGAGGGCGCGGGACGGCGACGTGGCGACTGGTCACCCCGTCATGCTAGGTGCGTCGCAGGCGCTCGGCGCAGAGCCGTCGCACGCGTGCCGTGGAGGATCTGTGCAGATCATCGGCCCGCGGCCGCGCCGCCACCCCCGGCTCCGGGCGGTGGCGGCGCGGACGGGCGTCAGCGGCCGAGCTGCGCGTACTTGGCCTCCGTGGCGTCCTTGCGCGGCCGCCACCAGGCCTCGTTCTCGCGGTACCACGCGACGGTCGCCTCGAGGCCCGCACGGAAGTTCTCGTACCGGGGGGTCCAGCCGAGCTCGTCGCGCAGCTTGGTCGCGTCGATCGCGTAGCGCATGTCGTGACCGGGGCGGTCGCTCACGAGGTCGTAGGCGTCGCGGGGCTGGCCCATGATCTCGAGGATGTCCTCGACGACGGTCTTGTTGTTCTCCTCGCCGTCCGCACCGATGAGGTACGTCTCGCCGATCCGGCCGCGCTCGATGATGGCCCAGACCGCGCTGTTGTGGTCGTCGACGTGGATCCAGTCGCGCACGTTCTCGCCCTTGCCGTAGAGCTTGGGGCGGACGCCGTCGATGACGTTCGTGATCTGGCGCGGGATGAACTTCTCGACGTGCTGGTACGGCCCGTAGTTGTTCGAGCAGTTCGAGATCGTGGCCTGCACGCCGAAGCTGCGCGCCCAGGCGCGCACCAGCAGGTCGGAGGACGCCTTGGTCGAGCTGTACGGCGACGACGGGTTGTACGGCGTGTCCGGCGTGAACTTCGCGGGGTCGTCGAGCTCGAGGTCGCCGTACACCTCGTCCGTCGAGATGTGGTGGAAGCGCACCCCGTGGCGGCGGACGGCCTCGAGCAGCTGGTACGTCCCGATCACGTTGGTCCGCAGGAACGGCCACGGGTCGTGCAGCGAGTTGTCGTTGTGGGACTCGGCCGCGAAGTGCACCACGAGGTCGACGTCCTTGACGAGGCTGTCGACGATGTCGGGGTCGGCGATGTCGCCCTTCGCGAGCACCACGCGGCCCTCGACGGGGTCGAGGCTGCGCTCGTCGCCCGCGTACGTCAGGGCGTCCAGCACCGTGACCTGCACGTCGGGGCGCTCCCGGACCGTCTGGTGGACGAAGTTCGAGCCGATGAAACCGGCTCCGCCGGTGACCAGCACGTGCATGGGGGCGACTCCTCGCGAGATCGGGTGCAGCGGCCACGAGACTACTGGTGACCGGTACGGGCAGGTTCCGGCCGACCCTAGCCGTCGAGCTCCGTGAGGACGTCGTCGCGCTCCACGTAGCGCTCGCCGGTCTCCGGGCACACCCACACGTCGTCCTCGGCACGCTCGAGCGGCACCCCGGCGCGACCCACCCACCGGATGCGCCGGGCAGGCACGCCGGCCACGAGCGCGAAGTCCGGGACGTCGCGCGTCACGACCGCACCCGCCGCGACCGTCGCCCACCGGCCGATCGTCACGGGAGCCACGCACACCGCCCGCGCGCCCACGGACGCGCCCGTGCGCACGGTCACGCCGACGGGCTCCCAGTCGGAGGCGGACTTGAGCGAGCCGTCGGGTGCCACGGCACGTGGGAAGTGGTCGTTGGTGAAGACGACCGCGGGACCCACGAAGCACCCGTCCTCGAGGACGGCCGGCTCGTACACGAGCGCGTGGTTCTGGACCTTGCAGCGGTCGCCCATGACGACACCGGAGCCGACGTACGCGCCGCGACCGATGATGCAGTCCGCGCCGATGCGGGCGCCCTCCCGGACCTGGGCGAGGTGCCAGACCCGTGTCCCCGGCCCCACCTCGGCGCGCTCGTCGACCTCGGCCGACGTCGCGAACCACGCGGTCGTCCCGTGACTTCCCATGAGCTCAACCTCCTCGTCGTCGTGAGCATCATGGCGGATCCGTGCCGTGCGCCGTGCCTGCGCCGGACGAGCGG
>NZ_BHYL01000139.1 GCF_003851725.1 Cellulomonas algicola | reverse complement strand
CGCGAGCGCCTCCGCGCGGTCCGGCTGACCCGTCCCGGCGAGCACGTGCGCGCGGCGCGCCTCGACCTGGAGCAGCACCTCGGGCGCACCGGCGACGCGCGCGACCCGGGCGGCCTCGTCGAAGTGCGCGTGCGCGGCGTCGAGGTCACCGTCCTGCGCGCTCGCGACGGCCCGCTCGGCCGCGACCTGCGCGCGCAGCATGGGCTCGTCGCCGTCGTCGAGCAGGTCGAGCGCGCTCTGCAGGACGGCCGGACGGTCGGGGCCGAACGGCGTGACGTCGAGCAGCACGCGCGCCGCGACCGACCGGTCCTCGGCGGAGGTCGGGCGGGCCTCGACGAGGATCGCGTAGGCCTCCGTGTGGAGCGCCCGGGCCTGCTCCTCGAGCGCCTCGGCGGCGACCCGCGACCGGACGCGCGCCCGCTGGACGGGGGTGCCGTGCGCGTCGACGGCCGCGATCACGGCGGCCACGTCGACCGGGCGACCGGCTTGCAGGTCCGCCAGGACCTCGACGAGCACGGCCTCGGCCTCGTCGCCGAGCGTCCGGTAGAGCTCCGCGGCGCTCGTCGCGAGCGACACGTCGGGCTGCGGGGACGGCGCCCACAGCGCGAACGCGTCGAGATCCGCGGCGGCGCGCACGGCGACGGCGTCGACCCGGTCGAGGGTCGCGAGCTCGCCGTCGCGGCGCGCCTTCCAGTGCGCCACGAGACGCGTCCACGTCGGGGTCGACGCACGGCGGCGCGCGAGGATCACGAGCTCCGCGAGCGCGGGCAGGTCGAGGCCGCCCGGGTCGGCGCCGAACGTCGGGTCGAGCGGGGTCCGGACCACGTCGAGGCGCGCGACGGTCTCGGCGGGGGCCGTGACGGGGCCGAGCGGGAGGTGCGGGAGGTCGGGTGCCTCGACCCACGCGCGCACGCGGTCGCCGACGGCCGTCGTGCCGTTGCGCTCGTCGAACGCGCGCGCGAGCGACCACGTCTGCTCCTCGACGCGGGCCAGCAGGTCGGCGGCGCGCTCGGGCGGCCGACCGCCACCGCGGACCGTCGCGTCGCCGTCCCCGGCCGCGACGACCGCGTGCAGCAGTCGCGTCGCCGCCGCGGCGAGCTCCATCCCCGCGTAGGGCGACGACGGGTGCTCGAGCGCGTGCCGCTGCTCGCCGAGCACCTCGAGCCCGCGCGTGAGGTTGCCGGTGCGCGCGAGCACGTGCAGGTGCCGCGCGACCGAGGCCGTGTCCGCGGGGTTGGACCGGCTCGCCCGGAACGCGGTGCGGTGCAGCGTCGCGGCGCGGTCGTGGTCGCCGACGACGACGAGCGACGTCAGCGCCTCGCCGATCGCGACCTGCGGCTGCTCGCTGCACCCCACGTCGCCGTCGACCACGGGCGCGAGCTCGGCGAGCACCTCCGCGTGCCGGCCCAGCTCGGCGAGGTGCGCGATGCGCGCCGACGGCTCGCAGCCCTCGCAGTCCGACAGGTGCGTGCGCGGCGCGCGCACCCACGCGTCGAACTCGGCCTCGGCCGCGGCCTCCCCGTCGACGTGCGCGCGCAGCACGTACGCGCAGCCGAGCACGGGCGCGAGCCCTTCGCCGGCTTCCGCGTACCGGCGCCGCATGCCGTCGAGCACCTCCTGGAGCTGCGCGAGCGGCACCTGCGGGTGGTCGACGAGCCACGTGACCATCCACTTGTGCAGCCAGAGGACCTCCCACCGCTGCTCCTCCGTCATCCAGCCGGGCGCGGCGTCGTACTGCTGGAGGACGTAGACGAACGGCGCGAACATGCGGTGCCGGTCGTTGGCGTGGTGCAGCGACGACACGTACGCCAGGCGGGCGCGGAACCGCAGGTCGGCGTCGCCCTGCGCGTCGGCGACCTGGACGAGCTCCGTCGCGACGTCGGGCTTCGCGTTCGGCGGCGTCTGCGCGAGCCGCTGGAGCAGCTCCTCGACCTCGGCACGCGTCACGGTCATCGGGTCGTCCCCTCGGGGTCGGTGGCGGGGGTCTCGGTGGCGGGGGTCGCCGTCGCGACCGCGCGGTCCAGCAGGGCGTTGAACGAGCGGTCGAGCAGGGCCGAGTCGGCGGGGCGCAGGCGTCGCGGCGCGGCGAGCAGGGCGCGGCCGTACAGCGTCTCGGCGGCGAGGCCGCGCAGCGTCGCGTCGTCGAGCGCGAGGACGCGCCGGACCGTCGGGTTGGCGTCGTTGAGCAGCAGGCGCGGGCGGTCGCTCCCGCCGTCGTCGAACGCCCCCAGCAGCGCACCCCACGCGTCGTCGACCTCGGCGGCCACGGCCCGGACCTCGCGCCGGTCCTGCGCCGCGTCGTCCTCGACGAGCAGCGCCGGGAGCGTCGCGGGTGCGTACGAGCGCAGCTCGACGTCCACCTGGACGGCGTCGAGCACCGCCCGGACCTCGTCGAGCGCCGACGCGACCTCACGCGCGCGCTCCTCCCCGACGAACCGCACGTGCCCCTCGACGTCCGTCGGCGTCACGCGCTCCACGACCGCGTCGGGCCGGACGTCGACCAGCCGGTGCACGAGCGCGAGGTCGAACGTGTACCCGCCGTTGACGACCGCCACGCCTTGCGCGGCGAGCACCGCCCCGACCTGCCGGAAGTCGTCGATCGACTGCGTGACGCGCACGACGTCCGTCGTGGCCAGCAGCTGGGGCAGCGTCGTGACGCCCTGGTTCGTCTCGAAGGGCAGCAGCGGCAGGACGATGCGCAGCAGCTCGTCGTCGTGCAGCGCGAGCGCCTTGACCGCGGTGTCGTGCAGCGACAGGAACTCGCGCAGCCGGTGCGGCTGCGTCGCCGCGAGCCGCACGAGCCACGCGCGGACCTGCTCGCCGATCGACGTGCGGACGTGCTCCAGCAGGTCGTCCTCGACGAGACCCTCGCGGTCCGCCGTCGGGCGCAGCAGCTCCGCGTCGACCGCGCACCGCACGAAGAACGCCCACTCGGGGACGAGGTCCGGCACCTGGTCGGACAGCAGCATGCCCTTGAGGTGCACGCGGTGGCGCCCGTGCCGCGCGCTCGACGAGCGCTGCCCGGCGATCACGGCGACGCCGTCGAGCCCGGCCTCCGGCACCCGGATCGGCAGCACGTGGAACGGCGTCCCGCCGAGCTCGGCCTCCGCGAGCCGCACGCACGCGTCGCGTCGCCGCTCGGGGTCCGTCTCGCGCCACGGCGGGGTCCGGTCGCTCACCTCGACGTCGCCGTCGGGCGTGCGGACGACCACGCGGTGCGGCAGGTACGCGCCGTAGTGCCGGGCCAGCTCGACGACGCTCGGGCTGCTCAGCAGGTGCTCCGACCCGCGGCGCGGTGCGAGGGCGACGCACGTGCCCGGGCCGGCGCCGAGCCAGCCGGCGCGCTCGTCGTCCGCCTGTTCGTTCCCGGCCCAGGGCTGCAACCGGTACGTCCCGTCCGCCTCGCCGACCCAGCGCACGGGCGGCTCGTCGGCCCGGTCGCCGCGGCGGGACACGACCTCGATCGCGTCCGTGACCATGAAGCACGACAGCAGCCCGATGCCGAACCGCCCGAGCAGGTCGGACCGCGCCAGGCCGAGCTCGTCGCGCTTGCTCGACCGGCCGATCGTCGCGAGGAACGTGCGTACGTCGTCCTCGTCGAGCCCGACGCCCGAGTCCATCGCGTGCAGGCGGCCGTCGTCGGACACGTCGGCCGGGACCAGGAGCAGCGCCGGGCGGTCGTCGCGCGCGCCGCGCACCGTCACCGCGTCGACCGCGTTCTGGACGACCTCGCGCACGTACACGCGCGGGCCGGAGTAGAGGTGGTGGCTCAGGAGCTCGACGACGCCGCGCAGGTCGACCTGGAAGGCGCTCTGCGTCGTCGTCCCGCTCGTCCCGTCGTCAGGCACCCGTGCACTGTAGGTGCCAACCCCCGCGCCCGGTGCTGGTTCTCCGGGGCAGGACGCTCTCAGGCGAAGTCGAGCGTCTCGACCCGCTGGCCGGTCACGTCGGCGATCAGGTCGAGATTCTTGTCGACCGCGAGCACCGTGAGGCCCAGCTTCTCCGCCGTCGCCGCCACCAGAAGGTCAGGGATGGAGGCTGATCGGTGCTCGCCGCGCTCGGCGAGAAGGATCTGCACCTCGACCGCACGCGCCTCGATCCCGGGCGTGAGGTGCTCGACGGGCATCAGCGAGATCGGGGGGACGTCGCCGGCCGCGCGTGCGGCTCGGGCGGACACCGCGCTGAAGCCGACCTCGAGCCGCATGACGACGGTGATGCGGAGCAGACCGCGTTCCAGCCGCGACTGCCAGAGATCGCGGTCCACCGCGTACGGGAGCCGGACGAGGGCCGACTCACATCGCTCTCGGTGGCGCGGGGGAAGGTGGCGAACTGAGCGACATCGGCGCGGCCGCGAGGCATCGATGTCGCGCCGTCGGGGCGTCGTCGTGTCGTCGCGCCGGGGGGCGGTTCCCCCGAGTCGGGGAATCACCTGCTCTCCCGGCCCGAACGCGGCGCGGGCGTCGCACCGCACGGTTAGGCTCCCCGGAGTCCTGACGCCCACCGCCCCCGGACGTGGCGTCGCCCTCCGCCCGCGCGCTCACGCGCGCGCCCGTCAGACAGGGGAACCGTGGCCGTCCTCACCGCGGACAAGCGCGTCCTGCACGCCGACCTCCAGGGCGACTCCGTCCGGGCCGCGTCCGGCTCGATGGTCGCCTACACCGGCAAGGTCGAGTTCAAGTCGGCCGGCATGGGCGGCGGCGGCGGTTTCCGCGCCGCGCTCAAGCAGCGCGTCGCCGGCGAGTCGATCTCCCTCATGACGTGCAGCGGCGCGGGCCGCGTCTACCTCGCGCAGGACGCGATGGACGTGACCGTCGTGCAGCTGCAGAACGACCGGCTGACGGTCGAGTCCGACCACATCCTCGCCGTGACCGACGGTCTCCAGCTCGACGTGCAGTTCGCCGGGCTGCGGGGCATGACCAGCGGGCAGGGCCTCGCCACGACCACCGTGACCGGCACCGGGCAGGTCGCCATCATGTCCGAGGGCCCGCTGATCGCCCTTGCCGTCACCCCCGGCGAGCCGCTCGTCGTCGACCCGGACGTGTACGTCGCGGGCACCGGGCAGACGCAGATGAGCCTCGTGTCGGGCGTCTCCTGGCGGTCCGTCATCGGCGAGGACGGGGGCGAGCCGTTCTCCCTGCGGTTCGAGGGCAACGGCACCGTCTACATCCAGCCGGCCGAGCGCTGAGAGGGCGACGACGATGGCGTTCGAGAAGGTCAACAGCAAGGTCGTCCGCATCCCCGTGACGACGCAGAACCCGGTGCTCGCGCGGCGCGGCGCGATGCTCGGGTACGAGGGCAACGTGTCGTTCCGCCCGATCAGCGGCCAGGGGCAGGGCGTCGGCGGGTTCGTCGGCGCGGCGATGTCCGGCGAGTCCAACCCGATGATGGCGACCGAGGGCAACGGCTCCGTCCTGTACGGGTTCCGCGGCCTGCACGTGACGGTCGTCGACCTCACGGGCGACTCCCTCACGGTCGAGGCGGACCGGCTGCTCGCGCACGACGCGAACCTCCAGACGAGCGTCGAGTTCATCGGCCAGGGCGGCATCCGCTCCGCGGTCCGCGGCGCCATGACGGGGCAGGGCCTGTTCACCACGCGCATCTCCGGGCACGGGTCGGTCGCGCTGCTGTCGCACGGCGGCACCTTCCCGCTGCAGCTCACCGGGGACGTCGTCGGCGTCGACCCGCAGGCGTACGTCGGCCACACCGGCGCCCTGAACGTCGACCTCAAGGCCAGCGTCGGCCTGCGCGACCTCGTCGGCCGCGGGTCCGGCGAGGCGTTCCAGCTCCACGTGTCGGGACACGGCACGGTCTATGTCCAGGCGTCCGAGGAGAAGTTCTGATGATCAGCGGGATCGACACCACGGTCTACGACGCCCGGACCCTCCCGGCGAACGACAACGTCAACGCGTACTCGTTCTCGATCGACCTGAACGGCGAGTGGTTCACGTCGAAGGGCGCGATGATCGCGTACTACGGCAACATCGACTTCTCCGCCGTGAGCGCCTACGCGTCGCGCGCGTCCTGGGTCGCGGCCCGGTTCGCGTCGCCGCTGTACGCGCAGGAGTGGGTCGTCGCGAGCGGTCGCGGCAAGCTCGTGATCGGCGACCGCGGCAACGACATCAACTCGTACGACCTGGGCGACGGCAACCTCACGATCAAGCAGACCAACCTGCTCGCGTTCGAGACGGGCCTCGAGCTCAAGCAGTCGATCGTGCCCGGGTTCGTCACGCTCATCGGCACGGGCAAGTTCCTCGCGTCGTCGAACGGGCCCGTCATCTTCGTCGAGCCGCCGTTCCGCGCCGATCCCGAGGCGCTGCTCGGCTGGGCCGACTGCCCGTCGCCGAGCCACCACTACGACTACAACTGGATGGCGCACTCGCTCATGTCGGGCGTGCAGATGCTGTTCGGCCGCGAGTCCGGCGAGGAGCGGCAGTACGACTTCACCGGCAAGGGCACCGTGCTGCTCCAGTCGTCCGAGGTGCAGCGGCACGACCCCGCGCTGCTGCGGATCGTCGAGGCGCAGACGCAGATGCTCGACGCCCACTCCGCGGGCCAGCTCGGACACAAGCTCGTCGCCCGGTCGCAGCAGGCCTGACCGCTGCTGCGGCGGTGCGCGCGACCGGCCGCGCCGCCGCAGGACGGGCGTCGTTGGGCCGCCTGCGCGTTCTTCGACGACGTGCGGCTTCCGCGCGGGTGCGCGGGTCTAGGGTGGGCGGCGCAGTCCGGCCAGGTTGAGGAGGAAGACCGTGCCGCGCGTGACCAGTGCCGACGTGGCTCGGGAGAGCGGCGTCTCGCGCACCACGGTGAGCTACGTGCTGAACGCCAAGGACGGCGTCGTCATCACCGACGCGACCCGGCAGCGCGTCCTCGACGCGGCGGCCCGCCTCGGCTACACCCCGTCGGCGGCGGCGCGGACCCTGCGCTCGGGCCGGTCGGACCTCGTGCTCGTCGTGCTCCCTGACTGGACCGTCGGGCCCGTCATCGACACCCTCATCGACCACCTCACGACGACGCTCGCCGACCACGGACTGTCGGTGCTCGTGCACAGCGGCCGCGGCAAGGGGTCGCTTGCCGACCTGTGGCGTGCGGTGACGCCGTGCGCTGTGCTGGGCCTCGCGCCCTTCGCCGACGAGGACACCTACGCGATGCGTCGGGCCGGCATCCCCGTCGTCGGCACGGCTCTCGACGAGGACCCGCACCCCGAGATCTTCTCCGTCCCGCAGACGAACATCGGCGCGCTCCAGGTCGACCACCTGGTCGAGCGCGGGCACCGCGCGCTGGCCTACGCCGCTCCTGCCGACGACCGGCTGTCCGCCTTCGCCGACCGGCGGCTCGCGGGCGTGCAGGCCGCGTGCCAGGACCACGGGTTGCCCGCCCCGCGCGTCGCGGCCGTCGGGCTCGACGTCGAGTCGGCGACGGCCGCCGTGCGCGCGTGGCGGTCCGGCGACGAGCCCGTGACGGCAGTGGCCGCGTACAACGACGAGGTCGCGCTGGCGGTGCTGGCCGGGCTGCGCGCCGAAGGGCTGCGCGTGCCCGACGACGTCGCCGTGATCGGCGTCGACGACATCCCGACCGCGAAGCTCGCGGCCCCGCCGCTGACCACGATCTGGCAGGCCATCGACGCGCAGGCGTCCTACCTCGCGGCCTCCGTGCTCGCCGCGCTCGACCCCGCGGTCCGGCCGCCGTCCCAGACGAGCGACGTCTTCCACGTCGTCGCACGCGAGTCCACCTGACCCTGCCCGTCGAGGTCCCGGTCGCGTCGTCGTGTCCCGGCGTGACGCCCCCACGACGCGACGGCGAGCCGTCCTGATACGACGACAGGGCGCACCCGCCGGTGTGGAGCCCGGTGGGTGCGCCCTGTCGTCGGTCGGCCTACTGGAACGTGAACCAGTTGACGTTGACGAAGTCGGCCGGCTGACCGGACTCGAACGTCAGGTAGACCGTGTGGGTGCCGGTCACGCCCGCGATGTTCGTCGGGACCGTCTTCCACGTCTGCCAGCCGCCCGTACTGCCGATCGCGAAGCTGCCGACCGGCTGGGCGGTGGGGCTGTCGAGCCGCACGACCACGAGCCCGCTGACCCCGGCGGCCGCCCCGGACGCGACGCGCGCGCTGAACTGCGTGCGGGCCGTGGTGCCGAAGCGGACGTTGTCGAACCGCAGGTGGTCGCCGTTGCCGATCCAGGCGACGTTGAGGCCGCCGTCGGTGTCGGACGTCGCCTCGGTGGCGGTGCCCGACTGGCCGTTGAACGCCTCCGCCTGGATGCGGGACGTCGCGTCGACGCCCGTGCCCGTGCCGGCCGACGTCGTGACGGACACCGAGCCGCTGGTCGCGGACCGGTTGCCGGCGGCGTCGTACGCTCGGACCGCGAACGTGTAGGCCGTGGACGCGGACAGGCCGGACGCGGTGTAGGACGTGCCGGACGTCGAGCCGACGACCGTGCCGTTCCGCAGCACCTCGTACCCGGTCACCCCGACGTTGTCGGTCGACGCGGACCACGCCAGGGTCGTCGACGACGAGGTCGTGCCCGACGCGGCGAGACCGCCCGGCGTGGACGGTGCCGTGGTGTCGCTCCCGGTGCCGGACGGCGTGGAGACGTTGACCGACGTGCTGGACGACGACCGGTTGCCGGCCGCGTCGTACGCCCGGACGGCGAACGTGTACGTCGTGCCGGCGGACAGCCCGGACGCCGTGTACGTCGTGCCGGACGTCGAGCCGACGACGGTCCCGTTGCGCAGCACCTCGTAGCCCGTGACCGCGACGTTGTCGGTCGAGGCCGACCACGAGAGCGAGGTCGAGGACGACGTCGTGCCGGATGCGCTCAGCCCCGACGGGGTCGAGGGCGCCGTCGTGTCACCGCCGGTCGAGCCGCCCGTCGTCGACGCGACGGACCGCGCCGGCACGGACAGCGTGACGCCGTTGGAGAACGTCACGGTGATCGCCGAGCTGCCCATGTTGGCGGCCTGGTAGGTGCGCGTGCCGTTCTTGACGAAGACCGCGTGCAGCGGGGTGTTCGCCGTGACGGACCGGTCGACGGTGCCGAGCACGGACAGGTTCTTCAGCCAGTAGAACGTGTGCGCCCGGGACTCGCCCTCCTCGACGGTGTACGAGCCGGCCTGGGACCGGAACTCGGACAGCGCGGTGGGGGCGTCGGCCAGGGCCTGGAACTCCCAGATGATGTCCTGCCACACCGTCGCCTTGCCGCCGTTGTTGCGCTCGAGCTCCGTGAGGTTCCGACCGATGTACGACGGGTTGTAGCCGAGGTAGAGGTGACCCGCGGTGCTGGGCAGCAGGTTGATGCCCTGGATCATCTCGGGCTCGGCGGAGAACCACGTCGAGTACGCGCCGCCGTCGCCCCACACCATGCCGACCGTGGAGTGCCCGAAGGAGGCCGGGAACGCCTCGTCGTCGGTGTCGAACCAGTAGTTCTCGATGGCCGACGCCTGCGTCGTGTAGAGGTAGATGCCCAGGTCACGGACCGTCTTGTTGCCCGTCGCCTGGCCCCACTGGATGAGCCCGCTGGCGAAGTTCATGCCCTCGGACGACGACTCCTGGTTGTTGCCCGCGCCGAACGCGCCGTGCCCGGAGGCCCAGTCGTGGCCGGCGTAGATGTCGAAGTCGCGCAGGAACGGGAACCGGGTGTCGGTGCGGTCCCAGTTCGCGGCGTCCTTGATGACGGTGTTGACCATCCCGCCGTACGCGGAGTCCGCGGCCCACGACGGGTCGAACTGCGCGACGTTCGCGGCCGCGACGACGTAGTAGCCGTAGTGGAAGTGGTGGTCGTTGAGGTCGGTGTCCGAGCCGTACGACGCGGGGTAGCCGATGAGCGTGCCCCACGACGGGTTGTACCAGAACGCCCGCTGCGTCTCGCCGGAGGACGCGGTCATCCAGTCGGTGAGGCGCGTCTTGACCGAGGCGAGCAGCTTGTCGCGCGCGGTGGTGTTGCCCGTGAGGTTGGCGATCTGGATGACCTGCGCGGCCCGGCCGAAGGCCTTGCCCGTCCAGTAGGTGTCCTCGCCGAAGCCCGCGAACGGGTCGGTCGCGGCGACCTGGTCGACGTAGCCGTTCAGCTGCGTCGCGTCGGCCGAGCCGGGCGTGAAGCCGGTCGACGCGAGCTGCGGGAGCACGCCGTTGAACGCGGTGACGGTCTGGAACTGCGACGAGCCGATGACGACGCGAATCGGGCCGCGCGGCGAGACGTACGCGTAGCTGCTCGGGGTGACGCCCGAGAGCTGGTCGCGCTGGTGCGGGTAGAGGGCGTACACGGTGCCCGTCGCCGACCCCTGCTTGGCGGTCGTGGTGAACGCGTAGGTCGCCGTCATGCGCGCGGTCGACTCGTCGTACGACCACGACACCTTGGTGCCCGTGACGTGGTTGTGCGCGTAGGTCGCGTAGGCGTTGAGCGCGGCGACCTTGTCCGACGTGCTGCTGCCCGACGCCGTCGGGAGGACCGCGACGGAGAAGAAGTCCTTGCCGTTCAGCGACGAGCTGATCGACGTCCCCGAGATGTTCCACGTGGAACCAGAGGGTGCGAACGCCGCGTAGTCGTGCCCGTTGACCGTGAAGCCGAGCGCCGCGTTGGTGTTGCTCCACACGGTCGGCGTGCCGGTCGTCGTGAGCGTCGCGTTGCCGCCGGTCTTGGTCGCGTAGACGAACGGCAGGCCGTGCCCGAACGTCGTGCGCAGGCTGCTCGAGCCGTTCGTCCAGAGCTCGCTGACGGTCCAGTCGGAGTAGCCGTCGACCTTGCCGTCCGACGACAGGCCCGCGACGCCGAGGCGGAAGTCCTCGGCGTAGGAGTAGTGGTACTCGCTCACACCCGTCGACGTGCCGGAGACGCTGGGCGTCGTCGGGTAGCTCACGCCGAGCCCGTTCGTGAACGCCTTGAACGTCAGCGGGTGCGCGACGAGGTTCTCGGAGATCGCGTTGCAGTCGAACTTGCGCCACAGCAGCGACGTCCACCAGTCGTTCGTCGGGATCGCCCCCGCCGGGAAGCTCGACGTGACGTGCGCGCGCGGGTTGGTGACCGGGGTGCCGTTGCACTCCGTGGGCACCGCACCGCCGCTGGGCGTCCCCTCGGCGTAGCTGCCGGAGCCCACCGCGACGGCGGCGGCGCGCGGGACGGGCAGGAACAGCGCCTGGACGAGGTACGCCACCAGGGCGCCGAGCACGATCATCGCCACGAGGGCGCGCCGGTCGACGGCTCGCGCCCTCACCGGCAGGGGATGGGATGACATCCGACGGTCTCCGTTCTCGGGTCGGGTGCCGCCGGCTGTCGTCGTCGACGCGTCGTGCGGCACCGGGGGCGGCGCGGGCGTCGGGGGACGTGCGCGCCGGGACGTGCTGGTCTCACCGGCGTCGCGAGACGCAGCGCCGGTGCGGGGCGGGCGCCGGTCGTCGGCGCGGTGGCGCCGCGACGTCCCTGTCGCAGCGCGGACCGTGCCTCGTGGCCGGCGTGGTGCGGGCGGCTCGTGACCGCCGTGGTGCAGTCCGTCGCCGGCGCAGGGCCTCGTCTCTGAGGCCTGGTCACGGTCGTTGACTCGTGTCACCGGCGTTGAGCGTCAAGGCTGGTGGCGACGCCGGACAAAGTCAAGCGGAAGGAGGAAGTCGTCCCCGGACGAGGGACACCGCCCGCACCCGCCCTGCGCACGCGCGTCACCCGCACGTACGCGTGCGACGGCGTCGGCACCGCCCGGGCAACCCGGTCAGGCGCGGTACTCGAACAGCACCGTCCCGGCGTCGTCGCGCACCACCGCGCGGTGACCGTCGGTGACGTCGAGCTCGACGTGCAACGCCTCGTCGCCCGCGCGCGCCGTGTACGCGTACCGCGTGTTGGTCAGCGACGTCGCGGTGGTCGTCGCCCGGACCAGCCACGGGTGCCGACGACGCAGCCCGATGAGCTCCTGGTGCCGGCGGAACGTGTCGCCGCCCCACGCCGCGAGGTCGCCCGGCGACGCGGGCATCGACGGGCGCACGTCGTCGTCGCCGCCCAGCCGCTCCTCCTTGACGCCCGCGTACCCCTGCTCGTCGCCGTAGTAGACGGACGGCACGCCACCGACGGTCATGAGGACGACGAGCGCCAGCACGGCACCCTCCGGCCCGACGGTCGACGCGATGCGGCTGACGTCGTGGTTCCCCACGAACGTGCTGGTCAGCACGCTGTCCAGGATCTCCGCGTGCCGCTGCAGCGCCCAGTCGAGCTCGAAGAAGTTGCCGTCGACGAGGCTGCTCCAGATCGCCTTCCACAGCTCGTACTGCGTCACCGAGTCGAACGTCGCCGCCCGCGCGATCGCGGCGTAGTCCCCGTGGATGACCTCGCCGACGAACCACGCGTCGGGGTGCGACTCGCGCACGCGCGGCAGCACCTGCGCCCAGAACTCGGTCGGCACCGCGTACGCCGCGTCGAGCCGCCAGCCGTCGATCCCGCGGTCGAGCCACGTCGTCATCACGCGTGCGACGAGGTCGACGACCTGCGGCGAGCCGTGGTTCAGCGCGACGAGCGAGCCGTGCCCCTCGAAGTCGCCCAGCCGCGGCGCCGCCGGGTCCGACCAGTCGACGCGCAGCACGTCGGCGAGCGGACCGTCGGGGCCGCCCTCCAGCACCTCGCGCACCCATGGGTGCCCGGCGCCGACGTGGTTGAACACCCCGTCCAGCACGACGCGCAGCCCTCGCTCACGGCACGCGGTGACGAGGTGGTCGACGTCCTCCTCGTCGCCGAGCCGCGGGTCGATCCGGAAGTGGTCGAGCGTGTCGTACCCGTGCGACTCCGACGCGAACACCGGCCCGAGCAGCAGCCCCGACGTGCCGAGCTCGACCGCGTAGTCGAGCCACGCCTCGAGGTGCCGCAGCCGGTGCGCCGCGTCGTGCTCGGTCCGGATCGGCGCCCCCGTGAACCCCAACGGGTAGACGTGCCACCAGATGCAGTGCTCGACCCAGCCCATGCCCCTCCTCAGCCGACGCGTGCCGTCGGTCCGACCGTACGGGCCCGCGCGCGCAGCGCCCACCAGACGACACCGCCCACCGTCAGGCCCAGCCCGAGCAGGCCGAGGACGATCGTGAGGAAGACGCCACCGATCGTGCCGAACACGCCCAGCAGGAACGACGACGTCCGCTGCCCCTCCGCGACGACCGCGAGCGCGCCGTCGCTCGGCGAGCCCGGGACGACGACCGTGTGCTGACCCGCCGTCGCGACGGTGAACGCCGCCACGTTGGACGCCCGCCGGTCGCCGCGCTGTGCGTTGATGCTGACGCCCGGGGCGTCGTCGACCTCGACCGGCGACCCGTCGGGCCCGACGACCCGCACGTCCGCGTCGAGGCCCGTGTGGGCGTCGACGTCGTCGACCACGAGGAACACGTCGTAGCGCCCGGGCGCGAGGTCCACGTCGACCGCGCCCGGCACGTCGGTCCATGCCACCGCCGAGGGTCCCGCCTCACCCTGCGCGTCGATCACGCCGAGCGGCAGCAGCGACAGGAACGTGCGCAGGACCACGACCGCGGCGACCATCGTGGCGACGAGCAGCAGCGCGCCGGCCGACGTCAGGACGACAGGGCCGACGAGCGAGCGGCGCGGCGTCGTGGAGGTCGGCGGGGCGGGCGGCGGGTACGAGGCGTCCACGGTCGCTGGACGTTACTCCGCCCTGCTCCCCGGGTGGAGCGGACGCGCGCGGCGGGTCGCACAGTCCGCGAGGCGACCGGGTCACGACGAGGCGGAGCCCCGAGGGTCCTCGTGCAGGACTCCTCGGGGCTCCCCCTGGTCGACCGGGCTGTCGGTCACCCGGTCCGTGGGCCGCTCACGCGGCCGTCGGTGCCGCCGGCCGAGCGGCGGGTCAGCCGGCGAACGTCTGGAGCTCGGCGATGCGCGGCGTGCCCGACGCGCTGACGATCTCCAGGGTCACCTTCTTGAGCGACGTCGACGAGAACGAGACGACGCCGGGTGCGCCGCTGCCGGACGCGAGGGTCGAGCCGTTGTCGCCGTTGAGGATCTTCCAGGAGCCGATCGAGCCGCCGCCCGACGCCTGGACGACGTTCACCTTCGAGATCGTCGTGGCGGAACCCCACTTGACCGAGATCTTCCCGGTCGAGCCGGAGGGCGACCAGTACGTGCTGGTCGAGCCGTCGATGACGTTGCCGTAGCTCGTGCCCGACGCCTTGCTCGAGCCGTCCGCACCCGCGCCGATGCTCAGGTTGGTGCCGCTCGGCGGCGTGGTCGGGTTCGACGTGGGCGTCGGGTTCGACGTCTGGGTCGGCGTCGGGTTCGAGGTCTGCGTCGGCGTCGGGCTCGGGTTGGTCGGCGTGCAGGAGCCGTTCGACGTCTTCAGGCCCTTGTTCGCGCCGGCGGTCGACGAGACGACGCTGGGGACGCACGACGCGCCGTCGAGGGAGTACGAGTACGGCACGGAGACCGTGGTGGTCGACGCCATGCTCGGCCCGGCGGGGTAGTTGTCGGAGCCGGTCGAGGACCAGGTCACGTTGTCGAGGATGTTGCCGGCGGTCTGCCAGGTGCCCCGCTCGGACGTGTAGAACGTGCCGAGCACGTCCTTCGAGTCCTCGAAGTAGTTGTTCTCGACCTTCGCCTTGGCCCCGGCGCGCGAGTTGATGCCGGACTTGGCGAGGTTGACGTAGTGGTTGTTGTAGATGTGCGCCGTGCCGCCACGCAGCAGCGGCGTGCGGGACTCGATGTTCGAGTACAGGTTGTGGTGGAACGTGATGAAGCTGTTCCCGGTGTCGCTCTCGCTCGACCCGATGAGGCCGCCGCGGCCGGAGTTGCGCAGGATCGAGTAGGACAGCGTCACGTACTGGACGTCGTCCTTCATGTCGAAGAGGCCGTCGAAGCCCTGGTCCTCGCCGCCCGACGCCTCGAGCGTCACGTGGTCGACCCAGACGTTGCGGACGGTGCTCTCCATGCCGATGGCGTCGCCACCGTTCGACGTGGGCGAGCCGGACTTCTTGACGTTCTTGACGGTGACGTTCTGGATGATGATGTTCCGCGAGTCGCGGATGTGGATCCCGATCTGGTCGAACGTGGCACCGCTGCCCACGCCCTCGATCGTCACGTTGCTGATGCCCTTGAGCTCGATCACGCCCGCCGCGGTGTTGCACGAGCCCGACACCTTGGCGGTGTTGCCGACGGTGATCGTGCCCTCGACCTGGATCGTGATGGGCGTGCTGGTGCTCGCGCGACCGCAGAGCGCCTGGTGGATGGCGGTCCCGCTGGTCGCCTTGACGGTCGTGCCGCCGGCACCGCCGGTGGTGCCGCCGTTCTGGGCGGCGTAGCCGTTGGCGGACCCGGCGACCGCGACGGCGCCGGGGGCAGCCAGGGCGGTCAGTCCGAGCGTGGCAGCCAGGGCCGTCGTGGCTCCCGCTGCGAGGAGTCGCACTGCGACTGGTCGGTTCATCGTTGCCTCTCACCTCGTCATCGAAGGGGCAGTGCCGTGGTGCGTCCCGCGCGCCGTCGAGGGCGCTGCGCCGCGTCGTCGCGGGTTCTGCAGACGTCACCCACACCGTGTGAGTAACCGGTTTCTCGATCGTAGGACAGCGGTTTCCGCAGACTCAACGGCTAAACGTTTCGCGACGCGAAAAGCCTCTTGACCTGCAGCGATGCGAGCCCGGGCGAGCACCTTCGCACGCTTCTCACCACGCGGGACGTCCCGACGGAGCCCTGGACATGCCATCAGACGCGGGGGACAGTGCGCGCTCTCGACAGGAGGTCACCGATGAGCGCCGAGTTCCTCTGGTACATCCCCAACCAGGTCGCGCCGGGTCACCGCGGCGAGCCCGTGTCCGCACGCCACAACAGCCTGGACACGCTCACCGAGCAGGCCGTCGCGCTCGAGCAGCACGGCTGGAGGGGCGCACTGCTCGGCACCGGCTGGGGACGGCCCGACACCTTCACGGTCGCCGCCGCGCTGGCCGCGCGCACCACGACGTTCGAGCCGCTCGTCGCGGTCCGGCCGGGCTACTGGCGCCCAGCGCACTTCGCGGCCGCCGCCGCGACGCTCGACCACCTCACGGGCGGCCGCGTGCGCGTCAACGTCGTCTCCGGCAAGGACGACCTCGCCGCGTACGGCGACGCGGACGGCGACCAGGCCGACCGGTACGCCCGTACGCGCGAGTTCCTCCAGCTCGTCCGACGGCTCTGGACGCAGGAGCACGTCGACTTCCGCGGCGAGCACTTCCAGGTCACCGGGTCGACGGTCCAGCCCCGCATCGAGCCGCGCGGCGACCGGCGGCACCCCACCTTGTACTTCGGCGGTGCGTCCGAGGCCGCCGAGCGGGTCGCCGCCACCGAGGCCGACGTCCAGCTGTTCTGGGGCGAGCCGCTCGCGGGAGTCGAGGAGCGCATCGACCGCCTCCGGACCCTCGAGCAGCGGCTCGGTCGCGCGCACCCGCCGCTGCAGTTCGGGCTGCGCGTCACGACGTTCGTCCGCGACACCACCGAGGAGGCCTGGGCGGACGCCGAGGCGAAGGTCGCCGAGCTCGCCCGCACGCGCGGCACCGCACCCGTCGACCGGCACCGCGGCACCGCCGTCGGTCAGCAGCGCCTGCTGGACCTCGCCGCTCGTGGCGACGTGCTCGACGACCACCTCTACACGGCTCCGGGCCGGTTCGGCGGCGGGGGTGCGGGCACGACGTGGCTCGTCGGGTCCCCCGAGGACGTCGCGAAGTCCCTGCGCCGCTACCAGGACCTGGGCGTCACGCACTTCGTCCTGTCCGACACCCCTTACCTCCGCGAGATCCGCCGCCAGGGCGACCAGCTGCTCCCGCTGCTGCGCGACTGACCGGCGGCGCCGCTGCGGGGCCGACCGGCACGCCGTCGGGGATCCTCCAGCGCACCGGCACGCCGTCGTCCTAGGCCACGGGAAGTCGCCCCACCACGAGTCGGTGAGCGGGGTTCGCGGCGTCGCCGGCGGCCGTCACCAGCAGGCTGAGCCCGGCGACGAGAGGAGCGCTCAGCCGGTGGCGGACGGCGGGGTCGACCGTCGACCTCGGGTCGGCGTCCCACTCGTCACGAGCACGCAGACGCACCGCCTCGGCACCGAGCGTGTACGGCCGGTCGGCGGAGGGGATCCGTCGCCGGTGCAGCTCGTGGGAGTCCACCCGCAGCGCCGCGACGGTGAACAGCTCCGGCTTCCCTGCCTTCTCGAGCCAACGGCCGTAGCCGAGATGCCGCCAGTCGACCACGTCGTCGCGGCGGAGCCCGGTCTCCTCCTCCAGCTCGCGAAGCGCACCGTGCGCGGCGATCGTCGCGAGGTCGGACGCCCCGGCCGCACCGACGTCGGCGGGTTCGAGGGACCCCGAGCCGCTCGGTGCGAGCAAACCGCCGCTCGACTCGTTGTGGGCGGACTGCGAGACGACGACCAGCCGACCGTCGGTCGTGAGCGCGAGCACCGACGTCCCGATCGCGTTCAGCAGCCAGCTCTCGCCGTGATCGCGCAGGCGCCCTCGTCGGTCGACGAACAGCGAGCGCCCGAATCCGCTCTCGAGCCGGCCGGACACGAGGACGTCCTTGGTCGCGAAGATGTCGCTCCCCAGGTGGTCCCAGTACCGCGCGGGGACGAGGTTCCACGTGGTCGTGGGCAGGGTGGGCCCGGTGCCGACGTCGGTCGCGAGCCCCAGGAGGTGGCCGTTGTACGTCGCACCGCGCGAGACGCGGCGCCGACAGAACGCGGCCCCGTAGCCGCGGAGCTCACGCGGCAGGACGTAGCCCGTGAGGCTGAGCCTCGCCACCACGGTGCCGCGGGCGATCGCGGCCGCCGCGACGGAGTCGAGCACCACGTGTCCCGCCCCCGTGTCGACCACCCGGAACCGGTCAGAGCCACGGAGGGAGGCGGCGACGTCCTGGAAGTCGTCGACCCGGTCGACGAACTGCACCGAGGCCAGTCGTGCGGCGTGCGCGCGCACCTCCAGCACCAGCAGGACGAGCGAGACGAGCGCGAGCGACCAGTTGAGCCACACGGGCGTCGCTCGGTAGAGGCCGATGACACCGGCCGCCGCGAGCACGACGCTCAGGACGATCCACCGGGTCTGGAGGAGGAAGGCCCCCAGGCGCCATGCGGTGGTGAGGACCCACCGGCGGACGACGGTCATGAACGACGCCGGAGGCCGCACGCGGGGGTCACGCGGCCCAGCGTAGGGCGCCGGCTGCCCGCTCCGACGTCGCCGCTCTCCGCGGACCGCCCGAGTCGTCCGTCCGTGGTCCCGGCCGCTGTGCTTCACGCGCCGAAGATCACGGCGACATAACGATCTACCTGGTACCGCGTCGATTTACCTAGTACCGCGTGGCTCAGGTGCCGGACCGACTGCTAGACAGTCGCTCGGTTGCGCCCGAGGGCCCGCTCGACGACCACCGTCAAGGGTGACGGTGCAGGTAGCGGGCCCGTCGGGCGACCGTGTCCCCGCACCACCGCCCCGGGCGCACCCCGCCGGCGGTCACCACGACGAGGTGGTCAAGCATGAGGCGTCACATCCTGGCGGGCCTCGCCCTCGCGGTCCTCGCGACCGCGATCGTCCTGTTCTCCGGCCCTGACCTCCAGGGCGTCACCCTCCTCGGCGCCGCGCTCGGCGGGGCCCTCGGGCTCGTGCCCGACCGCTCCCCCGGCGCGCGCGCCGGGGCGTTCGCCGTCGGGTTCCTCGCCGCGTGGCTCGGCTACGCGCTGCGGGCCGCCGCACTGCCCGACTCCGCCGCCGGACGCGCCGTCGCCGTGCTCGTCGTCCTCGCGGTCTGCCTGGCCGTCGCCGGGGCCACGCGCGGGCGCCTCCCGCTGTGGGCGGCGCTGCTCGGCACCGCCGCGATGGCCGGCGCGTACGAGGCCACCTACTCCGCGGACCCCTCGGCGTTCGTCGCGTCGTCCGCCGCGACCGCGACGTCGATCCTCCTCGCGGCCGGCGCCGGCTTCGTCGCGACGTCGCTCCTGGGCGTCGTCGTCGAGCAGGACCGCGCGCAGGAGCGCGCCGACGCGGACGCCCACGAGTCGTCCCCGGCGCCCGCGGTCACCGCGCCCGAGCCTGCCGGAGGCTACGAGGCCGCCGGCACGCACGCGCCGGCCCGCCCGTACGCCGCCCCCGACCCCGCCC
>NZ_BHYL01000138.1 GCF_003851725.1 Cellulomonas algicola | reverse complement strand
CCTCGACGACGATCCCGCGGAACCGCGCGCCCGTGGGCCGGGCGGCGGCGGGCCGCTCGCCGGGGTCGAGCGGCTGACGTTCCCAGGCGGCGCCCGGGAACCACGCGGCGGCGAGCGGGCGCACGTCGGTGCCGGCGGGCAGCACCAGGACGTGCCGGCCGACGAGCGGCGCAGGGATGACCTCGGCCAGGATCATGCGCGGACCGTACCCCCGGATTGCTGCGGGCAGGTTTCGGCAGGGTGTCGGACGCGGCGAGTCCCTCGGACACGCCGGATCCGCAGGTCAGGGCCTAATCGCTTCAGGTGTCCACATCAACACAACCCTTTGCACACCGCTGTGGACAGACCCTGTGGACAAAAGTTGCGGCGCCCCCGCACCGACGCCCGTCAGCGGGACGGACCGGTGCGAGGGCGCCGCGGGGCGACGGGCGACGGGCGACGGGCGACGGGCGACGGGCGACGGGCGACGGGCGACGGGCGACGGGCGACGGGCGACGAAGTCAACCGCGCACGCCGTCAGGCGCACACGTCGTCAGGCGCACACGACGTCAGGCGCGCACGTCGTGCAGGTGGTGCACCAGGTCGTGCACGAAGTACTGGCCGAGCGTGCGGACCGTGAACACCGACCCGTTCGACCGGCGGCCCGGGCGCTCCACCTGGTCCTCGCGCACCGCGTCGAACCGGTCCGCGATCACGTCGGCCGCGTCCGCGAGCTCGTCGGCGACCAGCACCGGGTCCTGCAGGTCGTACCGGTCCGCGAGCGCCGTCGCGTCCTGGTCCCAGTTCTCGAACAGCGGGTCGTCCTGCTCGAGCATGAGCGCGAGGCGGCCGTCGAACACCCGGAGCACGTCCCGCACGTGCGCGCCGTACTCGAGCACGCTCCACACCTGCGGCTCGGGGCGCACCCGCGCGTCCTCACGGTTGAGCGCGGAGATCCACCGCGGCGTGAGGTCGCGGACCGTGCCGCCGATCGCGTGCACGTCGACGTCGGCCGCCTGGAACCCGCACTCCGGGCACGGCTCGCGCAGCACCCAGGTCCAGTCCTTGGTGTCGGGCTCGATCGCCGGGGCGGGCTGGGCGGCGGGGGCGTCGGCGGGGGCGTCGGTCGTCGGCTCGCTCGTCATGCCCGCACGCTAGACGCTCCGCGCCACCGTGTCGCCGCCTCGTCCACACCTGTCGCCGGCTCGACGTCACGTGTCCGTCGGGGCACGCCGACGACGTCGCCGGGACCGCCGACCGCACCGGAGCCGACGTCGACCACGACACCCGTCAGACGAACCCCGCCGCGTGCAGCGCGCCGTACTCCTCGTCCGTGAGGACGCGCGAGCGCAGCAGGAACCGCACGCCCTCGGGCGCCTCGAGCGAGAAGCCCGCGCCGCGGCCCGGCACCAGGTCGATCGTCAGGTGCGTGTGCTTCCAGTACTCGTACTGCGCGCGCGTCATCCACACGGGCACGCTCGCCCCGTCGCCCAGGTCGAGGTCGCCCAGGTGCACGTCGACGTCGCCCGTGATCAGGTCGCCCGACGGGTAGCACATCGGCGACGACCCGTCGCAGCACCCGCCCGACTGGTGGATCATCAGCTCGCCGTGCTGCCCGCGCAGCGTCCGCAGCATGTCGAGCGCGGCGTCCGTCGCCGCGACCCGCTCCGGAAGTCCCATCTCGCCTCCTCCCCCGCCCGGCGACGACCGGTGCCCCGGCCGGCCGCCGTCGGGCGGCGTCGCTCGTCGTCCCGACCCGTGCCTCACGGTCGCGGCGGAAGCTCCCCTCCGAACCTCCGCCGCGACCGCGTGCCCGCCCGTCAGAACAGCCCGAGCGACTCCTGCGTGTACGACACGAGGAGGTTCTTCGTCTGCTGGTAGTGGTCCAGCATCATCTTGTGGTTCTCGCGGCCGACGCCCGAGCCCTTGTAGCCGCCGAACGCCGCCGCCGCGGGGTACGCGTGGTAGCAGTTCGTCCACACGCGGCCCGCCTCGATGTCACGGCCCGCCCGGTACTGGATCGCCGCCTCGCGGGACCAGACACCGGCGCCGAGGCCGTACAGCGTGTCGTTGGCGATGGAGATGGCGTCCTCGTAGTCCGAGAACGACGTCACCGCCACGACGGGACCGAAGATCTCCTCCTGGAAGACCCGCATGGAGTTCTTCCCCTCGAAGATCGTCGGCGTCACGTAGTACCCGCCCGACAGGTCGCCCGACAGCTCCGCCCGGTGCCCGCCCGTCACCACCCGCGCCCCCTCCGCGCGGCCGATGTCCAGGTAGGACAGGATCTTCTCGAGCTGGTCGTTCGACGCCTGCGCGCCGACCTGGGTCTCCGTGTCGAGCGGGTCGCCCTGGCGCATGCTCTCCGTGCGCAGCTTCACGGCCTCCAGGAACTCGTCGTAGATCGACTCCTGGATGAGCGCGCGCGACGGGCACGTGCACACCTCGCCCTGGTTGAGGGCGAACATCGCGAAGCCCTCGAGCGCCTTGTCGTAGAACCCGTCCTTCTCGCGGACGACGTCCTCGAAGAAGATGTTCGGGCTCTTGCCGCCGAGCTCCAGGGTCACCGGGATGATGTTCTGGCTGGCGTACTGCATGATCAGCCGGCCCGTCGTGGTCTCGCCCGTGAACGCGACCTTCCGCACGCGCGGCGACGACGCGAGCGGCTTGCCCGCCTCGACCCCGAACCCGTTGACGACGTTGACGACGCCCGCGGGCAGCAGGTCCGCGATCAGCTCCATGAGCAGCAGGATCGACGCGGGCGTCTGCTCGGCCGGCTTCAGGACGACCGCGTTGCCCGCGGCCAGCGCCGGGGCGAGCTTCCACGTCGCCATGAGGATCGGGAAGTTCCACGGGATGATCTGCGCGACCACGCCGAGCGGCTCGTGGAAGTGGTAGGCGATCGTGTCGCCGTCGATCTCCGAGATCGACCCCTCCTGCGCCCGGATCGCGCCCGCGAAGTAGCGGAAGTGGTCGATCGCGAGCGGGATGTCGAACGCGAGCGTCTCGCGCACGGGCTTGCCGTTCTCCCACGCCTCCGCCGCGGCGAGCATCTCGAGGTTCTGCTCCATGCGGTCCGCGATCTTGTTGAGGATCACGGCCCGCTCCGTGGCGGTCGTCCTCCCCCACGCGCGCGACGCACCGTGCGCCGCGTCGAGCGCACGCTCGATGTCGTCGGCGTCGCCCCGGCCGACCTCGGTGAACGTCCGGCCCGTCACCGGGCTGGGGTTCTCGAAGTAGCGGCCCGACGCGGGCGCGACGAACTCACCGCCGATCCAGTGGTCGTAGCGGTCGCGGTAGGAGATGAGGCTGCCGGGCTGTCCCGGCGGCGCGTAGACGGTCATCACGCCTCCCTGGCGGGGTCCGCGGGCGAAGGCTTGTGGCGCACCCGCGGTCGCGGCGTCGTTGCCGCGACACGCCCACGCTAGGCACGCGCCGTTGCACGACCGTTGCACCGGCTGCTGCGTGGGCGGCACGGGCGGACCGTCCACCCGGTGCTGGGTACCGCGTTGCGGCCGTGGGCGGTCACGAGACCCGGGTCGACCGGTCGCCGTGTCGTCGAGCGCGCCATCGGGTCCGGTTCGGGGGCGCGTTCGCCCGGGCGCTCGACGGCCGGGGCCGTGGCGGGGCCGCCTGCAGGGCGGTGCGCGGCGACGTCAGCCGGCGCGGTGGGTCGCCAGGCGGTGGGACAGGAGGTCGAGGCGGCCGCGGGCCTGGACGTGCGCCGGGGTGCCGCGGGGGGCGAGGACGGCGAGGCGCTGCCACGCCTGCCAGTCGTCGGCGCCGTCGTCGGACGACACCCACCGGGAGACCGCGCCCTCCTCGGGGCTGGCGAGCACGGCGGCGCGCAGGTCGGCCCGCAGGTCCTCGCGGATGCGCTCGACGCCGGGCGCGACGGACCGCGGCAGGACGACGCCCGGGTGGTTGGCGAGCGCGGCGACCACGTCGCCGACCTCCAGCAGACCGCGCACGGTGTCCGCGTCGGACCGGATCGGCGCGGTGAGGCGGTAGGGGCGGGACGGCGACAGCAGCGGCCCGACGACGCGGCGCAGGCGCGACACCTCGGCGCGCACGGTCACGTCGGACAGCACGTCGTCGCTGAGCTGCACGGCGAGCTCGTCGGCGGTGAGCCCGGCGTGGTGCTGCGCGAGGAGCAGCAGGATCTCGGCGTGCCGCAGCGTGAGTCGCACGTCGCGGCCGTCGAGGTGCAGCGTCGGCACCGCGGGACCGAGCACGCGCAGCCGCGCGCCGACGGCCGTCCGCTGCCCGCCGGTGATCGCGGTGACGACCCGGTCCGACGGCAGCTGCAGCACGGGCCCGGCGGCCGCGCGGGCCAGCTCGGCCTCGACCGCGGCGACGGTCGCACGCACCAGCGACATCATCACGGCGGTCGCGACGACGGGACCGCCCGTGACGTCGAGCACCCCGAGCACCTGCCCGGACGGTGCGCGCACGGGCGCGGCGGTGCAGTTCCACGGGTGCACGGTGCGCGCGTAGTGCTCGGTCCCGACGACCTGCGCGGGCCGCTCGGTGACGAGCGCGACACCGGGCGCGTTCGTCCCGGCGCGGTCCTCGCTCCACACGGCACCCTCGACGAACCCGACGCCCTCGACCTTGCGGCGCACGTCGCGGTCGCCCTCGACCCACAGCAGGCGACCCGCGTCGTCGGTCAGCGCGGTGATCCACCCGGCGCCCGCGCCCGGCCGGACCAGCAGGTCGCGCACGACGGGCATCGCGGCCGAGAGCGCGTGCCCGCGGCGGTAGGAGGTGAGCGTGCGGCCGGACATGTCGACGGGCGGCGCGGGGACCTCGGGGTCGACACCGCTGCGCGCGCTGCGTCGCCACGAGTCGGCGACGAGGCGTCGGACGTGCTGCCCGGCGAGGCGCCCGGTCGTGACGAAGTACTCGTGGGCGACCCGCACGGAGTCGTGCTGCGACATGACTCTCCCCTCGACCCACCGCCGAGCACTGCCCCCCGTGACCTCCGAGTGTACGAATCGTCCGCTATTTCCGCGCGGGTGTCCGGGAACGTGTCGTCGTGGTCTCGCCGGGCCCCGGGGGCCTCCGCTCGGACCGGCGGCCGTCGGGCGTACTTCCCGTGCCGTCGCGCGCTCCTTCTTCGTGGCGCGGCGGACGTCCACCGGCGTGCCCGGGCAGCGTCGGCTGCCCTTTCGTGCACGGTCTGCCGCGGCCCGGGGCCGCGCGACTAGCCTGACGAAGGTCGAGGGAGACGGTATGGCCGAGCGCATCTGCGACGTGTGCGGCGCCGTGAACCCGGCGACGGCCGAGTTCTGCCGGGTGTGCGACACGTACTTCGGCTGGGACGGCGGGCAACCGCCGACCGGCCCGACGAGCGCGCCCACGACGACCGCGCCGGTGACGGGCCCCGCGACGACGACGACCGCGCCCGCACCGACGACGAGCACTGCGACGACCGCACCCTCCCCCACGACGCCCGCACCCGCGACGCCGGCGGCCGGGACCGGGCCGGTCGGGGTCGCCTCCGGGTCCACGCCCGCCGCGGAGCTGCGGCCCGAGGAGCGCGCCGCGGTCCCCGTCGTGTCGCCCGAGCAGGCGGCCGTCGTCGTCACGAAGGACACCCCGGGCACGTTCACGCTGTCGCTGAAGAACGTGTCGCCGGTCGTCGACGGGATGGTCGTGCACGCGCTCGCGCCCCCGTCGTGGCTGGTCGTGACGCACGACGACGCGAACCTCATGCCGGGCGAGGCGCGCACCGTCACCGTGACGCTCGCGGCCCGCGCCGGGGAGCCGGTCGTCGCGCAGAACCTCGACCTGCCGATGCTCGTGCGGTCGTCGCTCGACCCGACGAAGGCCGCGCCGGTCGCCGTGCGGGTCACCGTGCCGCCGTACGGCCCGCCGCCGACGCTCACCACGCGCCCGCACCTGCTCCAGCTCGACGACGCGACCGACGGCGCGTTCACGGTGACGGTCGACAACCGCGCGTCGAACCACCCGCGGCACTACGCCCTGACCGTGCAGGACGACGAGGACGTCGTGCGTGCCGACGTCGTGCCGCCCGCGGTCGACGTCCCGGCGCTCGGCACCGCGGACGTGCGCGTGCGGTTCAGCGCGCCTGCGCCGGACCCCGGTCGCGAGGCGACGCGGCGGCTCACGTTGTCGGCGTCCGACGACGACGGACCCGTGTCGACGTCGGTCACGGTCGTGCAGCGCACGGCCGCGGAGGAGGAGCCCGAGCCGTTCACGGTGCGCCTCGAGCCGAGCCACCTGCACGTCGTCGGGACGGAGACGGGCGCGTTCGACGTCATCGTCGACAACCGGGCCGAGGACGACGGGCTCGCGGTCGACGTGACCGGCCGCGACCCCCAGCGCCTCGTCGCGTTCTCGTTCGGGCACGACCGGTTCGTCGTGCCGGGCGGCCGGGCGACGCGCGTGCACGCGCTGCTGCGGACCAGCGCCCCGGCGCCGGGCACGTCGGCGTCGCGGCCGTTCTCGGTCGTCGTGTCGGACGGGCGGCGCGAGGTCGAGGCGACGGGGGTGCTCGACGTGAGCGCACCGGCCGACCCGATCACGACCGCACGGCTGCAGGTGTCGCCGGCGACGTTGTCCACCGAGGCGCGACGCGGGGCGTTCGCGGTCGACGTCGACAACCGTGCCGGCACGTCGCCGCTGACGGTGCGGCTCGCGGCCCGTGACGAGCTCGGGCAGGCGCGGTTCACGTTCTCGCAGGACCAGCTCACGGTCGCTCCCGGTCAGGTCGCGCGCGTGCAGCTCTCGTTCGACGCGCCCCTGCCCGACGGCGGGACGCAGCGGTCCCGTGCGGTGACGGTCGTGGCGAGCGACGCCGCCGGGTCGGTCGAGGGTGCGGCGACGCTCACCCAGACGGCACGCGACTGGCGGCCCGTCGCGAAGCGGTGGCTCGTGTGGCTCGGCGCGCTCGCGATGATCGCGGGGGCGCTGCTGCCGTGGCTCGACGGTCAGGTCGTCGACCTCGAGCTCGTCGTGACGGAGGCGTCGACGGGCAACGAGGTCGCGATCAGCATCGCGGCGGCCGTCGCCGCGACCCTGCTGGTCGCGCTCCTCGCGCTGATCATGCTGCTCGGGCTCACCGGGACCGGGAAGCAGATCCGGCGGTCGGCGATCCTCGCCGCGCTGCTCGGGATCGGGGCGCTCGTCGCACAGCTGCAGTTCCCCGTCGACGACGCGTTCGTCGTGACCAACGGCGTGCCGCTGATCCTCGTCGGGGCGGTGCTCGGGTTCATCGGCGGGGTGTTCGCGCGGCCGCGAGCGCGCTCCTGACCAGCGGGCGGGCACGGGGACGTGTTTCTGACAGAACGTGAGACGATGTCACCATGCCCAAGATCATCGGCGGGTCGCTGCACGAGCACCGCGAGCAGACGCGCAGCAAGCTCTTCGCCGCGCTGTCCGCCCTCATGGCCGAGCGCGGCTTCGACGCCATCACGCTCGCCGAGATCGCCCAGGCCGCCGGCGTCGGACGCACCGCCGTCTACAACCACTTCCCCGACAAGGAGGCGCTGCTCCTCGGCTTCATCACGCACGAGACCGAGCAGTACACCGCCACCCTGCAGCGCTCGCTCGACGACATCGACGACCCCGTCGAGCAGCTCCGCACCTACGTCCGGCAGCAGGCGTCGCTGACGCGCGTCTACCACGTCGCCCCCGGGCCCGAGCTGCGCTCCGTCCTGTCCCGCGGCGCGCAGCAGCGGGTCCGTGAGCACGTCGTCGTCGTCGAGCAGATCCTGCGCCGCATCCTCGCCGCCGGGATCGAGTCGGGCGTCTTCCCCGACCAGGACGTCGACACGATCGTCCCGCTCGTCAACGCGTGCCTGTCCGGGCGCGGCGTGCCCCAGGGCGGCGCCGAGCGCGAGCGCGCGATCGAGCAGACCGAGACGTTCGTGCTCCGCGCCGTCGGCGCCCTCACGCCCGTCCCCGCCTGACGTGCCGCACCGCGACAGCCGACCCGGCCGACGCCCCGGGCCGGGCGGCCGGGGCCGTCCCGGTCGCGGGGGTCAGCGCCCCGACGACCAGCGCCGACAGCCCACGTCCGACGACCGGCGCGCCCGCCCCGGCGGTGACGACCGACGCACCCGCCCGAGCGGCGACGACCGACGCGCACGCCCGACGAACGACGAGCGACGCGCACGGCCCGGCGGCGTCGACGACCGGCGACCGCGGTCCAGCACCGACGAGCGGCGCGACCAGCGG
>NZ_BHYL01000137.1 GCF_003851725.1 Cellulomonas algicola | reverse complement strand
GTCCGCGGCGGCCTGCTCGGCCGCGGCGCGTGCCTCGGCGTCCCGCTGGGCGGCCGCGGGGTGGGCGGGGTCGGTGGCCGCGCCGGCGACCTCCGCCCCCGGGACGCCGTCGTCTGCGACCCGTCGGGAGTCGTCGCCGCTCCCCGACGGTGCGGGTGCGTCGGTCGCCTGGTGGCGGGCGGCGGTGCGCGGCGACGGGACCTCACGTGTCGCCGTCCCGGCGGCGGGTGCGGGCTCGGCGACAGGTGCGGGCTCGGCGACAGGTGCGGGGGACACGACGGGTGCGGGCGTGGCCGGTGCCGCGGCGACGGCGGCGGGCTCCTCGACGACCTGGACCTCGTCCCAGTCGAGGTAGTTGCCGCACTCGCCGCAGAACTGCTCGTCGTCCTCGTTCCGGCTGCCGCACGACGGGCACACGATCATGAGGTCTCCTCCTCCAGGTCGAGCGTGAAGGGCACGTGCGCGGCGGTCACGGCGGCGACGACGCGCTCGACGCGCCGCCGGTCGACGGGACCGCTCGCGCGGACGCGGACGAGCAGGCCGGGCACGGCCTCCCCGGGGACCGGGCCGCCGGGGGTCGCGGACCAGCCGGCGGCGCCGGTGTCGGTGACCTCGACGTCGCCGTCGACGACGAGCCGCACGGCCTCGGCGACGCCGCGCGTCGTGCCGCGCCACCGGTGCACGGCGGACGCGTGCGCGACGACCTCGCGCCGGCGCTCGACGCTCCACGTCTGGTCGGGCTCGATGCCGACCCACGCGCACAGCCACTCGAGGAAGTCGGCGGGCGCGAGGTGCGGGTCGACGTACGCGGCGAGCGCGTCGAGCGTGAGGTGGACGGGCGCGAACGTGTCGTCGATCGCGGCGACGAACCGCAGCAGGAAGTCGTCCTCCTGGAGGACGGCGGGCAGGCGCGTGCCGATCGGGACGGGCGTCGTGAGCCCGTCGACCATGCCGCGCCTGCTGCGCACGTCGGGCATCAGCGCTTCGCCACCCGCACCTGGTGCCGGAAGGAGAAGACGAGCGCGTGCTTGTCGAGGTCGATGCGCTGGACGGCCTCGCCGCGGCGGCCGGTGATGGGGTCGGCGGCGAACAGCTTGACGTCCTCGACGAGCTCGGTGCCGGACAGCCGCTGGAGGACCGCGTAGACCTCGCCGGCCTGGACGGGCCGGCCGAAGGGCCAGCCGTCGCCGTCCGGCCCGCCCGTGAGCGGGTCGAAGTACCGGTAGAGCGCGCGCTCGGCCTCGGTCGCGAGCAGCGCGACGTCGGCGCGGGGGCGGGGGGACAGGCGCGCGACGACGGTGACGCCCTGGTAGAACGGCGGCTCGACGAGCACGCGCGCACCGACGGGCCGACGGTCGTCGAGGTGCTCGGCGATCGCGGCGAGCGTGTCGGCGGGCGGCACGAGGTCCTCGAACCGCAGCATCCCGGCCGCGTCGGGCACGGCGGTCGGGACGACGAGCACGCGCACGGCACCCGCGTCGGCGCCGTCCCCGGCGGCGACGGCCCGGACGCGTGCGACACCGGTCGTCGCGCCGCGCGCGATCTCCTCGTAGTCCTCGGTCGTGACGGCCCGGTCGCGGACGCGCAGCGCGAGCGGCCCGCGCTCCTTCGCCTCGTCGACGTTCTCGGCCGCGACACCGCCGACCGCGGCGCGCCGGTTGGAGACGCGGTCGACGAACGGCACCGCACCGCGCAGCACCTGGATGGTCCCGGGCGCGACGTTGCCGTCGGGCCCGCCACCCGTGCGGTACCGCGGCAGCCGCATCGGGGCGCCCTTGGGCGGGACCGCGCCGTACGCGCGCAGCGTCCCGTCGGGCTCGCGGACGGCGGGCGCGAGGTGCAGCTCGCCCGCGGCACGGTCGACGCGGAACACCTGGTCGTCGGGCTCGTGCCCGGCGAACGAGTCGACCTCGGTCCACGTGTCCCAGCCGGGACCCGCGGCGACCTCCAGGACGAGCGGCGGACCGGCCACGACGGGACCGTGCTCGAGCGGGAAGACCTGCGCGTACGTGCCCTCGGACAGCCCGACGACCTCGTCCTCGACGGTCGCCGCGTGGATCGCCGCGACGGTCCCGCCGATCGTGAAGGCGCTCGCCTCGCGGACGGTCGGCGACGCGGAGTAGCCGGTGTAGTCGGTGTCGGGCGGGACGACGCGGCAGCGCAGCCAGCCCGCGCGGCGGTCGGCGAGCACGTGCGCGGTGTGCGTCGCCGGGACGTGCAGGACCACGTCGCCGGGACGGTTGAGGCCGCCGGTGCCGTCGCTGTCGACGTCGCACGACACCCACGACCGCCCGTCCCACGCCTCCCAGACGATCGGCGGGTGGCGCGGGTCGACGCCGACGCCCTGCACGTCGGAGTCGAAGCGCAGGACGACGACGCACGACGGGGCCGCGTCGTCGAGGCCGAGCAGCAGCACGTCGTCGAGCTGCGGGACGTCGGCGAACACCGGGAACGGCTCGCGGAACGAGAGCTGCTCGTCGTGCGGGACGGGCTCGCCGCCAGGGCGCTGCGTCAGCACGTGCGCGAGCGACCGCGGGGGGATGCGCAGCTCCGCGGTCGTCGCGAACACGACGGGCTCCTCGCCCTCGCCGCGCTGGGTCGCGGACTCGGTGCCCTCGGGTACGACCACCGTCTCCGGCTGCGGGGCGGACAGCCACATCGTCACGTCGACGGTCGCCGCGCCGGCCGGGTGCAGCGTGACGCCCAGCAGGTCGAGGAACGCGACGTACAGCCGGTCGGGCACGCGGTTGAGCCGGTAGAACAGCTCGTCCGCCATGAACGCGACCGTCTCGATGAGCGTCACGCCCGGGTCGGACACGTTGTGGTCGGTCCACTCCGGGCAGCGTCGCTGCACCATGCGCTTCGCGTCGTCGACGAGGTCCTGGAACCGCCGGTCGTCGAGGTTCGGGGTGGGCAGCACGTCAGGCACCTCCGCCCGTCGGCCCGGCGGCGCCCGTGCCCGCGGGGGTGCCGGGGCGCTCGTCGGGGATCGTGTAGAAGGGGAAGACGAGGTTGCGGGGGTCGTTCGTGCCGCGCAGCGCGTACTGCACGTCGATGTACAGCAGGCCGCGGTCGACCTCGTCGTAGCGCACCAGGACGTCCTGCAGGTCGATGCGCGGCTCCCACCGGTCGAGCGCGACGCGGACGGCGTCGGCGATCGCGCCCGCGGTCGACGCGTCCGCCGGGGCGAACACGTGGTCGTGCGCCGCGCAGCCGAACTCGGGTCGCATCGGACGCTCGCCGGGGGCCGTCGCGAGGATCAGACGGATGCTCTCCTCGATCTCGCGGCCCTCGCGGGACAGCGCGATGCGGCCCGTCGCGTCGGTGCGCACGGGGAACGCCCACCCGGCGCCGATGAACTCCTGGCCCACGTCGCGCCCCCTCAGTTGATCTTCACGAGCGAGCCGCGGACGGTGGTGATGCCGGTCGCGGACAGCTCGGCCGTGCCCTGGGCGGCGACCTTGACGGCGGCGCCCTTGACCTCGGCGCTCGCGGTGCCCTCGACGGTGACCTGCGGACCCTTCACGGCGACCGACTTCGAGCCCTCGATCGTCACGTCGACGCCCTTGACCTTGACCGCGCCGGTCTGGCTCGTCACCGAGACGTCCTTCTGCGCGGTGACCGTCGCCTCCTTCTTCGCGGTGACGGTGACCGGGCCCTCCGAGATGATCTCGATCGCCGCGTCGGGTTTCTGGACGAGCCGGATCTTCTGCGCACCGGCGTTCGTCGAGATCGTCAGCTCCTCCGCACCGGGCTTCTCCAGGTGCTCGACGCGCATGCCGGTCCGGGACACGAAGACGCGCTTCTGGATCTTGCCGTCGGAGCTGCCGACCTGGTCCGCGTCGGGCTTGTCCTTGCCGTTGTAGAGCCCGCCCAGGACGTACGGCTGGCCCAGGTCGCCCTCGGCGAACGCGACGAGCACCTCGTCGCCGACCTCGGGCAGCATGCCCGTGCCGCGCGACGCGCCCGCTCCCGGCTGCACGACGCGCGCCCACCCCGACTCGTACGTGTCGGAGTGCACGGGGAGCGTGATGCGGACACGGTTGAGCGCCTCGGGGTCCTTGGCGTCGGTGACGATCGCCTGCATGACGCCGAGCGTCGGCGTGCGACCCGTCGGACCGCCCGCGACGCCCAGCCCGCCGCCCGTCGACCCGAGCACGGTGCCGAGCAGCGACCGCTCGGACGCGCCCGCGACCGTGAACGACGTGACGTACCCGCCCTCGGCGTCGAAGTCGTGCCGCACCGCGGTCAGCACGTACTGCCCGTCGAACGGCGAGCCGATCCCGCGCACCGCGACCGACCCGCCCGCGAGCAGCGCCGGGTTGCCGTGCGCCGCGCCCTCGAGCTCCGCGAACCCGCCCGCGATCCGGTCCGCGAGCGCCTTCGCGCGCGCGTTCACCGCGGCCTGCGTGTCGAGCGACGACGCGGACTCGACGAGCGTCGGGCCGCCGAACTTCTTCGCGAGCTTCACCGGGTCGGCGTCGGCGAGCTGCGCGCTCACCGTCGTCGCGGTGGCCGTGCCGACCAGCGCCTTCTTCTGCTTCACGTCCCAGCTGCGGACCTCGACGTCGGGCACCTGCCCGGCGGCGGTCACGGTCGCGCGCAGCCACTGCAGGTTGACGCCCTTCTCCAGCACGAGCGGGTCCTTGCGGGCCTCGCCGCTCGTCGCGGGCGCCGCGGTCGCCTGCGCGGGAGGCCCGGCCTGGAGCTTGCCGTCGACGACGCGCAGCACCCAGCCGAGCTCGTCGGCCAGCGTCGACACGAACGTCCAGTCGTCGACGTCGTCCTGCACCGCGTGCTCGATCACGGACCCCTGCGACGAGACCGTGCCCACCGCGAGCCCCGCGCGCTGCGCGACCTTGCGGACGATCTCGCCCGGCTTCATCTTCCGGTACGCCTCCATCCGGCGACCCCGGAACAGGCGGTGCGACACGTCGTAGCCGCGCACCACCGTGTGCAGCCCCTCCGGGTCGAGCTCCGCCTCGACCGCCGTGACCTCGCCCTTGAGCAGCGGCTTCGGGCCACCCGGGCCGCTCGACTGCACCTGGAGCTGGACCTGCGCGCCGATCGTGAACCCGCCCTTCTTCAGGACGGTCCCGTGCTCGTCGGAGAACCGCAGCACGAACAGGTCCGGCACGCTGCGCGCGCTGTCGACGTACCCGGACACGAGCAGCGGCGCGACGTCGGCCGGCAGGGGCGTCCCGTCGACCGTGATCAGCAGCGTCGCGCTGTGCTCCTCACCGAACGGCACCGGCCACCTCCCTGCGCGGTGCGGGGGTCACCGCGGGCGAGCCCGCGCGCGGTGTCGTCAGCGGCGTGCGCGGGGCCGTCGGGGGCGCCTGACGCAGCAGCTCGTCGGCCGTCGGCAGCAGCAGCCGCCGCCCGGGACGCAGCCGCGCCGGGTCGTCGACGCCGTTGACGTCCGCGACCGCCCGCCACAACGACGCGTCGCCGTACTCCTGGTACGCGACGCCCGGCAGCGTGTCGCCCTGCACGACCACGTGCTCGCGGTGCGGCACCCGGCCGCCCGACGTCGGGTTCGTGCCCGGGGGCTCGCCCGCGAGCTCCTGCAGCGTCACCGTGCACACCGCCCGCACCGGCAGCCCCGCAGGCGTGAACAGCGTGTACTTCACCTGCACCTGCTCGATGTACGCGAGGAACCCCGTCAGGCCGCCCCACGAGAACTTGACCCACGGCGGGGAGTCCTTCTTCTGGCCGTGCGACGCGTCGGTCGGCACGCAGCACTTGAACAGCTGCTCCACCGTCTTGACGACCGACCCGTCCTGCTTCTTCGCCGGGTCGAAGAACACCGACTCGTCGAGGAACATCTCGAGCGTCAGCTTCGACGGCTGCGGCCCCTGGTACTGCGGCGGGCTCGACCGCTTGCTGCCCTTCGTCGTCGGGCGTGTCCACTTCGCCGACTTCTGGAGCGTCAGCTCCTTCGGGTTGAACTGGAAGTCCACCGACCCGATGAGCGGCCCCGGCTTGTCCAGGGCGCCGTCCTTCGACGGCTCGTGCAGGTCGAGCTTCGCGTGCGTCAGCGTCGACGCGCCCGCCGGTGCCGCCGACGCCGCGCTCGCGTTGAACCCCGTCGCGGATCCCACGTCACGCCCCCTTGCCGAAGCCGTGGTGCGCGAGCTCGAGCGTCTCCGTCACGACCTTCGTCGTGTCCGGCGTCAGCGACGGGCCCGTCCAGCGGATCGGCACGACGCCCTGCAACGTCCACCGCACGACCGTCGTGCCGTCCGTCGTGCGCGCCTCGATGCTCGCCGTCGTCGCGACCAGCCCCTGGCTGACCGTCGACAGCCACGCCATGACGTCCGCCGTCTCCTTGCCCAGCGGGCGCGTGAGCTTGACGTTCGGGTACTTCACGCGCGTCGGCAGCTGCCAGACGCCCGTGTTGAAGCCGCCCTCCTCGCGGCTCTCCACGACGACCTCCAGCCCGAGGCCCTCGCACGACGCGAACGTGCCGAGCTTGTGCCCGTCGACCGTCACGACGTACTGCAGCCCGACGGCTGTCGCGGTGTCCTCCAGCATCGGTCCCTCCTCCCGCTCGTCGTGGCGCTCGTGCTGCGCGTGCTGCTCGTCATCGGTCGATCCGCGTGCCGCGGCGCTCGCGGTCCACGAGCAGCTGCCCGCGCACCCGGCGCATGAGCGGCGTCATGAGCCGCCGGGCCAGCTCGTCGAGGTCCGCCGGGGTCGCCGTCGCGAACGGTGACGCGCCCGACCCCTCCGGTGCCGCGCCCGCGGCGTCGGCGGCGGCGACCGGCGTCGCGACCGGTGGCGGGGGAGCGGCGTCGTCGCTGCGCTGGACCGTGGGCGTTGCCGCGGGGGGCTCCGGCGGGAGCGTGGGCGGCGTCGACGTGGGCTCGACGCGGCGTTGGACCAGCGGCAGGGGGCCCGGCACCTCCGTCGTCCCGGTCGCGGTGGTGTCGGCCGACGAGGCGTCGGCGCGGACCGGCGTCGTCGGCCGGGACACCGTCGGGCCGACCGGCGCCCCGGCACCGCCTGGGGAGAGGGGCGTCAGGGGCCGGTCGGTGGTCGCGGACGTGCCCGGCGCGGACGTGCGCTGGAGGGTCACGAGGGCTCCGTCGACGGGCGAGGCGGTGGCGGACGGCACGGGGAGCACGGCGGGCGCGTCCGTGGGCCGGGAGTCGTCGGCAGCGTCCGGGTGCGTCGTGGAGCGTGCGGGCGACGTGCCCGTCAGGGCCACGGCCAGGTCGGCGCCGTGGCTCGGCACCGGGTCCGTCGACCCGTCCGCGCGGCGGGACGCGACGGCCCCGACCGCCGACGCGGCACCCCCGCGGGTGGGGTCGAGGACGGGCGTGGTCAGCGTCGCGCCACCCGTCCGCGGGCTCGCGGGAGCGGGGGCACCGGGGACGGCGCGCTGGACCGGCACCGCGCGACGCGTCGCGACCTGACCGGCCAGCAGGGTCGGGGGGCGGTCGGCGAGCTGCACCGGCGCCGGGCGGCCCGCGAGCAGGGGTCCGACGCTCAGCGCCTGCGCGGGACCCGCGCCGGTCGTCGCGCCCGGTCCCGCCGAGGCCGTCGCGTCCGGCGCGGCGGTCGAGCGTGCGACGAGCGGGAGGTCCGGCG
>NZ_BHYL01000136.1 GCF_003851725.1 Cellulomonas algicola | reverse complement strand
CGCAGGGTCGGGTCGCCCTCGCGGCCCGGCAGCAGCGACCACCGACCGCCGGCCGCCGCGGCCGACGCGGCGCCTCCGCCGGGTAGCGCACCCGTCCCCGCACCCACGGCCGTCCCGGTCCCGTCGGTCGCGTACGCCCGGAGCCCTGCGCGCAGCCCCAGCCTCGGGCGCAGCGCCCGTCCCCGCGGCGACGGTGCGCGCGTGCGGTGCGCGGTCGTGCCGGTGCCGAGCCACGCGCGCAGCGGCGCGAGGCCGTCGTTCGTCACGAGCCCCGCCCACACGAGGTCCCAGAGTGCGGTCGCGACCTCGGTCGACGTCGGCGGCGTCTCCTCGGGGGACGTCGCGCGCACGCGCTCGACGAGCTGGTGCAGGAACCAGGCACCGCCGCCCGCGAGCGCCTCGAGGACGCCGTCGTGCAGCACGGTCGACGTCGGGTCGTCGGCGTCCCGGTCGCGCGGCGGCGGCAGCGTCAGGTCGGCCACCGACGCGGGGTGCAGCGACACGAGCCCGTCGTGCCCGGCGAGCGCACCGTGCCCGGCCCACACGACCTCGCCCGCGGCGGTGAGCTCGTCGAGCATCGACGGCGCGTAGTCGGGGACGCGCGCGGGCAGGACGTGCGTCTCCCACGCCGACGCCGGCAGCACGGCCCCGGCCAGCTGCTCGACGACGCGCGCGACACCGTCCACCCCGCGCAGGGACGCGTGACCCGCGGCGCGACCGGGCAGCCGCACCGGCTGCACCCCCTGCCACCGCGGCAGGAAGACGCCGAGGGCCTGCGGGTCGACGGGCTCGACCTGCGCGCGCAGCGCGGCGAGCGACCGGCGGCGCAGCGTGCGCAGCACCTGGGCGTCGCAGAACTCGTCACCCGTGCCGCCGAGCTCGTCGGGACGCAGCCGGCCGTGGACCAGGACGCCCGCCGACTCCATCCGCTGCAGCGCGTCCGACACGACGGCGACGCCGAAGCCGAACCGCGCCGCGGCCGACGCGGCCGTGAACGGTCCGCGCGTGCGCGCGTGCCGGCGCAGGAGGTCCCCGACGGGGTCGGGCACGAGCTCCGTGAAGACCTCGGGCACCCCGACGGGGAGCGCGACACCGAGCGCGTCGCGCAGCCGCCCGGCGTCCTCGACCGCGGCCCACTGCTCGGCGCGCTCGGGCGGGAGCCCGCCGAGCCGCACGCGGATCGCGCGGCGTGCGCGCGCGAGCTCGTCGAGCCACGCGCCGACCTCCGTGCGGTGGTCCTCGACGACGCGCTGCGCGGCCTCGTCGACGGTCAGCGGGCCGTGCCGGCGCAGCACGTCGGCGAGCCCCTCGAGCGACGACACCTGCCGGTCCGGCGCCGTGCCCGCGAGCTCGGCCTCCGTCCGGACGACCGCCTCGGGGTCCAGGAGGTCCGCGAGCTGCGACTCGCCGCCCTGGCCCAGCAGCTCCGCGAGCAGCGTCGGGTCGAGCGTGAGCGCGGCCGCGCGCCGCTCGGCGAGCGGCGCGTCGCCCTCGTACAGGAACTGCGCGGTGTACCCGAACAGGAGCGCCTGCGCGAAGGGCGACGGCTGCGGCGTCGTCACCTCGACGACGCGGACGCGCCCGTTGGCGACGTCGCGCATGAGCGACTGGAGCGCCTCGGTGTCGAAGTCGTCCTGCAGGCACTCACGGACGGCCTCGAGCAGGATCGGGAAGTCGGGGTACTGCGCGGCGACGGACAGCAGCTGCGCGGACCGCTGGCGCTGCTGCCACAGCGGCTGACGCCGGTCGGGTCGGCGGCGGGGGAGCAGCAGCGCGCGGCTCGCGGCCTCGCGGAACCGGGCGCCGAACATCGCCGAGGAGCCGAGCTCCGAGCGCACCGTGTCGAGCACCTCGTCGGCGTCGACCAGCAGGTCGTCGAGCCCGATCGCGGGGCCCGCGTCGACGTCGCTCCCGTCGGCCCACGCGTCCTCGCCGAGCACGTCGGGCAGCCGCAGGACGATCCCGTCGTCGGCGTGCATCGCGGCGGCGTCGACCCCGTACCGTTCGCGCAGCCGCGCCCCCACGACGATCGCCCAGGGCGCGTGCACCCGCGCGCCGTAGGGGGAGTGCAGCACGACGCGCCAGTCGCCGATCTCGTCGCGGAACCGCTCGACGACGAGGACGGTGTCGGTCGGCAGGTCGCCCGTCGCGGCGCGCTGCTCGGCCAGGTACGTGAGCAGGTTGTCGGCCGCCCACGGGTCGAGCCCGGCCGCCTCGACGCGCGCCCGCGCGGCCGGCTCGGGGAGCGTGCCGAGCTCGCGCACCCAGGCGCCCATCGCGCGGCCGAGCTCGGCGGGGCGTCCCTGCGAGTCGCCCTTCCAGAACGGGAGCCGCCCGGGGACGCCCGGCGCGGGCGTGACGAGCACGCGGTCGGGCGTGATGTCGTCGATGCGCCACGTGCTCGACCCGAGCGTGAACGTGTCGCCCACACGCGACTCGTACACCATCTCCTCGTCGAGCTCGCCGACGCGCCGCCCGCCGCGCACGCGGCCGCCGGTGCGCTCGGCGTCGACGGGCACGTCGCTCGTCGTCGCGCCGCTCGCGAGGAACACGCCGAACAGGCCGCGGTCGGGGATCGTGCCGCCGCTCGTGACCGCGAGCCGCAGCGCGCCCGGCCGCGCGGACAGCGTGTCGGTCACGCGGTCCCACACGATCCGCGGGCGCAGCTCGGCGAACTCCTCGCTCGGGTACCGGCCCGCGAGCATGTCGAGCACCGCGCGCAGCGTCGCGTCGCCGAGCGTCGAGAACGGTCCGGCGCGGCGGACCACGGCCGCGAGGTCGTCGACCGACCAGTCGTCGGTCGCGACCATCGCCACGACCTGCTGGGCGAGCACGTCGAGCGCGTTGCGCGGCACCGACAGCGGCTCGAGCGTGCCGGCCCGCATGCGCTCGGCGGTGACCGCGGCCGGCACGAGCTCACCGCGGAACGTCGGGAACACGACGCCGCGCGAGACCGCGCCGACCTGGTGACCCGCCCGTCCGACGCGCTGAAGCCCGCTCGCGACCGACGGCGGGGAGCCGACCTGCACGACGAGGTCGACCGCACCCATGTCGATGCCGAGCTCGAGCGAGCTCGTCGCGACCACCGCGGGCAGGCGGCCCGCCTTGAGCTCGGACTCCGTGCGGGTCCGTTCCGCGCGGCTCATCGACCCGTGGTGCGCGCGCGCGAGGATCGCCTCCGCGGTGCGGGTGTCGATCCCGACGGCCGTCCCCGACTGCGCAGGTGCCGCCGCAGGCCGCAGCGTGCCGGGGTCGGGCACGTCCTCGCCCTGGCGGCCGGCCCACACCTCGTTGATGCGCGCGGTCAGGCGTTCCGCGCCGCGGCGCGAGTTGGTGAAGACGAGCGTCGAGCGGTGGTCCGCGACGAGGTCGACGACGCGCTCCTCGACGTGCGGCCAGATCGACGGGCGGGTCAGCGGGCGGTCCGCGGTCCCGCTCAGGTCGAGGTCGGGCAGCGGGGTGTCCGTCCCGGCGGCGGTCCCGAGCTCCGTGAGGTCCGGGACGGGCACGACGACGTCGACCTCGATGCGCTTGGTCGACGGCGGCTGCACGACGGTCACCGTCCGGCCGCCCTGCGCCGCCGGACGCGCACCCCCGAGGAACTCCGCGACCGTCTCGACGGGCCGGACGGTCGCCGACAGCCCGATCCGCTGCACCGGCCCGGGCCCGTCCGGGCGGTCCAGCAGCGCGTCGAGACGCTCGAGCGACAGCGCGAGGTGCGCGCCGCGCTTGGTCCCGGCGACCGCGTGGATCTCGTCGACGATGACCGTCCGGACGCCCGACAGGCCCGACCGCGCCGCCGACGTCAGCACGAGGTACAGCGACTCGGGCGTCGTGATGAGGATGTCCGGCGGCTTCGTCGCGAACGCGCGCCGCTCGGCCGGCGGGGTGTCGCCCGTGCGGATCCCGACCGACACGTCGGGCAGCGTGCGACCGAGCCGCGCTGCGGCCTGCCGGATGCCGACCAGCGGGGACTGCAGGTTGCGCTCGACGTCCGTCGCGAGCGCCTTGAGCGGCGACACGTAGACGACGCGGCAGCGCGCGGCCGGATCCTCCGGCTGGTCCTGCGTGAGCAGGCCGTCGAGCGCCCACAGGAAGGCCGCGAGCGTCTTGCCGGACCCGGTCGGCGCGACGACGAGCGCGTGCTCCCCGCCCGACACCGCGGTCCACGCACCCGTCTGCGCGGCCGTGGGCTGCTCGAACGCGCCGGAGAACCACGCCTGCGTCGCGTCGGAGAACCGGTTGAGCACCACCGCGTCATCGTGCCAGGCACCGCCCACACCCGCCCTTCGCGGATCCGCACGTCGGTGTGGGCGCGGCGCGCGCGGGGTGGCAGGCTGTGGGCCGTGAGGTACCGGGAGTTCTGGGATCTGGTCGACGACGTCCTGGGCAGCGCCCAGGGCCGCGGGCTCGTGCGCGAGCTCGTCATCGGGGAGCTCGGCAACCGGACCGCGCAGCAGGCGCTCGACGACGGCGACGAGCCGCGCACCGTCTGGCACGCGCTGTGCGACGCGCTCGGCGTCCCGGACGCCGCCCGCTGGGGCACCGACCCGCACCGCGCGGCACCGCCGAGGCGCTGACCCCGCCGATGCCCGCCGACGAGCGCCCCGACCGCCCACCCCGCCGGTGGGTGCCGACGCTCGCCGACGTGGGCGACGTCCTGCTCGGCCTCGCGACGACCGCGCTCGGCCTCGGCGTCGCGATCGCGCTCGTCGACGGGGTGACCGCGCAGTCCCCGCTCGGGGTCGTCGTCGTCGCGCTCGCGGTCGCGGTCGGCGACCTCCTCCTGCGCGCGCCGCTGCGCTGGTTCGCAGCCGTGGCGGGGGCGATGGGCGCGCTGGTCGCCGGGCTTGTCGTGCAGGTCGCCGTCGCCTGGGTCGCGCTCGCGTACGCCCCCGGGATCGAGCTCGACTCGGCGTGGGACACCGCGGCCGTCCTCGTCGTGACGGCGGTCGTCATGGCCGCAGCCCGCTGGGTGTGGGGCGCGAACGACAGCGACTACGTGATCGCCGACGTGCTCCGACGCGCCCGACGGCACGCCCGCCGGTCGGGCGCGGTGCCCGACGGCACGCGCCAGGCCGGTCTGCTCGTCGTGCAGCTCGACGGCGTCGCCGAGCCCGTGCTCCAGCAGGCGATCGAGGCGGGCCTCGCGCCGACGATGCAGCGCTGGCTGACCGACGGCACGCACCGGCTCGAGCAGTGGTGGGCACGCGTCCCGTCCACGACGCCCGCGAGCCAGGCAGGGCTCCTGCACGGCGACTCGACGCAGATCCCCGCGTTCCGCTGGTGGGACCGCGGGCTCGGCCGGCTGGTCGTCACGAACCACCCGGTCGACGCGGCGCTCGTCGAGACCCGGCTCACGACGGGCAAGGGCCTGCTCGCGGGCGGCGGCACCGCCGTGTCGACCATGTTCTCCGGCGACGCCGCGTCGGCGTACGTCGTGATGAGCCGCACGCGCAGCCGCGGGCCCGACGGCGAGCGCGCCGGGCTCGGGCCGGGACCGTCGTTCCTGCGCTTCTTCGCGAGCCCGTTCGTGCTCGCGCGCGCGGTCAGCCTGTCGCTCGGCGAGATGGTCAAGGAGCTCTACCAGGCCCGCCGCCAGCGCGTGCGCGACGTGCGCCCGCGGATCTCGCGCGGCGGCTGGTACGTCGTGCTGCGCGGCGTCACGAACGTGCTCATGCGCGACCTGTCGACGTCGCTCGTCGCGGAGGCGCTCATGCGCGGCGACCCGACGATCTACGTCGACCTCGTCGACTACGACGAGATCGCGCATCACGCCGGCCCGACGCGACCCGAGTCGATGCGCTCGCTCGAAGGGCTCGACCGGGTGCTGCGCACGCTCGAGGCGGTGTGCGCCGTCGCGCCGCGCTCCTACCGGGTCGTCGTGCTCTCCGACCACGGGCAGGCGCTCGGCCCGACGTTCGAGGACGTCGAGGGTCGCAGCCTGCTCGACACGGTGCGTGCGCTCATGGCGACACCCGCCGCACCGGGTGTGCAGAGCGGCACGGGCGAGGACTGGGGGCCGCTCAACGCGCTCCTGACGTCCGCGTTCGGCGGCGGCCGCACCGCGACCGTGGTCGGTCCCGACGCCCGTGCGCGCGACGCCGGCGAGGCGACCGCGGGCGGCGAGGCGCCCGAGGTCGTGGTCGTCGGGTCGGGCAACCTCGGCCTCGTGTGGTTCCCGCACGCGTCGCACCGCCTCGTGCTCGAGGACCTGCAGGAGCGCTGGCCGGGGCTCGTCGTCGGGCTCGCGGCGGTGCCGACCGTCGGCGTCGTCGTGGCGGACACGCGCGACCGCGGGCTCGTGGCCGTCGGTGCGCGCGGCCTCGTGCTGCTCGAGCAGGACGACGCCGAGCCGGAGGGCGAGGACCCGCTCGCGCCCTACGGCCCGCGCGGGCGCGCCGACCTCGTCCGGGCCGCCCGGCTCGCGCACTCCGGCGACCTGCTGCTGGTGTCGACCGTGTCGGACCGCGGCCACGTCCACGCGTTCGAGGGGCAGGTCGGCTCGCACGGCGGGATCGGCGGCGACCAGAACCGCGCGCTGCTGCTGCACCCGACGGACTGGCCGGTGGACGACGACCTGCGGGAGGACGTCGGGTCGCTGCGGATGCTCGTCGGCGCCGAGGCCGTGCACGCGCAGCTCGTGCGCTGGGCGACCGCGGCGGGGCTCCGCCCGTGACCGCACCGGGCGCCGACCGGGCCGACCGCGGCGGGACCTCGCCCGCGACCCCACCGTCCGCATCGTCGGCGCCGTCCGCACCGTCCGCACCCGGCGCGGTCCGGGTCCGCTGGCTCGGGCACGCCACGGTCGCGCTCGACGTCGACGGCGTCCGCCTGCTCACCGACCCGCTGCTGCGCGGCAACGCCGGCCTGCTGCGGCGCCGCGGCGAGGCGCCCGACGCGACGCACTGGCAGGGGGCCGACGCCGTCCTCGTCTCGCACCTGCACCACGACCACGCCGAGCTCGGCTCGCTGCGGCTGCTGCCCGGCGCCCCGGTGCTGTCCTCGCCCGCCAACGCGCGCTGGCTGCGCGCGCACGGCGTGGACGGCGCGCTCGGCCTCCCCGACCACGTGTGGTGGTCCGTGCCCGGCAGCGACGTCCGCGTGCGGCTCGCGCCCGCGGTGCACGCCGACCGCCCGATGCCGCACCGGCCGAACAGCGCGCACGGGTTCCTCGTCGACGCGCCGTCCGGCCGGGTGTGGTTCGCCGGCGACACCGCGCCGTTCGCCGCGATGGCCGACCTGCCCGCGCTCCTCGGCGGGCCCGTCGACCTGGCGCTCGTGCCCGTCGGCGGGTGGGGGCCGCGGCTGTCGGGCGGGCACATGGACCCGTCGCAGGCCGCACGGGCGTGCGCGGTGGTCGGCGCGCGGGCGGCCGTCCCGGTGCACTGGGGGACGCTGCACGCGCCCGTGTCACGACGGCTCCCGCCGGGGTGGATGGACCGTGCTGGCCCCGCGTTCGCCCACGCCGCCGCGCGGTTCGCGCCGCGGTGCCGCGTGCACGTGCTGACGCCGGGGGACCAGGTGGAGCTCACGGGCGAGGACGCACCACCGTCGGACGGCGAGCACGGGCGGACGCCCCGCCGGCCGGGGCACGGGCGCACCTGACCAGCGAGGTCGTCGCCGGACGCGGCGCCCACACCCTCCCAGGGCGCGCCCGAGCCCGGGGGACAGGGCGGTCGCGACACGCGCGGCGTGTCGCACGTCGTCGAACACGTGTTCGGGTATCGTCGTCGGCAGGTGACACGGCCGAGCCGTCCACAGCCCCCGTCCGGCGGTGCCGGTCCACGGGTTGTCGGGGGAGCGGTCGGGATGTCGGTGGTCGGGCATAGCGTCACCTGCGACGAAGACCAGCCCCCGCAGGCGCAGCCGGACGCTGCTCGAACGACGAGGTGGAACATGCCCGCACCCCAGGACCGCGAGAAGGCCCTCGAGGCCGCTCTCAGCCAGATCGACCGCCAGTTCGGCAAGGGCTCGATCATGCGCCTCGGCGACGAGGGGCGTCCCCCCGTCGAGGTCATCCCGACCGGTTCCATCGCGCTCGACGTGGCGCTCGGCATCGGCGGGCTCCCGCGTGGCCGGATCATCGAGGTCTACGGCCCCGAGTCCTCCGGCAAGACGACCGTCGCGCTGCACGCGGTCGCGAACGCGCAGAAGGCCGGCGGCATCGCGGCGTTCATCGACGCCGAGCACGCGCTGGACCCGGAGTACGCGAAGAAGCTCGGCGTCGACACCGACGCGCTGCTGGTCTCGCAGCCGGACACCGGCGAGCAGGCGCTCGAGATCATGGACATGCTGATCCGCTCGGGCGCTATCGACATCATCGTCATCGACTCGGTCGCGGCGCTCGTCCCCAAGGCCGAGATCGAGGGCGAGATGGGCGACAGCCACGTCGGCCTGCAGGCCCGCCTCATGTCGCAGGCCCTGCGCAAGATCACCGGTGCGCTCAACGCGTCCGGCACGACCGCGATCTTCATCAACCAGCTGCGCGAGAAGATCGGCGTGTTCTTCGGCTCGCCCGAGACGACGACCGGTGGCAAGGCGCTCAAGTTCTACGCGTCGGTCCGCATGGACATCCGCCGGATCGAGACCCTCAAGGAGGGCACCGACGCGGTCGGCAACCGCACGCGCGTGAAGATCGTCAAGAACAAGATGGCGCCGCCGTTCAAGCAGGCCGAGTTCGACATCCTCTACGGCGTCGGCATCTCCCGCGAGGGCAGCCTCATCGACCTCGGTGTCGAGCACGGCTTCGTCCGCAAGTCGGGCGCCTGGTACACGTACGAGGGCGACCAGCTGGGGCAGGGCAAGGAGAACGCCCGCAAGTTCCTCAAGGACAACCCCGACCTCGCGGACGAGATCGACAAGAAGATCAAGGAGAAGCTGGGCGTCGGCGCACGGGTCGACGCGCCCGCCGACGCACCGGCCCCGGTCGACTTCTGAGGCCCGGCTTGTCTCGCACGAGCACCGGATCCCGTCGTGGGCGCGCCTCCGAGCCGCCCGCGACGGGATCCGCCGCGCACGACGCGGAGCCGGACCCGGAGTCCGTGGCCCGCGCGATCGCGCTGCGGATGCTCACCGGCGCCCCGCGCAGCCGGGCACAGCTCGCCGAGGGGATGGCGCGACGCGACGTCCCGGAGGAGGTCGCCGCGCGCGTCCTCGACCGCTTCACCGAGGTCGGGCTCGTCGACGACGTCGCCTACGCGGAGAGCCTGGTCCGGACGCGGCACGCCGAACGCGGCCTCTCACGTCGGGCGCTCGCGGTCGAGCTGCGGCGCAAGGGCGTCGCGGACGAGGACGCGCAGCGCGCGCTCGAGCAGGTCGACGCCGACGACGAGGAGGAGGCGGCCCGCCACCTCGTGCGTCGTCGGCTCGCGTCGACGGTGGGGCTCGACCCCCAGACCCGGACGCGGCGGACCTTCGCGGCCCTCGGTCGCAAGGGGTACGCCCCCGGGCTCGTGTCGCGGCTCGTTCGTGAGGAGCTCGCGGCGGAGGGCGTCGACCCGTCGGGTCTCGCCGAGCCGGAGCTGGACTGAGCCGACCCTCGTCGAGACGCGCGACGCGAGCGGCCTCGTCGCGCTCCGCACGACGTGCGACGGCCCCCGCGACGCAGGTCGTCGCGGGGGCCGTCGTCGCCGACCGGTCGCCGTGCGCCGGTCTCCTGTCGTGCCTGCCGCCGACTCGGCCGTCGTGAGCCACCTGGCGTGTCGTGTCGTGTGCCACCTGGCGTGTCGTTCAGGAGCCGGCGAGCGGCGCGAGGGGCAGACGGTCGTCAGGCGGAGGCCTGCGCGTCGGCGGTCGTGCCGATCTGCGCGGTCGACGCACCGTGCTGCACCTCGATGCGGCGCGGCTTCGCGTCCTCGGCGACCGGGATGGTCAGCGTGAGGACACCGTCGGTGTAGGTCGCGCTGATCGCGTCGAGCGCGAGGCCGCGTCCCACCGTCAGCTGGCGGGCGTACGTGCCGACGGGGCGCTCCTTGGCGAGCCACTGCACGTCCTGCTCGGTGCGCGACGAGCGCTGCGCGCGGATGGTCAGCGTGCGGTCCTCGACGTTGACGTCGATCGTGCCCGGGTCTGCACCCGGCAGGTCGACGTGCAGCACGTAGTGGTCGCCCGAGCGGTACAGGTCCATCGGCATGGTCGCCGACGCGCGGTCGGCGGCGAACATCTGGCCGAGCATCCGGTCCATCTCCTGGAACGGGTCGAAACGGGTAGCCACGCCCCTCACCTCCTCGTCGTCGGGTCGCGGACCTCCCGCGACCCGGGTGCTTCCCGGCGTCCTTCGCCGGGTTCGGCTACACCTCATGTGTTAGCACTCTCGGCGCGCGAGTGCCAGTCGCTCGTCGCCGGTGTTCGCGCTCGGAGAACACGGCGGCCGAGACGGCACCCAGGTGGGGGGTCATCGGACCAGTCGGGCGCCACCGCGGCGAACCTGCACCGCGCCCGGCGCCGGTTGGGTGAGAATGTCGCCAGAGCCGGGAGCGCGCGCCGCGGGCCCCGCACGACGGGAGGACACGTGGAGCCAGGTCCCATCGCCACGGTGATCGGGCTGCTCGGTGCCTGCCTGGTGGCCCTGATCCTGGTGCTCGTCGCCCGACGCGAGGCAGCCGCCCAGCGCGCACGTGCCGAGCAGGACGTCGCGAGCATCAAGGACGAGGCGCGCGCGCTCCTCGCCGACGCGGACCGTCGCGAGCGGCGGCTCGCGGAGCGCGAGCGTGCGCTCGCGTCGGACCGGGCGCAGGTCGAGGAGCTCGACCGCAAGGCGCGCACCCGCGCCGAGGAGGCCGCCGACGCCCGGCAGGAGGCGACGCGTCGGCTCGACGACGCGCAGCGGGAGGCGGACCGCCGCCTCGCCGCGGCCGAGCGTGACGCGCAGGCGCGCCTCGCGGAGGCGGACGCGCTCGCCGGTCGACGGATCCTCGACGCGGAGCGCGACGCGGTCGCGGAGCTCGAGTCGACGAGCGGTCTGACGCGCGAGGATGCGCTGGAGGAGCTCCGCCGGCGGCTCGTGGACCGGGCCGCGAACGACGCGGCCGCGCACGTCCGCCGTGCGGAGGCGCAGGCCCGCCGGACGGCCGAGGCGCGCGCCCGACGGATCGTCGCGACCGCGGTGCAGCGCACGGCCGTCGCCACGAGCGCGCAGGCGTCCACGACGTCGCTCCCGCTGCCGTCCGACGACATGAAGGGCCGCATCATCGGCAAGGAGGGGCGCAACATCCGCGCCTTCGAGGCGCTCACGGGCGTCAACGTGCTGGTCGACGAGCAGCCGGGCGCGGTCGTGCTGTCGTGCTTCGACGCGGAGCGGCGCGAGGTCGCCCAGGTCGCGCTCGAGGCGCTCATGGCCGACGGGCGCATCCACCCGCAGCGCATCGAGGCCGCGTACGCGGACGCGCTCGCGTCGGCGGACGAGCGCACGGACGCCGCGGGTCACGACGCGGCGGAGCGTGCGGGGGTCGCGGGCCTGCACCCGGACCTGGTGCGGACGCTCGGGCGGCTGCGGCTGCGCACGTCCTACGGCCAGAACGTCCTCGAGCACCTGGTCGAGAGCGCGCTCATCGCGGCGCAGCTCGCGGCGGAGACCGGCACGGACGTCGACATGGCGCGCCGCGGTGCGTTCCTGCACGACGTCGGCAAGGCGCTGACCGCCGAGGTCCCGGGCACGCACGCGACGGTCGGCGCCGACCTCGCGCGGCGGCTGGGGGAGTCCGACGACGTCGTCAACGCCATCGCGGCGCACCACGAGGAGGTCCCGGCGCAGACCGTCGAGGCCGTCCTCGTGCAGGTGGCCGACGCGATCTCCGCGGCTCGTCCGGGCGCGCGACGCGAGGAGCTCGACCAGTACGTCGAGCGCATGGACAAGCTCGAGCAGCTCGTGAGCGAGCACGACGGGGTGCGTCGCGCGCTGGTCATGTCGGCCGGCCACGAGGTGCGCGTCGTGGTCGAGCCTTCGGCGGTGGTCGACTCGGACCTGCCGCAGCTGGCGGTCCGGATCGCGCGGCACATCGAGCGCGACCTCGCGTACCCGGGCGAGATCAAGGTGACCGTCGTCCGCGAGACACGGGCGAGCGCGACCGCGGGCTGAGCCCACGGGATCCTGGTCGGCGTCGTCGGCACGCCGACCACCGCCCGCTGTCGGCACGCCGACCACCGCGCGCCGTCGGGGTGCGTCGACCGACCCGGGCCTGCGGGCCCGCGGCGGGTCGGCGCCCGGTCAGCGTCCGGTCGAGACGACGAGGCTCGGGGCCTCGGCACGCGCGCGCCCGGCGGTGCGCCGCCCGACCCGCCCGGCGAGCATGCCGGCAAGGCGCGTGAGGGCGTAGTTGATGACGATGAAGATCAGCGCGGCGACGACGAGCGACTGCAGGATGTTGCCCTCGCTGGAGCCGAGCCGGCGGGCGGCGTCGAGCAGCTCGGGGTACGTGATGATGTAGCCGAGCGCGGTGTCCTTGAGGATGACGACGAGCTGGCTCGCGATCGCGGGGAGCATCGCGAGCAGCGCCTGCGGGACCTCGACGAGGCGCAGCGACTGCGCGCGGCGCAGCCCCACGGCGAGCGCCGCCTCGCGCTGGCCGCGCGGCAGGTTGTGCACGCCGGACCGCACGAGCTCCGCGAACACCGAGCCGTTGTAGAACGTGAGGCCGAGGACGACGGCGACGAGCGGCAGGTCGTCAGGCGCGAGGATCTGCAGCCGGCCGAGCCCGAGCCAGAAGAAGATCATCATGAGCAGCACGGGGACGGCGCGGAAGAACTCGACGACCGCACCGGAGACGATGCGCACCCACCGGGCGGCGGACAGGCGCCCGAGGCCGAACACCACGCCGAAGACGGCGGACGTGACGATCGCGATGGCGGCGGCCCGCAGCGTCCCGACGAGGCCCGGCAGGAGGTAGTCGACCCACGGGTCGGGCGTGAGGAACACGGTCCAGAGGCTGGGCTCGAGCTGACCGTTGGCGCCGAGCCGGACGAGCACCCAGACGCCGATCGCGACGACGACGACGGTCGCGCCGATGTTGACCCACACCATGCGTCGGCGGGTGCGCGGCCCTGCCGCGTCGAACAGGACGGTCTCGTTCACCGTGCCACCGCCCATCGGCGCGAGAGGGAGGTCGTCGCGAGCCCGAGCGGCACGACGATGATCACGAAGCCGAGCGCGAACGTGAAGAAGATCAGCAGGATGACGTCGGGCCGGAACTCGATCATGGTCTTCATGAGCCCGGAGGCCTCGGCGACGGAGCCCGCGGCCGCCACCGTGGAGTTCTTGGTGAGGGCGATGAGGACGTTGCCGAGAGGCGCGACCGCGCCGCGGAACGCCTGCGGGAGGATCACGAGCCGCGCCGCGGACCCGAAGCCCAGCCCGATCGCACGCGCGGCCTCCGCCTGGCCGATCGGCACGGTGTTGACGCCGGACCGCAGCGCCTCGCACACGAACGCGGCGTGGTAGACGGCGAGCCCGAGCACCGCGAGGCGGAAGAAGTTCGTCTGGAAGTCCTGCGAGAGCTGGATGCCGAGCTGCCCCCAGAGCCCGAGGACGCAGAACACGATGATGATCGTGAGCGGCGTGTTCCGCACGAGCGTCACGTACGTCGAGCCGGCCCACCGCAGGCTCGGGACCGGTGAGATGCGCATGACCGCGAGCGCGGTGCCGAGCACGAGGGCGAGCACACCGGCGAAGAAGGTCAGCTGGATGTTCACCCAGAAGGCGCCGACCACGTCGAACTCGGCGAAGAGCGACGTGAACTGCGCCCAGGTGCCGTCGTCCACCGGCACTCCTCTCGTCCAGGGACTGTCCGGGGCGCGTGCCTCACGCCCCGGAACGGTGCGGCCGGGTGGTCCGCGCGACCTCGCCGCGCGGACCACCCGGTGTCACGGTCAGGCGCAGGCGGCCTG
>NZ_BHYL01000135.1 GCF_003851725.1 Cellulomonas algicola | reverse complement strand
GGGCAGGACGGAACGACGCACGATGGCGTCGCCGTCCTGCCCGGCGGTCTGCTCCGCCCCGGGGAGCCCGGGGCCGACGAGCGGGAGGTCCAGCGGCACGTCAGGCGTCGGCGGGCGCCGCGGCGGCGTCCGGCGTCGCGTCGGCAGCGCCCTCGGCGTTCTCCTCGATGACCGCGTGCAGCGAGAGCTTGCCGCGCGGGTCGATCTCGCCGATCTCGACCTGGACCTTCTGCCCGATGGACAGGACGTCCTCGACGTTCTCGACGCGCTTGCCACCGACGAGCTTGCGGATCTGCGAGATGTGCAGCAGACCGTCCTTGCCCGGCGAGAGCGACACGAACGCGCCGAACGTCGTCGTCTTCACGACGGTGCCGACGAAGCGCTCGCCCACCTCGGGCATGTGCGGGTTGGCGATCGCGTTGATCGCCGCACGCGCGGCCTCCGCCGACGGACCGTCGGTGGCGCCGATGTAGACCGTGCCGTCGTCCTCGATCGAGATGTCGGCGCCGGTCTCCTCCTGGATCTGGTTGATCATCTTGCCCTTGGGGCCGATGACCTCGCCGATCTTGTCGACGGGGACCTTCACCGTGATGACGCGCGGCGCGAACGGGCTCATCTCGTCCGGGACGTCGATCGCCTCGGCGATGACGTCGAGGATCGCGAGACGCGCCTCCTTGGCCTGCGTCAGCGCGCCGGCCAGGACCGACGCGGGGATGCCGTCGAGCTTGGTGTCGAGCTGGATCGCGGTGACGAACTCGCGCGTGCCGGCGACCTTGAAGTCCATGTCGCCGAAAGCGTCCTCGGCGCCCAAGATGTCCGTGAGCGCCGCGTAACGGGTCTCACCGTCCACCGTGTCGGACACGAGGCCCATCGCGATGCCCGCGACGGGCGCGCGCAGCGGCACACCCGCGTTGAGCAGCGACAGCGTGGACGCGCAGACCGAGCCCATGGACGTCGAGCCGTTGGAGCCGAGGGCCTCGGACACCTGACGGATCGCGTAGGGGAACTCCTCGCGGCTCGGCAGCACGGGCATGAGCGCCCGCTCGGCGAGCGCGCCGTGGCCGATCTCGCGACGCTTCGGCGAGCCGACGCGGCCCGTCTCACCCGTCGAGTAGGGCGGGAAGTTGTAGTTGTGCATGTACCGCTTGCGCGTCTCCGGGGAGAGCGTGTCGAGCTGCTGCTCCATGCGGAGCATGTTGAGCGTCGTGACGCCGAGGATCTGCGTCTCGCCGCGCTCGAAGATCGCGGAGCCGTGCACGCGGGGCAGGACCTCGACCTCGGCCGAGAGCGTGCGGATGTCCCGCAGGCCACGGCCGTCGATGCGGAAGCCGTCCGTGAGGATGCGCTGGCGGATGAGCTTCTTCTGCACCGACCGGTAAGCGGCGGAGAGCTCCTTCTCGCGGCCCTCGAACTGCTCGGCGAGCTGGCCCACGACCTCGGCCTTGATCTCGTCGAGGCGGTTCTCGCGCGTCTGCTTGTCGGCGATGGACAGCGCCTCGCCCAGCGACGCGGACGCGGCGGACTCGACGGCGGCGAACGCGTCGTCCTGGTAGTCCGGGAACGTCGGGAAGACCTGGGTCTCCTTGGCGGCCTTCGCGGCGAGCTCCTGCTGCGCCTCGACGAGGACCTTGATGAACGGCTTCGCGGCCTCGAGGCCCTGCGCGACGATCTCCTCGGTGGGTGCGGTCGCACCCTCCTGGATGAGGTTCCACGACTTCTCGGGCGCCTCGGCCTCGATCATCGCGATCGCGACGTCGTCACCGACGACACGGCCGGCGACGACCATGTCGAACGTGGCGCGCTCACGCTCGGAGTAGCGCGGGAACGCGACCCACTGGCCGTCGACGAGCGCGATGCGCACGCCACCGACCGGGCCGGAGAACGGCAGGCCGGACAGCTGCGTCGAGATCGACGCGGCGTTGATCGCGAGCACGTCGTACGCGTCGTCCGGGTGGATCGCGAGGACCGTGATGACGACCTGGACCTCGTTGCGCAGGCCCTTGACGAACAGGGGGCGCAGCGGGCGGTCGACCAGACGGCACGCGAGGATCGCCTCGGTCGAGGGACGGCCCTCGCGGCGGAAGAAGGAGCCCGGGATCTTGCCGGCGGCGTACTGCCGCTCCTCGACGTCGATCGTCAGCGGGAAGAAGTCGAACTGGTCCTTGGGGTGCTTGCCGGCCGTCGTGGCCGACAGCAGCATCGTGTCGCCGTCCAGGTAGGCGGCGGCCGAGCCGGCGGCCTGCTTGGCCAGGCGGCCCGTCTCGAACCGGACGGTGCGGGTGCCGAAGCGGCCGTTGTCGATGACGGCCTCGGCGAACTGGATCTCGGGACCCTCCACGGGTGCCCTCCTCGTTCTCGAAGGCGCCGGCCGGCCGCGGCGGTCTTCGACCGTGGTCCTCGGAGCGATGAGCTCCGGGGGCCACTACCGAGGACCGGACGAGCGGGCCGACGCGGTGGATGGTGCTGGGTGGTGCTGGTGGTGCTGGTCGTGCGGGAGGCACGCCGGCCGGACGGTCAGGCCCGACCGGGGCGAACATCGGACCAGCCCGGACCCTGTCGCGGGTCCGGGCTGGTCCGGAGGCTCAACGGCGCAGGCCGAGGCGCTCGATGATCGAGCGGTAGCGGTTGATGTCGACCTTCTGCAGGTAGCCGAGAAGACGACGACGACGACCGACGAGCAGCAGCAGGCCGCGACGGCTGTGGTGGTCGTGCTTGTGCTCCTTGAGGTGCTCCGTCAGGTCCTTGATCCGCTGGGTCAGGACGGCGATCTGCACCTCCGGCGAACCGGTGTCGCCCTCGTGCGTCGCGTACTCGGTCATGATGGCCTGCTTGGTGGCGCTGTCCAGGGACACGGTTCTCCAGGTTGTCTCGTTGCGCGGTGCTCCGGGGCATGTCCACCCGGGCTCTCTCGTTCCGCGGCCGTTCTGACGGCGTCGACCATCGTACCAGGCGGTTCGCACCACCCGGTCAGCCGGTCACGCCGCCCGGTCGGCTGGCTCGCACCGGCCGTCAGGCGGTCGCCGCACCCGCGAGGACCGTGCGGACCTGCTGGACGTCCTCGCCCATCCGCTCCAGGAGCGCGTCGACCGAGTCGAACCGCAGCGTCGGGCGCAGCCGCTCGACGAGCTCGACGACGACCTGCTCGTCGTACAGGTCGAGGTCGTCGCGGTCGAGCACGTACGCCTCGACCCGACGCTCCTGCCCGTCGAACGTGGGGTTCGTGCCGATCGACACCGCGGCCGGCAGCACGCGGTCGGAGTCCTGCGCCGTCACGGGCGTGCCGTCGGCGCGCCGCACCCGCCGCAGCCACCCCGCGTAGACGCCGTCGGCCGGCACCATGCCGGTGAGGTCGCCCCCGAGGTTCGCGGTGGGGTAGCCGAGCTCACGACCGCGCGCGTCACCGTGCACGACGGTCCCCCGCACGCGGTGCGGCCGGCCGAGCACGCGTGCGGCCTGGACGACGTCGCCCGCCTCGAGCAGCTCGCGCGTCCACGTCGACGACCAGCGGCGACGCAGCGGGTCGGCGGCCTGGTCCTCGGCGCTGCCGGGGTCCGCGGCGGGTGCGGGTGTCACGTCCTCGATGACCTCGACGTCGAACCCGTACCGCTCGCCGAGCGCGACCATGGTCGAGAGGTCGCCCGAGTTCTGCCAGCCGAACCGCACGTCACGCCCGACGACGACGGTCCGCGTCCGCAGCCCGTCGACCAGGTACCGCTCGACGAACTCCTGCGGCGTCTGGCGCGCGAAGTCCAGCGTGTAGGGCAGCAGGAGCACGGCGTCGAGACCCGTCTCCGCGAGCAGCTCGAGCCGGTCCTCGTCGCCCGTGATGAGCTCGGGTGCGCTGTCGGGCCGGTGCACCTGGAGCGGGTGCGGCGTGAACGTCACGGCGACGGCGCGCGCGCCGACCGCCCGCGCGTCGGCGCACATCCGCGTGAGGACGCTGACGTGCCCGCGGTGGACACCGTCGAAGTTGCCGATGGTGACGACCGACGGGCCGAACCCGGACGGGACGTCCGCGAGGTCGTTCCAGCGCTGCACAGGGAGGATCATGCCACCGCCGCGACCCACGCCTCGCGACGGTCCCGGTCACGGACGGTCCGCGGCGGTCCGGTGCCTGCGGGGCGGACCTGCTCGTCCACCCCGGGGACGGGCACGGGCACGACGAACGGCGCGCGGCCGACCCGACGAGGGCCCGCCGCGCGCCGTGGTGGACCGTCCGTCAGCTGCGCGGCCGGTCGATGAGGAGCGCCGCCGGCTCCGTCCGCACGGAGCCCTCGGCGTTCGTGAACACCGCGCGGTACTGCGTCGTCGCGGCGAGCACGGTCACCGGGACCCGCAACGTCGTCGACGTCGCCCCCGGGATCGTGTGCCACGACCCGCGGGCCCAGCGCACCTGCCACGCGACGCGCGGCTCGGGGTACCCGTCGGCGGCGGCGCGGAACGTGGCGACCGTGCCGAGCCGGGCCTTGACGTCCGCCGGCTGCTGCGTGACGACCGGAGCGCCCCGCTGCACGGTGAGGCGCGCGGCGGCCGACTCGACCGATCCGGACGCGTTCGTGAACACCGCCCGGTACCGGTTGCCGTCGGTGCTGCCGGTCGCGCGGACCGTGAGCGACGCGCCCGTCGCGCCCCGCACGTCCTTCCAGCCACCGCGAGCGCCCTTCACCTGCCACTGCACCGACGGCGCGGGGACCCCGCCGGCCGCCGCCGTGAACGTGGCGTCGGTGCCCACGCGGGCCGTGGTGTCCACGGGCTGCTGCGTGATCGTGGGCGCGACTGCGGCCGGCTCGCCGGCCCCCTGGTCGGCGACCCACGACGCGACCCAGGACAGCGCCGAGTTCCAGTTGACCGTGATCTCGTTCGTCGACCACGCCTGGATCTCGTCGACGTAGCACGCCGAGGGCGCGCAGCCCGCCGGGAAGGCGGCCTTCGTCGTCGGGTCCCACGTGCCGGCCTGCGAGTTCGGGCCACCGGCGAGCGAGCCGGGCGGCGGGCTCGGCAGCGACGGGTCGAGCTGGTGCGCGAACCACCGGCTGTGCTGCTGGTGCGAGGCGACCTCGCCCCAGCCCGTCACGTACGACTGGTTGAGCGCGTTGCGTCCGAGCAGGTAGTCGAGCCCCTCGAGCGTCGACGCACGGAACCTCGCGTCGCCGGTGAGGTCGTACGCCGTCGCGACCACGACGAGGTTGTTCGCGACCTGCGAGCTCGATCCCCACACGTACTGGCCGCCGGGCGGCGAGTACAGGGAGCCGAAGCCCTGCTCGGCCTGCGCGGCGAGATACTCCTCGGCACCCGCGACGACCGACGCGCGGACGTCGTCGCGGTCCGGCAGCGCGCTCGGGACGGTCGCGAGGTCGAGCCGGCCGAGCGCCGCGACGCTCCCCCAGCTGAACCCGTCCGCCGTGAACACGTCCGCCGTGTGGAGCGGGGACGACGTCACAGCCTGCGCGAACGCGTCCTCTCCGGTCGTGAGGTACAGCTCCGCGGCGGCCCAGTAGAACTCGTCGGACACCTCGGAGTCGTTGTACGCACCGCCGCCGTCCGCACCGGCCTCGCCGGGCGCGTAGAGCGCCGGGTGCGCCTGCGCGGCGGCCCACGTCGAGCGCGCGGCGTCGAGCAGCGTCTGCGCGAACTGCGGGTCGTACTCCTCGAACAGCCGCGCACCCTGCGCCGCGACGGCCGCCAGGTTGAGCGTCGCCGCCGTCGACGGCCGGTGCAGCGAGCGCACCTGCGGGTCGTCGGCCGGCAGGAGCGGCAGGCCGGTCCAGCCCTCGTCGTGCACCTTGTGGTGCACCATCCCCGCGTACTCGCCCTCGGGGACGATCATCGAGAGCATCCACTCGAGCTCCCAGCGCGCCTCGTCGAGCACGTCGGGCACCTCGTTGCCGTGCTCGGGCACGTCGAGCGTGCCGTCCGCGAGCGCGTCGGCCGTGCCCGCGTGCAGCGCGCGCTCGTAGGTCTGGAGCAGCTGCCCGACCGCGATGCCGCCGTTGACGACGTACTTGCCGTGGTCGCCGGCGTCGTACCAGCCACCGCTCACGTCGAGCCGGTAGTCGCACGTCCAGCCGTCGTAGTAGTCGCGCGGGCCGATGCAGGGGACGTCCGTGTCGCCCTGGTTGGGTGCGACACCGACGTGCCCGGCCTCGCGGGCGTACTCCTCGCCGACGACGTCGGCCTCGATCTCGGTGCCCGAGCGCGCGAGGTAGAAGTAGTTCAGCGCGTCGTACCGGAGCTGCTGGTAGAGGTCGGCCTCGATGTCGAACGGGCGGCTCGTCTCGCCGTCCGCGACGAGCGTCCAGCCCTCGCCCTCGGTCGTCACGTCGGAGAAGTCGATGACGTGCACGGCCTGCTCGGCCGACGCCTCGACGCCGCGTGGCTCGCTCGTGCCGTCCGCGACGACCGCGCCGTCGGCGTCGTGCAGCTCCCACGCGACCGCGTCGGTCGCGTCGGTCACGAGCGTCGCGCGCTTGGGGCCGAACGGCAGGTAGCCGACCTGGTTGACGCGCACGCGCGGGCCCGTGTCGGGCTCGTACCCGGGAGGCGGCGTCGCGGACGTCCTCAGCGAGACGTCCGAGATGCAGAACTCGTAGGGCGCGGCCTTGCCGAGGTGGAACGCGAGCTGGCCGGGTGCGGTCCCGTCGGGCGGGAACGTGAGGTTCGACGTGAACGCGTACTCGAGCGTCGTCGGCTCACCCGTGAGCGGTGCGGAGCCCTGCTCGAACGCGGTCCGGTAGGCGCCGCCGCCCTCGCCGACGATGACGCGCACCGGCATGTCGGGCGTCGCGCTCGCGGTGAACGACAGGACGTAGTTCTCGCCCTCGTCGACGGGCAGCCCGTTGTACGACAGGCCCGCGTCCCAGGGGTTGGTCTGACCGCCCGGCAGGTCGACGCACATGCGGCCGTCGGCGAAGACCGGGTCGCTCGTGCCGTACAGCGACCACGGGCCGAGCGACTCGGCGAAGGAGGTGTGCGACAGGAGCTCGACGTCGGAGGACAGCGACACGTCGTCGAGGCAGAAGGTCCACGCGTCGGCGCTGAACCCGCCGAGCTGGAAGGCGATCTGACCCTCGGGGTCGTCGGGTGCGGGGGTCGCGGGGTACGTCGCGGACGCGGTGAACGTCTCGCTGACCTCGCGCGGGTCGGACGTGAGGTCGGGACTCGTGTCGAGCACGGTGCCGTACGGCGCGCCGTTCTGGCCGACGAGCGCGCGGATCGTGACGTCGGTCGAGGCGCTGGCCGTGTAGGCGAGCGTATAGCTCGAGCCCTGCTCGATCGCGACGCCGTTGAGGACCACGCCCACGCCGTACTGCGCCGACCCGGCCGGCACGTCGACGCACAGCGCGCCGGTGCTCGTGTCGATCGGGCCGTCGGTGCCGTAGGCGACCCAGCCCTCGGCCCCGGACTCGAAGGTCCCCTCCCCGATCTGCGACACGGCGAGCGCCGTGCCGCTCCCTGCCAGCGCGAGCGCGACGGTCGCCACGACGGCCGTCGCGCCTCTGCGCGCGTGTGATGACGTGCGAGAAACCACTCTGTCTCCCCTGTCGTAGGAGCGCTCCCATCGCGTGAGCGGGAGCACCGGTGCGGCGGCGGCAGGTTAGGCAGGCGCAGCCCCTCGAGAGAAGCGAATCGATCTGACCAAATCGATTCGGTACCGCGACGAGCGACGACCCGACGGCCCGGCCGTCCGCTCGCACGGACGCGCCCGTGCGGCGGGCAGCGGCGACGGTCCCGACGCCGTCAGGTCGAGGCAGGGGCGAGCACGAGCACCGGGCGGACCCGCGGGCCGCGCTCCTCGACGAGCGCCACGAGCGTGCCGCCCGGCCCGAAGGCCGCGACGGTGCCCGACGGCCCGCCCGGGACCGGTGCGAGCGACTGCCCGTACGACAGCGCGCGCTCCTCCGCGTCCGTGAGCTCGCGGACCGGGAACGTCGCCCGCGCCGCGTCGGCCAGCGGCAGCACGGGCAGCGGTGCATCCTCGGGCTCGGCGCCGAGCTCGTCGAGCGTGCGGGCGACGTCGAGGCCGAAGCCCCCGACGCGCGTGCGGCGCAGCGCCGTCAGGTGCCCGCCGACGCCCAGCGCCACGCCCACGTCGCGCGCGAGCGCACGCACGTACGTGCCCGACGAGCAGACGACCGTGACGTCGACGTCGAGCGCCGGCACCCCGTCGACCACGACCGCGCGGCGGTCGTGCACGTCGAAGCGCGACACCGTCACGGGACGGGCGGCGAGCTCGACCTGCTCCCCCGCCCGGACGCGTGCGTACGCACGCTCACCGGCGACCTTGATCGCCGACACCGAGCTGGGCACCTGCTGGATCGGTCCCGTGAGCGCCGCGACCGCTGCGCCGAGCGCCGCGTCCGTCACCCCGGACGCGTCGCGCGCCGCCACGACCTCGCCCTCGGCGTCGTCGGTCGTCGTCGCCACGCCGAGCCGGACCGTCGCGGTGTACTCCTTGTCCGCGCCGACGACGTACGTGAGCAGCTTCGTCGCCCGGCCGATGCCGAGCACGAGCACGCCCGTGGCCATCGGGTCGAGGGTGCCGGCGTGCCCGACCTTGCGCGTCGCCGCGAGGCGGCGGGTGCGCGCGACGACGTCGTGGCTGGTCCAGCCCTGCGGCTTGTCGACGACGACGAGGCCGTCGGCGGCGGTCGGACGTCGCGGGCCGGTGGGGGTCGGGCGGCTCACGCGATCGGCAGGTGCTCGAGCGTGCACAGGACGAGGCCGTCCATCCCGCTGTCCTCGCCGGTGTGCCGGTGGGCGTCCACGGCGAGCAGGACGTTGATGAGCATCCCTTGCGCGACGAACAGGCGCGCGTCGTCGTCGGTGCCACCCGACCGCTCGCGGAAGAGGCGGAACGCCTCCCCCAGCGTGTGGCGCGCGACGCGGCCGACCTCGTCGTCGCCGCCGGCGATGAAGCCGTGCATGAGCAGGCGCAGCAGGTCGCGGTCCTCGAGCAGGCTGACGTACGCGTCGCCCATGCGCTTGCCGGCCTCGGGGCCCGCGGGGACGCTGCCCAGGGTCGCGAGGACCTGCTCGCTCGCCTGGCGGTAGGCCTCGAGGAAGAGCTCGCGCTTGGACCCGAAGAGGCGGACGACGTACGGCTGCGACACCCCGGCCGCGCGCGCGACCTCGTCCGTCGACGCGGCGTAACCGCCCTCGCCGAAGACGCGCCGCGCGGCGGCGAGGATCTGCTCGCGCCGCTCGGCGCCGGTCATGCGCTGCGGGGCGCTGGTCTGGTCGGTCGTGGACGGCACCTTGACAGGTTATCAGCCGATGCCTACGTTCGCTCTTGTTAGTAATCACTCAATGCCAACAAGCCCGAGGAGTCGACGTGACCTCCACCGCCACCGCACCTCCCCCGAGCGCGAGCCCCGCCCCGAGCCGGACCGACCGGACCGCCGGACGCCGAGGCAGCCGCGCCGTCCCGGTCGGCGTCGCGCTCGTCGCGGCGTCGCTCCCCATGTTCATGGCGACGCTCGACAACCTCGTCATGACGACCGCGCTCCCCGTCCTGCAGGTCGAGCTGTCCGCGTCGCTCGAGCAGCTGCAGTGGATGGTCAACGCCTACACGCTCTCGTTCGCGAGCCTCATGATCGCCGCCGCGACGCTCGGCGACCGGCTCGGACGCCGCCGGGTCTTCGTCACCGGCATCGCGGTCTTCGCCCTCGCGTCCATCGCCTCCGCGCTCGCGACCGACGCCGGCACGCTCATCGCCGCGCGGGCCGTCCAGGGCGCCGGCGCCGCCGCGGTCATGCCGCTGTCGCTCACGCTGCTGGCCGGGTCCGTCCCCGCGGCGCGCCGGGCGATGGCCATCGGCATCTGGGGTGCCGTCTCCGGGCTCGGCGTCGCGCTCGGCCCCGTCATCGGGGGCGCCGTCGTCGACGGCATCGCGTGGCAGGCCATCTTCTGGATCAACGTGCCCGTCGCGATCGTCGCGATCCCGCTCGTGCGCTGGGCGCTGCCCGAGTCGCACGGCCGGCGTCAGCCGCTCGACGTGCCCGGCCTGCTCCTCGCCGGCGGCGGCGTCCTGTCGACCGTGTGGGCCATCATCCGCGGCAACGACGACGGCTGGGGCTCCGCGCGCGTCGTCGGCGGTCTCGTCCTCGGCGCTGTCCTGCTCGTCGCGTTCCTGCGCCGCGAGTCCCGCACGGACCACCCGCTGGTCCCGCTGCGCCTGTTCCGCGTCCGCTCGTTCAGCGTCGCCAACGCCACCGCGCTGCTGTTCTCCGTCGGCGTCTTCGGGATCGTCTTCCTGCTCTCGCAGTACCTGCAGGTCGGCCTCGGCTACTCGCCGCTCGAGGCGGGTCTGCGCACGCTGCCCTGGACGGCCGCGCCCATGCTGGTCGCACCGCTCGCCGGGATGCTCGCACCGCGCGTCGGCGTCCGCCCGCTCCTCACGGCGGGCCTCGCGCTGCAGGCCGCGGGCCTCGCGTGGCAGGGGCTGCTCGTCGGCGGCGACGTCGTCTACGCCGACCTCGTGCCGGGGCTCGTCCTCGCCGGTGTCGGCATGGGCCTGACGTTCGCCCCCAGCGCGACCGCGGTGCTCGCCGACATGGGCGCCGACGACCACGGCACCGCGAGCTCCGTCAACGCGACCATCCGCGAGCTCGGCGGCGCGCTCGGCGTCGCGGTCCTCGTCGCGGTCTTCCAGGCCGCCGACGGGACGCTCACCCCCACGGGCTACACCGCCGGGCTGCAGCCCGCGATGCTCGTCGCCGCCGCGATCGTCGGCGTGGGGGCGGTCATCGCGCTCGCGATGCCCCGCTCCACCGGCCGGGGCGTCACCGGGGTCGCCGCGCACTGACACCTCCCGGGACGCGCCGAGCCCCCGACCGGTTCCGCACCGGTCGGGGGCTCGTCGTCGTCCAGGTGGCGCCGCCCGTGGGGCCGCGCCGTCGTCCTCACCCGGAGGACGTCGCTCGTCAGGCCTGAGCGTCCTCGTCCTCGTCGCCGGGACGGCGGTACGGGTCCGCCTCCCCCGCGTACGACGCCTGCGCGGCGAGCGCCGCGACCTCGGCGTCCCGACGTGCGGCCTCGACCAGCGCCGCGTCGAGGTGCGCCGCGGTCTCCGGCACCGCGTCCAGGTGGAACGCGAGCGTCGGGGTCAGCCGGATGCCGGTCTGCTTGCCGACCTCCGAGCGGATGACGCCCTTGGCGCTCTCGAGCGCCTTCGCGCTGCCCTCGCGCGCCTCGTCGTCGCCGTACACCGTGTAGAAGACGTCGGCGTGCTGCAGGTCGCCCGTCACGCGGACGTCCGTGACGGTGACGAACCCGAGGCGCGGGTCCTTGATGCGCGTGTCGAGCATCTGCGCGACGACCTGCTGGATCCGCTCCGCCAGCTTCCTGGCCCGTCCAGTGTCAGCCATGACACGTCCTTTCTCTCAGCCCAACCAGCTAGAAGCCTCGCACGTGGACGCACCGAGCCCGGCCGCTACGAACGATCAGACGCGCGGCTTCTCGCGCATCTCCCACGTCTCGATGACGTCCTCGACCTGCAGGTCGTTGAACGACCCGAGACCGATACCGCACTCGAAGCCCTCGCGGACCTCGGTGGCGTCGTCCTTGAACCGCTTGAGCGACTCGATCGTGAGGTTGTCCCCGATGACCTTGCCGCCGCGCAGCACGCGGGCCTTCGTGTTCCGGCGGATGAGGCCCGAGCGCACGATGGAACCGGCGATGTTGCCGAACTTGGAGGAGCGGAAGACCTCGCGGATCTCCGCGGAGCCGAGCTGCACCTCCTCGTACTCCGGCTTGAGCATGCCCTTGAGGGCAGCCTCGACGTCGTCGATCGCCTGGTAGATGACCGAGTAGAAGCGCACGTCGACGCCCTCGCGGTCGGCCAGGTCCTCGACGCGCTCCGCGAACTTCACGTTGAAGCCGATGATGATCGCGTTGTCGACCGTCGCCAGGTTGACGTCGTTCTGCGTGATGGCACCCACACCGCGGTGGATGACGCGCAGGTCGACCTCCTCGCCGACGTCGATCTTGAGCAGCGCGTCCTCGAGCGCCTCGACGGCACCCGACACGTCGCCCTTGAGGACCAGGTTGAGGGTCTCGACCTTGCCCTGCGCGAGCGCCTGCGTGAAGTCCTCGAGGCTGATGCGCTTGCGGCGCTTGGCCAGGAGGGCGGCGCGCTCGGCGGCCTCGCGCTTCTCGGCGATCTGACGTGCCGTGCGCTCCTCGGGAGCGACCAGCAGCGTGTCACCGGCGCTCGGCACCGACGCCAGGCCGAGGACCTGGACCGGACGGGCCGGACCCGCCTCGGCGACGGTGTTGCCGTGCTCGTCGAACATCGCCCGGACGCGGCCGTGGGCCGTGCCCGCGACGATCGCGTCGCCGACACGCAGCGTGCCGGACTGGACGAGCACCGTCGCGACGGCACCGCGGCCCTTGTCGAGGTTCGCCTCGATGGCGACACCGCGCGCGTCCTTGTCGGGGTTGGCCCGCAGGTCGAGCGCCGCGTCGGCCGTCAGCAGGACGGCCTCGAGCAGCTGGTCGATGCCCATGTTCTGCTTCGCGGAGACGTCGACGAACATGGTGTCGCCGCCGTACTCCTCGGCCACGAGGTTGTACTCGGTGAGCTGCTGGCGGATCTTGGCGGGGTTGGCCCCCTCCTTGTCCACCTTGTTCACCGCGACCACGATCGGCACGTTGGCGGCCTGCGCGTGGTTGAGCGCCTCGATCGTCTGGGGCATCACGCCGTCGTCGGCCGCGACCACGAGGATCGCGATGTCCGTGACCTGCGCACCACGGGCACGCATGGCGGTGAACGCCTCGTGACCCGGGGTGTCGATGAACGTGATGGCCCGCTCGTTGCCCTCGTGCTCCTTGGTGACCTGGTAGGCACCGATGTGCTGGGTGATCCCACCAGCTTCGCCGGCCACCACGTCCGTGGACCGGATGGCGTCGAGGAGCTTGGTCTTGCCGTGGTCGACGTGACCCATGACGGTGACGACCGGCGGGCGCGCCTGCAGGTCGTCGTCGCCCTCGGCCTCGAGCTCGGCGTCCAGGTCGATGTCGAAGGCCCCGAGCAGCTCGCGGTCCTCCTCCTCGGCCGACACCATCTCGATGACGTAGCCCAGCTCCTGGGCCAGCGCACCGAACGTGTCCTCGTCGAGCGACTGCGTCGCGGTCGCCATCTCACCGAGGTGGAACAGGACCGTGACGAGCGCCGCCGGGTTGGCGTCGATCTTGTCGGCGAAGTCGTTCAGGGACGAGCCGTGCCGCAGGCGGATGACGGTCGAGCCGTTGCCGCGCGGGACGCTGACGCCACCGAGCGACGGGGCCTGCATCGCCTCGAACTCCTGGCGCTTCGCGCGCTTCGACTTCCGCCCACGGACGGGGCGCCCACCGGCGCGACCGAACGCACCCTGCGTGGAGCCGCGACCGGCACCACCGGGACGACCGCCGCCGCCGGGACGACCGGCGAAACCGCCGCCGCCGCCGGGCGCACCGCCGCCGCCACCGGGACGACCGCCGAAGCCGCCACGACCGCCGCCGCCACCACCACCGGGACGACCGGCACCGGCCGGACGCTCACCGGGGCGGCCGACGCCGCTCGACGTGCGGCCCGGCATCATGCCGGGGTTGGGACGCGGACCGCCCGGACGCGGACCACCCGGACGGGGGCCGCCGGGACGGTCGCCACCGCCGGCCGCGGCCGCGGGGGCCTCGGGACGACGGTCGCCGGGACGGGGCATGCCCTGCGAGGGCGCGAACGGGTTGTTGCCCGGGCGGGGACCGCCGGGACGGGGACCGCCGCCGCCGGCACCGGGGCGCTCGCCCTGGCGCGGCATGCCCTGCGAGGGCGCGAACGGGTTGTTGCCGGGACGCGCCGCGGGGCGCGGTGCCGGACGGCCGCCGGGGG
>NZ_BHYL01000134.1 GCF_003851725.1 Cellulomonas algicola | reverse complement strand
CGGGCATTAGCGTGAGACACGAGAGACCTCCGTTGATGCGAGCCGGGTTCCTAGACAGCTCCCACTCGACCCGGAGGTCTCTCGCTACGTCAACAACGGTCGTGGTCAGTACACCTAGAGCGCGCCGAGGCCGCGCTGCCGGGACGTCCTGTGAGAGGTCCCGGCAGTGCGGCCGTCCGGTCAGCGCATCTGCGGCGCGCCGGGGATCGCGACGCGACCCGGCAGCGAGAGGCCCTTGTTCTCGTAGACCCACGTGCTGCCGGCGGAGTCGACGCCGATGATGTCGGCGCGTCCGTCGCCGCTCCAGTCGGCGGCCATGACCTCCTTGAAGGTGCCCCAGCCGACGCCGATCTGCACGGGAGCGGACAGGCCGGGACCGTTGTGCGGGTAGTACCAGAGCCTCCCCGAGGAGTCGACGCCGACGACGTCGGCGTGCCCGTCACCGCTGTAGTCGGCAGCGAGGACGTACGTGAAGGAGCCCCAGCCGCTGCCGATCTGGACACGCGAGGGCAGCGCCAGCCCGACGTTCGTGTACACCCACAGCAGCCCGTCGGCGTCCACGCCGAGGATGTCGGCGCGGCCGTCCCTGTTCCAGTCGCCGGCGGTGACGTGCGTGAACGTCGCCCAGCCGGACCCGATCTGCACCGGGGCCGAGAGGCTGTTGCCGTTGTGCGGGTAGTACCAGAGCCTTCCGGCGCTGTCGACGCCCACGACGTCGGCCTTGCCGTCGCCGCTGTAGTCGGCCGCCATCACGTGCGTGAAGGTCGCGAGGCCGCTGCCGATCTTGGCGCGCGCGGTCAGCCCGTTGCCGTTGTGCGGGTAGTACCAGACGTCGCCGCGGACGTCGACGCCGAGCACGTCGGCGTGCGCGTCGCCGCTCCAGTCGGCGGCCGCGAGGGTCGTCAGCAGCGGCGGGATCTGCTGGTCGATCCAGGCGCCGAGGTTGTCGAGCCGCGTCTCCGTGGCGTCCTGTCGCGTGGTGGTCGCCCCGAGGCACCCGCCCTGGTAGGCGGTGCTGTGGATCGCGACGAGCTCGATGCCGCTCGTCGTGGTCCGCAGCGCGGGTCCACCGGCGTCGCCCTTGCAGATCGTCGCTCCGGCCCCCTGCGCCTGGATGGCGAAGGTCGCCGTCCCCACCGCGCCGACGGTGTAGGTCGCGGCGTGCGCGGTGTCGGGGACGAGCTGCGTCGTCGTGCGCCCGTACCCCGTGACGGTGAGCGACTCCCCGGCGACCGGTGCCGTCGTGGCGACCTTCACCGGTGCCACGTCGTTCACGGCGGACGCGAGCCGCACCAGCACCGCGTCCCGCTCGGCGTGCGGGACCAGCAGGTCGGCGTTGACGACCCGCCCGGCGGTCCCGGTGAGGTCGACCCGACCGACCGTGACCTTCGTCGCCGCCTTCGGGGCACCCTGGGCCACGGCACCGGTCGCGTCGGCGAAGCACGACTTCGCGGTCACGACCCAGGTCGGGGCGATCAGGGCTCCCGAGCACGCCCGCTCGGCGCCGATCTCGAGCCGGACCGTGGCCGCGGCCGTCGTCCCGGTGGGCGTCGCACCCTGCACGGCGAACGCCGCGGGCACGCCGACGCACGCGAGCGCGAGCGTCGCCACGAGGGTGCGGACGGCACCGCGACGCACGCGGCGGTCGAGCAGACCCACGCCGCTCACCGGGTCACCGTCTCGAGGTCGAGCACCGCGAGCGGCCCGGACGTCGACACCCCGGAGCTCAGGTTCTTCCAGCCGTTGTTCGACGCGGCCTCCCACACCTGACCACCGTTCACGGTGTAGACGTACTTGACGCCGTCGAACGCCATCGCCGCGACCGGGCCGGACGTCGTGACGGTCGAGTTCTGGACCTTCCACCCGTTGTTCGACGCGGCCTCGTGCACCTGCCCGCCGATGACGGTGTAGACGTACTTGACGCCGTTCATCGCGGTGACGGCGAGGGCGCCGGAGGTCGGGATGCCCGAGCTCGCGCTACGCCAGCCGTTGTTCGACGCGGCCTCCCAGACCTGTCCGCCGTTGACGGTGTAGACGTACTTCACGCCGCCGGTCGCCATGACCGCGAGCGGACCGGACGTGGAGATCCCGGAGTTCAGGTTGCGCCACCCGTTGTTGGACGCCGCCTCCCAGACCTGTCCGCCGTTGACCGTGTAGACGTACTTGACGCCGTTCATCGCGATGACAGCGAGGGCGCCCGACGTGGTGATGCCGGTGTCGAGGTTCTTCCAGCCGTTGTTCGACGCGGCCTCGTACACGCGGCCGCCGTTGACGGTGTACACGTACTTCACGCCCCCGACGGCGAGGACCGCGACAGGCCCGGACGTGGTGATCGCCGAGTTCAGGCTGCGCCACCCGTTGTCGGAGGCCGCCTCCCACACCTGTCCGCCGTTGACGGTGTAGACGTGCTTGACGTGCCAGACGACCGGCGCCGGGTCCGTGATGCCGGTGATCCAGGTGCGCAGGACGTCCAGACGGGTGTCGGTCGCGTCCTGCCGGGTCGTGGTCGCCCCGAGGCAGCCGCCCTGGTAGGCGGTGTGGTGGATGGCGACGAGCTCGACACCGCCGGTGGTGGCGCGCAGCGTCGGACCGCCGGCGTCGCCCTTGCAGATCGTCGCACCGGCGCCCTGCGCCCGGAGGGCGACGGTGCCGGTGGCGACGGCGGCGACGGTGTACGTCGCGGCGTGCGCGGTGTCCGGCACCAGCTGCGTCGCGGTCCGGCCGTAGCCGGTCACGGTCAGCTCCTGGCCCACGACCGGTGCCGCGGACGCGATCTTCACGGGTGTGACGTCGGTGACCGGTGTCGACAGCCGTGCGAGCACGACGTCACGGTCCGCGTGCGGCACGAGGAGGTCGACGGTGACGACGCGTCCGGCCGTGCCGGTCAGGTCGACCCGCCCGACCGTGGCCTTGGTGCTGACCTTCGGGGCGCCCTGCACGACGGCGACGCCGCCCGTCGTGAAGCAGGACTTCGCCGTCACGACCCACGCGGGCGCGACGAGCGCTCCGGAGCAGGAGCGGTCGGTGCCGACGTCGACCTTGACGGTCGCCTGCGCGACGGAGCCCGTGGGCGTGCTGCCCTGGACGGCGACCGCGGCGGGCACGCCCACGCCGACGAGCACCGCGGCGACGGCACCCGTCCGGAGCGCTCGCGTGCGCAGTCGGCGGGGACGGTCGGGCGCGCTCACCAGCTACCGAACCGGAGCTCGACGAGGATCGCCTGCGGCATCTCGGCACCCTCGCCCGGGTCCACCGCGACCGACGTGTTGGGGGCCACGGCGTACGTCTCCTCGGTGCCGCTCGCGAGCTCGGCCGTCGCCTCGACGGGCTTGTCCCCGCCGCGCAGGAGGAACGTGTGCGGCACCTCCAGGGTCAGGAAGCCGCGCGTCCCCGACGTGCGGAAGCAGTAGTACGCGCCGTACGGCTCCTCCTCGACCATCGTCTCGACCTGGATCAGGCCCGGCGCGCACGAACCCGACCCGAACTCCCCTGACGACACCGGCTCGACGTGCCCGTCACCGGTGAACACCTTGAGCCCGTGCTCCGCCAGGATCGCGTCCGCCCCCGGGTAGGCGTAGTCCTCCACCAACGAGGACTGCACCTCCACGGGCGAGTCCGCAGCACCGGCGCTGCTCGCCCACGCGACCGCCACTCCCGCCACGACGACGGGCGCGACCACCCACCCCACGACCTTCTTCACGTCACTCGTTCCTCTCGCCTGCAGTTCTCGACCTGGACGCCCCGACGGTGCGACCACGGCGGGCGCACGTCGGCGCCCTCATCCCCACATCTCCTTCGAGCGTCGGACCTTGAGCTTCTTCAGCTCGTCCCTCGTCGCCGGCCACCGCTCCGCGCCGAAGCGCGCCTCGACCTCCGTGAGGTGCTCGCCGAGGAACGCGGCGTAGGACTCGTCCAGGACCGCGGACGGCTCGGGCCGTCCGAGGAGCAGGCGACGGACGAGGTCCACGGACCACCACTCGTCCCGGTGCTCCGCCGCGGGCTGGAAGTCCAGCAGCAGCTGCCCGCGGTCCCGCACGAAGCGGAGGCGCAGGGTCGGCGACTCGACGACGAGCAGGGCGTCGCCGCCGTTGCTGCTGCGCGACTGCGAGCCGACGACCGAGTAGCGGTCGCCCTCCCACAGGTAGTCCATGTGCGCGTCGATGAACGCGAGGATCGGGTTCACGGCTCATCCCCTCGGCACGAGCGACCACTGGTTGACCCACACGTACCCGTGGTCGAGGAGGTACTGGATCTCCTTGCTCAGGTAGGTGCCAGGCAGGACGTCCTGCTTCGGCACCGAGAGCAGCATCCGGTCGCCCGCGGCGATCCGGTCGTCGAGGAACGCGACGTTGAGGCTCCAGGGGTCGTCGCCACGCGCGATGACGTCGTCCCACGCGCCGCCGATGTCGAAGTAGCTCGCGCCGCGCGCCTGCGCCTTGTCGATGTACTGCGGGAACCGCCCCAGCACGGTGTCGCCGCTGTCGGTCACGTGCTTCAGCGCGAGGTCGAGGTACTCGTCCGACAGGTGCGTACCGGCGTTCGCGGCCCGTCGAGCGGCGAGGACGTCCTCGACCTTGTCCAGCGCGCGCACGAGCTGCGTCGCGTCGGCGCCGATGCGGGCGCCGCCGGGCAGCCACCCGAAGACGGGGATCATCGCGGCGATCGACAGGCCGGCTCCCAGCCAGTCGCCGCGGAAGCCGGAGATGATCGCGTCGACCCCGTCGCACGCCTCCCCGAAGCCCGGGGCGAGTCCGCAGAGGCCGAGCAGCAGCTGGAAGGCGTCGAGCCCCATCGAGGCGAGGAGCTCGGGGTCCTCCTCGGCGAGCTCGGTGAGGTCCTTCCAGAACGCGGACGCCATCTGGCAGCCCAGGGCGTCACGGCTGAGCGGCCGGCTGCACTTCTCGGGGTCGGTGATCAGTCCGACGATCTCGCGGTAGGCCTCCTGGCACTCCGGTCGCTGCGCCGGCTTGTCGAGCGGGTTCAGGCAGTTCTCGTACCGGTGCGCCCAGTCGGCGCTGCTCGTGCCGTCGGGACCGCTGCCCGGCGTGGCGTTCCGGTCGGCGACCTCCTGCTGCTTCAGCCGGACGCTGTACGTCGTCGCGGCCTCGAGGGCGGCCTGGTTGGCGGCCACCGCGTCGCGGCCCGCCGCGACCGCCGATGCCCGTGCGGAGCTCTTCGCCGCCTGCGCGGCCGCTGCGCTGGCCTCGGCCCGTTCGCTCGCGGCGCTCGCGGTCAGGGCGGAGCGTGCGGCGTTGTTCGCGCTGACCTGCGCCTTCGCGGCGGCGTCCTTCGCCGTCTGCGCCGACTGCGCGGCCTGGTCGGCCGACGCCTTCGCCGCAGCCGCCGACTGGGTCGCCTGGGCCGCGTAGGTCGCGGCCTGGTTCGCGGCGGCCGCGGCCTGGTTCGCGGCGGCGGCAGCCTCCGCGGCCGCACCCTTGGCGACGGCGGCGACGCGCCTGGCCTCGGCCGCGTCCGCGAGCGCCTTCTGGGCGTACTCCTGCGCCTGCTGCACGAGCGCCCGGACCGCCTGGACGTGGGCGGCCTGCTCCTTGTCCCGCTGCGCGGCCTGGAACTGGCCGACCGCGAGGAAGTCGGTGCCGTACGACGGCGGGCCCGCGAGCGCGACCTGCGCTGCGGCCTTGACCTCGGCGCCCCCGGCGTCCATGACCCGCGTGATCTCGACCCGCTGGTCGGCGGCCCGTGCGACGTGCTGGCCGTCCCGCAGGAACTCGTGCGCCTGCTGCGCCGTCCCGGCGAGCGCCTTCTGCGTCGCGGCGTACAACGCCGGCCCCGGGTTCGAGTTGAGGATCCGTGACAGCGCCAGACGGTCGTCGACGATCTTGCGCGGGTAGGCGCGCGTCTTGAGGAACGTCGCCACCGCGGCGTCGTCGCCGTCGAGCGACGCACGCGCGGCCGTCCGCTCCTGCCCGTCGGGCAGGGTGTCGACGAGGTGCCACACCCGGGCCCGGTCGTCCTGACCGGCCGCCTGGGTGCGCCCCACGGTGAGCCAGGACCGGAGCGCGACCTCGTCGCCCGCCAGCGCCTCCGCCGCGGCCGCCTTCGTCCACTCCCCGCCGGTCGTCGCGAGCGCCAGCGCGGCCTGTCGGCCCTTGGCGAGCACGACCTGCGTCGACGCGCCCGGGGCGGTCGCCTCCTGGAGGAGCGTGCGGGTCGCGGCGGGGACGCGCGCGTCCTCGGCGGTGTCCCACCGCACGTTGCGGTCCCACCCGGGGGTCTCACCACCCGCCGCCCGCGCCGCCGCGTCCGCGGCGACCGCCTCCTGCGCGTCGGCCACGCCCTGCTCGGTCGCCTCCGCGAGACGGGCCGCGTCGGCGTCGCGGGCCAGCTTCTCGACCTCGACGGCCTGCGTCGCGGCGGACACCGCGAGCTGCGATGCGGCGGTGGCCTCCGCGGCGTGCGCGGCCGACTGCGTGGCTGCCTGCGCCGCCTCGCCGGCGTGCGCCGCTGCCTCGTCGGCCGCGGCGGCGGCCCGCGT
>NZ_BHYL01000133.1 GCF_003851725.1 Cellulomonas algicola | reverse complement strand
CCCCGGGTCGCGGGTCGCCGCGCGGGTCGCCGTCGCCCACGGCGCCGGACGAGACGGAGGCCCGCAGCGCGGCGGCGAGCTCGCGTCGGGCAGCGGGGACGCGCGCGCTGAACCCCTTCGGCACGCGCAGCTGCCCGACGGTCCGTGCGCCCGTCCCGACGTCCGCGACGGTGAGCCGCCGCACCTGCCGGTCGGTCGTGAGCACCATGGGCCGGGGGCCGTCGAAACCGCCCGCGCCGCCGGGGTCGATGACGACGGCGTGGCCGGAGCGTCGCCCGACGGGGATCTCGAGCACGTCGCCGACGTGCAGGCCCTCGAGCGAGCGGGCGACGTCGGCACGGCGAGCGGCGGCCGCGGCGCGGGACTGGTCGCGCTCGAGCCGGCTGATGTCGCGGCGGATGCGCGCGTACTCGGCGAAGTCGCCGAGGTGGCACCGCATCGCCTCGGCGTACCCGTCGAGCGCCTCGGCGTGCGACTGCGCCTGCCGGGCGAGCCCGACGACGCCGCGGTCCGCCTGGAACTGCGCGAACGACGTCTCGAGGACCTCGCGCGCGCGGTCGCGACCGACCTGCGCGACGAGGTTCACCGCCATGTTGTACGTGGGCCGGAAGCTCGAGCGGAGCGGGTAGAGCCGCTTCGACGCGAGGCCTGCGAGCTGCACCGGGTCGAGGCCCGCGTGCGCGACGACAACGGCGTGCCCCTCGGTGTCGATGCCGCGCCGGCCCGCGCGCCCGGTCAGCTGCGTGTACTCCCCCGGTGTGATGTCGACGTGGCTCGACCCGTCCCACTTGACGAGCTTCTCCAGGACGACGGACCGGGCGGGCATGTTGATGCCCAGCGCGAGCGTCTCCGTCGCGAACACGACCTTGACGAGCCCGCGGGAGAAGAGGTCCTCGACGGTCTCCTTGAACAGCGGCAGCATGCCGGCGTGGTGCGCCGCGACGCCGCGCGTGAGCGCGTCGAGGAGGTCCCAGTACCCGAGCACGTCGAGGTCCTCCGGCGGGACGGCGGCGCACCGCTCCTCGACGATGCGCCGGATCGTCGCCTGCTCGCCCGGGTCGGTGAGGCGCACGCCGGCGGCCAGGCACTGCTGCACGGCCCCCTCGCAGCCCGCGCGGGAGAAGATGAACACGATCGCGGGCAGGAGCTCGTCCTTGTCGAGCGCGTCCACGACCGCGAACCGCGGGGTCGGGCGCCCGAAGACCGACCCTCCCCCGGGCCGGTGACCCCCGCGCCCGCGGAAGCCACGGTCCCCCGGTCCGCGTCGCCCCGGCCCTTCCGAGCGCTCGCCGCGGCGCAGCAGCTGCACCAGGTCCGGGTTGATGGGCGGGTCGACGCCCGGGTCCGTGGGGTCGACGTGCCCCGCGTACAGGTCGAGCAGGTCGCCGCGGACGAGGACGTGCTGGCCGAGCGGCACCGGCCGGTGCTCGCTGACGACGACCTCGGTGTCGCCGCGGACCGTCGCGAGCCAGTCGCCGAACTCCTCGGCGTTCGAGACGGTCGCCGACAGCGACACGAGCTGCACGTCGTCGGGCAGGTGGATGATCACCTCTTCCCAGACGGGCCCGCGGAACCGGTCGGCGAGGTAGTGCACCTCGTCCATCACGACGAACCCGAGCCCGGCGAGGGTCTGCGAGCCCGCGTACAGCATGTTGCGCAGCACCTCGGTCGTCATGACGACGACGGGCGCCTCCCCGTTGATGGTCGTGTCGCCCGTCAGCAGCCCGACCCGCTCAGGGCCGTAGCGGCGCACCAGATCGCCGTACTTCTGGTTCGACAGCGCCTTGATCGGCGTCGTGTAGAACGCCTTGCGGCCCGCCGCGAGGGCCAGGTGCACCGCGAACTCACCCACGACCGTCTTCCCCGCGCCCGTGGGCGCCGCGACGAGGACGCCGCTGCCGCGCTCGAGGGCCGCGCACGCCTCGACCTGGAAGTCGTCGAGAGGGAAGCTCAGCAGCTCGCGGAACTGCGCCAGCTCGCCGCGCTCGGTCTCCGCGCGGCGGCGCGCGGCCGCGTACCGCTCGGCGGGCGACGGCTCGGCCGGCACCGTCGACGAGCCGGGACCGGAGGACGGACGACGCCTGCGTGACACCACAGGCACACCCTAGGCACGCGAGGGCACGTCGCACGCTGCGAACCCCGGGCGCGCCGGGCGCGCTCGCGGACGGGTCAGGCGAGGACGGGTCAGGCGAGGACGGGTCAGGCGAGGACGGGTCAGGCGAGGACGGGTCAGGCGAGGACGGACAGGGCGCCGGGGTCGACCTGCACGCGCAACGGGAGCGGCCCGACCCGCTCACCGTCCGCGAACGCCGCCGGAGGCGCCGCCCCCGTGTCGAGGAGCGGCTCGATGAGCACCGACCGGCTGCGCACGACGGTCACCGCCGGGTGGTGCACGTGCCGGCCCTGGTAGATGCCGGGGAAGATCCGCGTCACCGCCGACCGCGACAGCGGTCCCGCGACGACGACGTCGAGCAGGCCGTCGTCGACGGACGCGTCGGGCGCGATCCGCAGGCCCCCGCCGAACGACGGGACGTTCGCGACGGCGACGAGCGTGCCGGCCGACTCCCACGTCCGGTCGTCGAGCGTCACGCGGTACCCGTAGGGCCGGAACGACGCGAGCTCGGCAGCCAGGGCGCGCACGTAGCGGGCCGAGCCGGCCGGCCACGTCATGGTGTTCGCGCGCGCGTTGACGGCCGCGTCGATGCCGCACGACAGCACGCCGAGGAACCACTCGTGCGCGGAGTGCTCGGGCGTGCCGACGCGCACCGCGTCGATCCGGCGAGGTCCCGCGTCGAGCGCGCGCTCGACGACGTCGACGGCCGCCTCGACGTCGCCGCGCGGCAGCCCGAGCGCCCGGGCGATGTCGTTGCCCGTGCCGGCCGGGACGATCCCGAGCGGCAGCGCGGTGCCCGCGACGACGTTCGCCCCGAGGTGCACCATGCCGTCGCCGCCGACCACGACGAGCGCGTCGAGGCCGTGGACCGCGGCCGCACGCGCCCGGTCGGTGGCCTGCGCGAGCGTCGGCGCGGACAGGTCCTCGACCTTCATGCCGCGCGCCACGAGCAGCTCGTGCACGCGTCGGCCGGCCTGCGCGCCGCGTCCCTTGCCCGCCGTCGGGTTCACGACGACGCCGACGTGCCTCACGTGGCGGCAGGCTCGGCGTCGTCGGGGAACGTGCCGTCGAGACGCGGCAGTCCCGCAGCGACCCGCCGACGGTCGACCCGACGGTCGTGCACCGTGCAGATCACCAGGGCACCCGCGTAGAGCAGGCAGATGGGGATCGCGACCGCGATCATCGTGATCGCATCCGGCGTGGGCGTCATGATCGCGCTGAACGTGAACGCGATCATCACGGCCCACCGCCAGCCCTTGCGCCACGTCGCCGCCGTGCCGAGACCCGCGAAGTTCAGCGCGACCATCACCACGGGCAGCAGGAACGCCAGACCGAAGACGAGCATCACCCGCATGACGAACCCGAGGTACGTCTGCGCGTCGACGAGGTTCGTCGCACCGGACGGCGTGAACTCGATGAGGAGCTGCACGGCGTGCGGCAGCACGTACCAGGCCAGCAGGGCACCGCCCAGGAACAGCGGAACGGCCGCACCGAGGAACCCGAAGGCGTACCCGCGCTCGCGGCGGGTCAGCCCGGGCGTGATGAACGCCCAGAGCTGGTACAGCCACCACGGGCTCGACAGGATGACGCCGAGGAAGATCGTGATCTTGACCCGCATGTCGAAGGGCGCGGCGACGCCCGCGAAGTTCAGGGAGACGAGCCCGTCACGCGTCGATCCGGCGGCCTCCAGCGGCTGCTGGATGGCCTCGAAGACGGGGTCGTAGAAGATCCAGGCGAGCACGGCGCCGAGGACGACGCCGATGGACGCGAGGACGAGGCGCTTCCTCAGCTCGAGGAGGTGGGCCCGCAGCGGCATCCTGCCGCCGGGGTCGCGCCCGCGGCGGGAGCTGCTCACGCGGTCAGACCTTCGGAGGCGTGGTGCCCTCGGTCGGCTCGTCAGGACGCGTGTCGTCGTCCCGCAGGTCCTTGACCTCGGTCTTGAAGATCTTCATCGACTGGCCGACGCTCTTGGCGAGCCCCGGGAGGCGGTTCGCCCCGAACAGCAGCAGGACGACCAGCACCAGCACGATGATGTGCCAGGCGCTCAGGTTTCGGATCACGGGGCTACCTCCGTCGCGGTGCGAGTCCCGCGCATCCTAACCCCGCCGGACCTGTCCGGATGCTCCCTCAGCTCCAGTACGCACGCCACGACTCGCGCGTGCGCCAGTGCCGCTGCTCGCGCGCCGCGCGACGTGCGGTGCGCTCCTCGCGGAGGGCCGCCCGGCGCTCGACCAGCGGACCGCGCGGCGACAGCACCGTCGGCCCCGTGTCGACCCGGTTCTGCTCCGCCAGCGCCTGCAGCTCCGCCAGCCGGTCGGCGAGCTGCCCCCACGTCTCCCCGGCCTTCGCGAGCTCCCGGCCGAGCGCGAGACCCGACCGCCACAGGCGCCGACCCAGGAAGAACGCACCGACAAGCGTGCCCACGACCAGCACCGTCCACACGCTGAACCACAGCACGACGTCAGCCCTCCTCGTCCGCGAGCTGCCCGTACGCGGCCAGCGCGGCACGCGCCGCAGCGGCGACCTCCGTCGCCACCCGCGCGGGCCGCACGTCGAGCACCTCGTCCGCGACCTGCAGCACCAGGTGCCGCAGCCAGGCCGGGCGCAGGACGCGCAGGTCGACCTCGAACGACCCGTCCTCCAGGTTCCGCACCGCCTCCACGGGTGTGCTCTCCGCGACCCAGCGCGCCGAGCTGCGCAGGTGCAACGTCACGAGCTCGCCGTCCGGCCCGGGCTGGAACTCCCCCGCGTCCGGCGCGACCGTGTGGTCCGCCACCGGATCGTCGAGCACCTCGGCCGCCAGGATGCGGTCCACCCGGAACAGACGCTCCCCGTCGACGAGCCGGCACCACGCCAGCAGGTACGAGCGCTCGTCGTCCGTGACCAGCCGCAGCGGGTCCACGTCGCGCTCCGTCGTCACGTCCGACGCGTCCACGTAGCGCAGGTGCAGCCGGCGCCCGTTGCGCAGCGCCGTCGCCACCGCCGTCGCGACGTCCGGCGCCGCGTCGAGCCCCAGCCGCACGTCGAGCGCCGCAGCCGCGTCACCCGCCGCCGTCGTCAGCTTGTCCAGCGCCGACGACAGCACCGCGGCCTGCTCCCGGTCGAGCGCCGGCCGCAGCGACGAGTCCAGCGCCCGCAGCGCCGCGAGCAGCGCCACCGCCTCACGCGCACCCAGCCGCAGCGGACGCGTCATCCCGCGCGACTCCGTCAGCCGCACGACACCCTGCTCGTACGACGCCGCGTCGAAGTCGATCAGGTCGTGCGGGAAGTACCCCGGCGTCCCCGTGACCCACAACGTGTCGATGTCCGACAGCACCTGGTCCGCCGTCACCCCGAACTGCTCCGCGATCTCCTCCACCGGGACGCCGGCGTGCCGGTCCAGGTACGTGATCATCCCGAGCATGCGCAGCAGGCGGTCGCTCGCGCGCTCAGCCATCCGACCCTCCCCCCACGCTCGTCCGGTCCAGCGTCGCCGCCGTCCGCAGCAGGTGCAGCACCGCGTGCCGCACGCTCGGCGGGTCCAGCACCACCACCGCGTCGCCGTACCCCACGAGCTCCTCCGCCAGCTCCCAGTCCAGCCGGAACGGCACGTGCACCACGTCGCGCTGTGCCAGCGCCGCCGCCGCACGCGGATCCGACCACACGTCCGGCGCGTCCACCGGCGCCGGCACCGCACGCGCCCGCGCCGCCCCCGCACGCTCCGGCAGCACCGCGAGCGTCGCCACCCGCTCCGGACGCTCCTCCCACGGGTGCAGCGCCGCCGCCAGCTCCTCCGCAGGCGGCGGCTCGAACGCACCCGGTGCACCCACCAGACGCACCGTCCCCTCGACCCGGCTCAGCCGGTACGAGCGGGCCGCGTCGCGCTCGCGGTCACGGCCCACCAGCAGCCAGCCACCCCGGCGCGCGAGCAGCTTCCACGGCTCGACCGTCCGCTCCCGCACCTCGCCCGTGTTCGCCGCGCGGTACACGAACCGCACGACCTGCCGCGCCTGCACCGCGTCGAGGAGCGGACCGATCGCCCCGCCGCCCGACCGCACGCGCGGCGCGAGCCCCGCCACCAGATCCGTCGACTGCGGCGCCGCACCGACCGCACGCAGCTTCGTCAGCGCCCGCGACGTGTCGGCACGCAGGGACTGGTCCTGCCACAGCTGCGCCGCCATCGCGAGGACACCCAGCTCCCCCGCCGTCAGGTCCAGCGGGGCCAGGGCGTACTGCTCGGCGTCGATCCGGTACCCGATGTCGTCACCGTGACCCGCGTCCGTCACCGTGAGCACCGGGATCCCGAGCTCGCGCAACGTGTCCTTGTCACGCTCGAACATCCGCTCGAACGCGTCGTCCGACGGCGCGTCCTGGTACCCGGCGACGCTGGCGCGCACCTGCTCCTTGGTCATGCGGCCGGACGTGTTCACGAGGGCGATGACGAGGTTGAGCAGGCGCTCTGCGGGCGGGATCGCGGGGGGCATCGGGGACCACGGTAGCCGCCCCGGTACGGTGGGGCCGTGATCACGTGGCGTTCGGGTGTCGTCGTCGCGAGCGGGACGGCCTGGCCGGGCGCACAGGAGCTCACGGTGGCCCTCGACCACCCGGGCACCGGCGCCCTGCCCGACACCGTCAGGGCGCTCGCCTACCCCGCCCTCGTCGGCTCCCCCGCCGTCGGCGACCGGGTCCTGCTCAACGTCTCCGCACTGGCCCGCGGGCTCGGCACCGGCGGCTACGCGCTCGTCGCGGCCCCCGGCGGCAACCTGCCCGCCGACCCGCCACCCGGGCCCGGCCATCTCGTCAAGGCCCGCTACACCCCGCTCCAGGCCATGGTCCTCGGCGTCGACGACCAGGAGTCGCCCCACCACGAGACCCTGCGCGACGCCGACGACCTCGACGGCCTGCCCGTCGTCGTCGCCGACCTCCACTCCGCGCTTCCCGCCGTCGTCGCCGGCGCCCGCTACGCCGCCGCCCGCGCCGGACGCCCCGCACCGACCGTCGCCTACGTCATGACCGACGGCGGCGCCCTCCCCGCCTGGTTCTCCCGCGCCGTCGCCGGCCTGCGCGACGCCGGCTGGATCGACGCGTGCGTCACCACCGGGCAGGCGTTCGGCGGCGACCACGAGGCCGTCACCGTGCACACCGGCCTCCTCGCCGCGCGGCACGTCGTCGGCGCCGACCTCGTCGTCCTCGCCCAGGGCCCCGGCAACCTCGGCACCGGCACCCGCTGGGGCTTCTCCGGCGTCGCCGCCGGCGAGGCGGTCAACGCCGCCGCCGCCCTCCGCGGCCGCCCCGTCGCCTCCCTGCGCGTCAGCGGCGCCGACCCCCGCGAACGACACCTCGGCGTCTCGCACCACTCGCTCACCGCCTACGGACGCGTCGCGCTCGCGGCCGCTGACGTCCCCGTCCCCGTCTTCGACCCCGACCCCGACGGCGGTCTGGACGCTCTCGGACGACGCGTGCGCCACCAGGTCGCCGCGCTCGCCGCACCGCACGGGCGGCACCGGCTGGTCGACGTCGACGCCGGCGCGGACCTGCTCAGCGCGCTCGCGGGCTCACCGGTGCGGCTGTCCACCATGGGCCGCGGGCTCGACGACGACCCCGCGGCGTTCCTCGCGGCGGCCGTCGCCGGCGTCCACGCCGTCGACCTGCTCGACGCCGCGGGCTGACGCCACGGTCCGTCACGGGTCCGCCGGGGCGTCGGAGCCTCAGTCGTCCCTGGTCGTGCGGGTGTGCTCCGCGACGAGCGTCGCGAGCCGGCGGGCGTCCGCGTCGGCGAGCTCGCCGTCGGCGCGCTGGATGCCCATGACGGCGAGCGTGTCACCGTCGGCCAGGTCGAGCTGGACCCAGGGACGACCGTGCCCGAACCGCACCGACACGACCTCGGACCACTCGAGCCGCCGCGTGAGCATGAGGTTGCGGACGGTGAGGCCTCCCTCGTCCGCGCGAGCGCTCACCGTGGCCTGCCGCCAGCAGAACCACGCGATGAGCATGCCGACGAGCGCGAAGCCCGCACGGTCCAGCGGTCCGGCGTTCGGCAGGACCCCGATGATGACGGCGGTGAGCACGAGCACCGCCACGGCCAGCGCGAGCGTCACGAGCCGCGCGAGCCGCGGCCGGAACACCGTCGGGGCGGTCATGGCGACCGTCACAGGCGGCACGCGTGGATCGAGGTCACGAGGATCGCGCGCGCTCCGAGGTCGTAGAGGGCGTCCATGACGCGGTTGGTCTGCGACCGCTGCACCATCGCGCGGACGGCGGCCCACTCACGGTTGTGCAGCGGGGAGACGGTCGGCGACTCGAGGCCGGGCGTGATCGCGACGGCCTGCTCGACGAGCGAGAGCGGGACGTCGTAGTCGATGAGCACGTACTCCCGGGCGGTGAGCACGCCCTGCAGGCGCCGGGTGAGCACGTCGAGGCCCGTCGGCTCGTCCACGCCGGCGCGGCGGACCAGGACGGCCTCCGAGCGCAGGATCGGGTCCCCGAAGATCTCGAGGCCGGCGGCCTTGAGCGTCGTGCCCGTCTCGACGACGTCGGCGATGACGTCCGCGACCCCGAGGCGCGTCGCGGTCTCGACCGCGCCGTCGAGGCGCACGATCCCCGCAGCGCTCACCCCGCGCTCGGCGAGGTACGCGGCGACCAGACCCGGGTAGGAGGTGGCCACGCGGCGCCCCTCGACGTGCGACACGTCGCTCATCTCGCCCACGGGCGCGGCCCAGCGGAACGTCGAGCGCCCGAAGCCGAGCGGGAGGTGCTCGACCGCGGCCGACTCGGAGTCGAGCAGCAGGTCGCGGCCGGTGACGCCGACGTCGACCGTCCCCGCTCCGACGTACACCGCGATGTCGCGCGGGCGCAGGAAGAAGAACTCGACGTCGTTGTCCGGGTCGGGCAGGACGAGCTCGCGGCTGTCGCGGCGCTGGCGGTAGCCGGCCTCGCGGAGCATCTCGGCGGCAGGCTCGGAGAGCGAGCCCTTGTTCGGGACGGCGATCCTCAGCACGGGGGTCCTATCGGGGTGTCGGTGCGGGCGGGGCGGGAGGCTCAGAGGTGCGTGTACACGTCGTCGAGCGTGAGCCCGCGGGCCAGCATGAGCACCTGCAGGTGATACAGCAGCTGGGAGATCTCCTCGGCGGTCCGCTCGTCGCTCTCGTGCTCGGCGGCCATCCACACCTCGGCGGCCTCCTCGACGATCTTCTTGCCGATCGCATGGACGCCGCCGTCGAGCTCGGTCACGGTGCGGGAGCCGGCGGGGCGCGTGGCCGCCTTCTCGGCGAGCTCGGCGAACAGGACGTCGAAGGTCTTCACGTCGGACAAGCCTAGACGGGCGTCCGGGGTGGCCTGTCGCGCGTCCGCCAGTCAGGCGTCGCCCCCTCCCTCCTGGGCCTGCCGCAGACCGCGGTGAGCGTGGAGCGCGTCGGTCGCAGCGGGCATCTCGGGTGCGAGAAGCGCAATGGCCTGTTATCGCGCATTCCGGACACACGGGGATCGTCGCGCCTCGCTTTGCCGCCCAACGCCCCGCCGGCCCACCTTGCCGGAGGCCGCGTTGCCCGCGGGATGCGCGATCGGCACGCCCCGGAGCAGGGCCTCCTCCCCGCCGTCCGGCGGTTGTGGCTCAGGCGGCGACCTCGCTCCGCTCCCCCGCCGGCACGGCGGGCTCCTCGCCCCGAGCGCGCAGCCACACGGTGAAGCCGTAGATCACGACACCCGCGTAGACGACGTAGAGGACCGCCGACGGGTAGTACCCCGCCGAGACGAGCAGCGGGACTCCGACGACGTCGACGGCGATCCAGATGAGCCAGAACTCGATCCAGCCCCGCGCCATGCCGTACGTGGCGAGCAGCGAGCCGACGAAGATCCACGCGTCGGCCCACGGGCCCCACGAGCCGAGCGCCGAGAACAGCGCCGCGAACCCGACGGTGCCGACGACGGCGACGCTTCCGATGAGGACCCACCCGCGCGGCCCGGCCCACCGCGGCACGACGGCCGGGGTGTCGGCGGGTGCGCCGTGGTCGAGTGCCGCGCGCTGCGTCTGCCGCCAGCGCACCCACCCGTACACGGACACGGCCACGAAGAAGACCTGCCGCCCCGCCTGGCCGTACAGGTCGGTCTGCTGCGGGGTGTGGAACACGCCGCCGAGGAAGACGGTGAAGAGCAGGACGTTGCCGACGATGCCGACCGGCCACGCCCAGACGCGACGGCGCAGGCCGCCGACGGCGGACGCGAGGCCGAACAGGTTGCCGACGATCTCGCGCCAGAGGACGTCGTGCCCGGCGATCGTGAGGGTCGCGTCGAACAGCCAGCCGAGCGGTCCCACGTCACAGACCCCGCAGCGCGACGACCGTGGCGACGGCGGCCTCGGCGGCCTCGGCGCCCTTGTCCTCGTGCGAGCCCTCGAGGCCCGCGCGGTCGAGCGCCTGCTGCTCCTCGTCGCAGGTGAGGACGCCGAAGCCGACGGGCACGCCCGTGCGGACGGCGACGTCGGTGAGCCCGAGCGTCGCGCCCTGGCAGACGTACTCGAAGTGCGGGGTGCCGCCGCGGATGACGACGCCGAGCGCGACGACCGCGTCCGACGTGCGCGCGGCGACGGCGGCCGCGACGGGCAGCTCGAAGGTGCCGGGCACGCGGACGACACGGACGTCCGTGACGTGTGCGGCGGCGAGTGCGCGGCGGGCGCCGTCGAGCAGGCCGTCCATCACGGTCGTGTGCCAGCTCGCGGCGACGACGGTGACGCGCAGGCCGGTGCCGTCGACGGTCAGGGTGGGTGCTCCGGCACCGCTCATGCCAGGTCCTCCAGGTTCTCGAACGCGTGGTCGGTGGTGTCGGCGCCAGGCGTCGCGGGGGCCGCGAGCACGGGGCGGACGGGGATCGGGTCGCGCTGCGCGCCGGTCGGCAGGTGCAGCAGGTGCCCCATCGACGTGGCCTTGGTGCGCAGGTACGCCTCGTTCTGCGGGGTGCGGCCGACCTCGAGCCCGCGGACCTCCGCGACGTCGATGCCGTGCGCCCGCAGACCGGCGACCTTGGCGGGGTTGTTCGTCAGCAGGCTCACGCGGCGCACGCCGAGGTCGGCGAGGATCGCCGCAGCCGCCCCGTACTCGCGCCGGTCGGCAGGCCACCCGAGGTCGAGGTTCGCCTCGACGGTGTCGCGCCCCTCGTCCTGCAGCGCGTACGCGGCGACCTTCGCGAGCAGGCCGATCCCCCGGCCCTCGTGCCCCCGCAGGTAGACGACGGCACCGCCCTGCTCGGCGGCGAGCTCGAGCGCGGCGTCGAGCTGCGGCCCGCAGTCGCACCGCGCGGACCCGAACGCGTCGCCCGTGAGGCACTCGGAGTGCACGCGCACGACCGGCGTGGCGGCGAGCCCGCGCGTCGGCACGAGCGCGACGTGCTCGTCGCCCGTCCGCAGGTCGCGGTAGCCGTGGATGCGGAAGTCGCCGTGCCGCGTGGGCAGGTACGCGGTGTGCGTGGCGTGCACGCGGTCGCGCAGCGGAGCGGCCGCGGGGTCGACGGGCTCGACGTCGTCGTGCGCGGTGCGCCACGCGACGATGTCCTCGATGGTGAGCAGCACGAGACCCTCGGCCTGCGCGAGCGCCGACGCGTCGGGCAGACGGGTCATCGAGCCGTCGTCGTTCACGAGCTCGGCGATCGCGCCGACGGGCTCCAGGCCGGCGAGGCGGCACAGGTCGACGGCGGCCTCGGTGTGGCCCGCGCGGTGCAGGACGCCGCCGGGGACCGCGCGCAGCGGCAGGACGTGCCCCGGACGGATGAGGTCCTCGTGACCCGAGGCCGGGTCGGCGAGGACGCGCAGCGTGCGCGCGCGGTCGGACGCGGAGATGCCGGTCGTCACGCCGGTCGCGGCGTCGACGGTGACCGTGTAGGCGGTGCGTCGCGGGTCCTGGCTGTGCGGGACCATGAGCGGCAGGTCGAGCGCGTCGGCGCGCGCCGCGGGCATGGGCGCGCACAGGTACCCCGACGAGTGGCGGATGGTCCAGGCGACCCACTCGGGGGTCGCGGACTGCGCGGCGAGGATGACGTCGGCCTCGTTCTCGCGGTCGGGCGAGTCGGCGACGAGCACCGGCCGGCCGGCGCGCAGCGCGTCGAGCGCGTCCTCGACCGTGCCGAGCCGCACGTCGCTCACCGGGCGGTCCCCGCGCTGCCGGCGGTGGCGAGCAGGCGCTCGGTGTACTTGGCGAGCACGTCGACCTCGAGGTTGACGCGCGCACCGGGCGCGAGCGAGCCGAGCGTCGTGACCGCGAGCGTCGTCGGGATGAGCGAGACGCCGAAGGAGTCGTCGCCGACGCGCGTGACGGTGAGCGATACCCCGGACACCGTGATGGACCCCTTCTCCGCGACGTACCGCGCGAGCGCCGGATCGAGGCCGATCTCGACCTCGTCCCAGCGCGGGCCGGGCGTGCGCGACAGCACGGTGCCGACCCCGTCGACGTGGCCCTGCACGACGTGCCCGCCGTAGCGGCCGCCGACCGCGAGGGCGCGCTCGAGGTTGACGCGCCCGCCGGTGCCGAGTTCGCCGAGCGCGGTGCGGCGCAGCGTCTCGGGCATGACGTCGGCGGTGAACGTGCCGTCGCCGGGGAGGTCGGTGACGGTCAGGCAGACGCCGCTGACGGCGATCGAGTCGCCGGGTCGGGCGTCGGACGTGACGAGCGGGCCGCGGACGCGCAGGCGGGCGTCGGTGACGACCCCGTTCGCGTCGGTGCCGGGCTCGACGGCCTCGACGGTGCCGATCTCCTCGACGATGCCGGTGAACATTCAGTCCTCCTGGGTGGGCTGCGGGGTCGGGGTGGCGTGCGCGAGCTCGGGGGTGGCGACGACGAGGACGTCGGGGCCGAGCGGCAGCACGCTGCGAGTCGTGAGGCGGACGGCGTCGCCGATCGTGGTGACGCCGAGGTCGGCGACGGCTGCGGGCCCGGCACCGAGCAGGACGGGGGCGACGTAGGCGTGGACCTCGTCGACGAGCCCGGCGCGCAGGAACGCGGCGGCGAGGGTCGGGCCGCCCTCGACGAGGAGGTGGCGGACCTCGCGGTCGCCGAGGATGCGGAGGACCTCGGCGGGGTCGTGGGTGCGGGCGTGGACGAGCTCGCCGCCGGGGCCGTGGAGGCGGGCGTCGGCGGGGACGTCGCGGTGGCCGACGACGACGCGCAGGGGCTGGTCGGTGTGGAGCTCGCCGGCGGCGTTGCGCGCGGTGAGGGCGGGGTCGTCGGTGAGGACGGTGCCGGTGCCGACGGCGATCGCGTCGACCTCGGCGCGCAGGTCGTGCGCGTGGTGGCGCGCGACGTCGGACGTGATCCAGCGGCTCGTGCCGTCGGCGGCGGCGACGCGCCCGTCGAGGGTCGTGGCGATCTTGAGGGTGACGAAGGGACGGCCGCGCTCGACGGAGGCCAGCCACGTGCCGAGCAGCGTGCGGCCCTCGTCCTCGAGGACGCCGGTGAGGACGTCGACGCCCGCCTTCCGCAGCCGGTCGGCGCCGCCCGCGGCGACGGGGTTGGGGTCGGGGACGGCGACGACGACGCGCCGGACGCCGGCGGCGAGCAGCGCCTCGGTGCACGGTCCGGTGCGGCCGGTGTGGTTGCACGGTTCGAGGGTCACGACGGCGGTGGCGCCGGTCGTGCCGGCTCCGCGGCGTGCGGCGTCGGCGAGGGCGGCGACCTCGGCGTGCGGGGTGCCGGCGCCGGCGTGCCAGCCCTCCCCCAGGACGGTGCCGTCGGGGCCGAGGAGGACGCACCCGACGCGCGGGTTGGGGCCGTGGCGGGGTCCGCGCCGGGCCAGCAGGAGCGCGTCGCGCAGTGCGGCGATCTCGACGGGTGCGGCGGCCTGCGTGGGTGCCGTTCCGGGGCCGGCGGGCGTGGTGGGGGCACCGGTCGCCGTGCTCGTCATGGTCCACCTCCGGGCGCCGTCGAGCCCCGGGGTCGCGCAGGAGGGTGAGTCCTGCCACGGGACGACGCCGAGCGTCGCCCCGCCACGTACTTCCTCCCATCCGGACTTTCACCGTCGGTCCTGGAGTTCCACCAGGTCAACCGCCCGGTCCTGAGGACCGTGCGGGTCGCGGACTGTCACCGCCGGCTCGGAATTACACCGACCCCGGAGCACGTGTTCGTGTTCTGCACTGCGCCAACGATCTTGCCACACGGGGAATTCCCGACCAGCGCGCGTGGGCGGCCGTCTCATCCTCCGGGACGGCAGGTCCACGAACCGGACGCCGTGGCCGGAGGCGACCGCCGTCCGCCGGTCGGGACGTGCCGGGACGTGCGTCAGGGCGTGCGTCAGGCCGCGTCGGCGAGCGCGCGGAGCGCGGCGATCTCGCCGGCGACGTCGTCCGCGCCGTACACGGCGGAGCCGGCCACGAACACGTTCGCACCCGCCTCGGCGATGCGCGCGATCGTGTCGCGCGACACTCCCCCGTCGACCTGCACCCAGGTGTCGAGGCCGGCGGCGTCGATCGCGGCACGCGTCCGCCGGATCTTGGGCAGCGTCCCCTCGATGAACGACTGGCCGCCGAAGCCCGGCTCGACCGTCATGACCAGCACCATGTCGACCTCGGCGAGCAGGTCGAGGAACGGCTCGACCGGCGACGCGGGACGCAGCGCGACCGCCGCACGGACCCCGCCGGCGCGCAGCTCGCGCGCGAGCCGCACGGGCGCCTGCGCGGCCTCGGCGTGGAACGTCACGGACGCCGCGCCGGCCGCCGCGTACTCGGGGGCCCAACGGTCGGCGTCCTCGATCATGAGGTGGACGTCGAGCGGGACCGGCGACACCTCCGCGATGCGGCGCACGACCGGCAGCCCCAGCGTGAGGTTCGGCACGAAGTGGTTGTCCATGACGTCGACGTGCGCGAAGTCCGCCGTCGCGATCGCCGCGAGGTCGCGCTCGAGGTTCGCGAAGTCGGCGGACAGGATGCTCGGGTTGATGAGGGCGGGCACGCCGTCAGCGTAGCCAGCCGTGGCGTCGCCCGCCGCGCCGGTCCGGCAGGCCTGCCGTCGTCGACGCGGGCGCGTCAGGACGTGCGGCGCAGCAGCGTGAGGTGCATCGCGTCGGTCCCGTGCACGTGCGGCCACAGCTGCACGTGCGAGCGGTCGGTGAGCTCGACCTCGCGCCGCGCGACGCCCTGCACGACGGCGGCGGTGTCGAGCCGCTCGACGTCGATGCCGGCCTTCGCCGCGGCCCGCAGCGCGTCCTTCACGACCAGCCGCGTCTCGGCGAGGTGCGGCGAGCACGTGACGTACGCGACGACACCGCCGACGCGGACCGCGCGCAGCGCCGAGCCGAGCAGGTCGCGCTGCAGGCCGGTCAGTGCCGTGAGGTCCGCGGGGGTTCGTCGCCACCGCGACTCGGGCCGACGCCGCAGCGCGCCGAGGCCCGTGCACGGCGCGTCCACCATCACGCGGTCGAACGCGCCGGGCTCGTCGTCGCCCAGCACGCGACCGTCGCCGGTCCGGACGACCTCGACAGCACCCGGCGGGACCGCCCGCAAGGACTGCCGGACGAGCCTGGCCCGGTGCGGCTGCACCTCGTTCGCGACGAGCCGCGCGCCCCGGCCGGCCGCCTCCGCGGCGAGCAGCGCCGCCTTGCCGCCGGGACCCGCGCACAGGTCGAGCCACCGCTCGTCACGGCCCTCGAGCGGCGCGGCCGCGAGCGCGAGTGCGACGAGCTGGCTGCCGTCGTCCTGCACGCCGGCACGCCCGTCACGCACCGCGGGGACGGACGCCGGGTCGCCGCCCGCGAGCACGACGGCGGTCGGGGACAGCGGTCCCGGGCTGTCCGCGGTCGCGCCGAGCTCGTCGGCGTCGGAGAGGCCGGGGCGGGCGACGAGGGTGACGAGCGGTGCGGTGTTGTCGGCGTCGAGGAGCGCGCCGAGCTCGTCGACCGGGCGCGCGTCACCGGCGAGCGCCTCGCGCAGCGCGCGGGCGACCCACAGGGGGTGGCTGCCGACGACCGCGAGGCGCGCGACGGGGTCCTCGCCGGCGGCGTCGGCGATGCGCTGCTCCCAGGTGTCCCACGGCTCGCGGGACACGGCCCGCAGGACGGCGTTGACGAACTGCGCGGGTCCGGCGCCGAGCGCGTCGCGGGCGAGCCCGACGGTCTCGGAGACGGCGGCGTGCGGGGGGACGCGCATGCCGAGCAGCTGGTGCGCGCCGAGCCGCAGGACGTCGAGCGCGGGCGCGTGGATCTGGTCGGTGGTGCGGGACGCGGCGATCTCGAGGATCGCGTCGTAGCGGCCGCGCAGCCGCAGCGTGCCGTACGCGAGCTCGGTCGCGAACGCGGCGTCGCGGCCGGTCAGCCCGCGCTCGCGCAGGAGCGGCGGGAGGACGAGGTTGGCGTACGCGTCGCTCTCGGCGACGGTCCGCAGCACGTCGTACGCGACGCGCCGGGCGGGGTCGGTGCTGCGCCGACGCTGGGAGGGTGCCGCGGTGGTGCGGGTCGAGCGGCCCTCGCGGCGGGCGGCGCCGCGCTGGCGTCCCTGGGCGTCGCGACGATCGCCGTCGTCCCGCGGCCCGCGACGCGTGCGTCCGCCGTCGCCGTCGGGGCGGTCGGCCGGGCTCACGCGGCACTCTCCGCGCCGAGAAGGGTGCCGTCCGCCGGCCGGGCGCCGCGCGCCCAGTCGGCGGCTTCCATGGGCCGCTTGCCGGGCGGCGTGACGAGGCCGAGGCGCACCGCACCGCCGCCCGTGCCGACGAGCACCTCGCGCTTGGTGGCGCGCAGCTCGCCGGGGCGCAGGTCGTGCACGTCGGGCAGCGGTGTGACGGGTCCGATCCCGAGCCGCGCGCCGTCGGGGAGCGTCGTCCAGGCACCGGGTGCGGGCGTGCAGCCGCGGATGCGGCGGTCGACGGCGTGCACGGGGTGCGTCCAGCGGACGCGGGCGTCGTCGACCTCGATCTTGGGGGCGTGGCTCACGCCGTCGGCGGGCTGCGGGACGGGGCTGAGGATGCCGTCCTCGATCGCGTCGAGCGTGCGCACGAGCAGGCCCGCGCCGGCGTGGGCGAGGCGGTCGAGGAGGTCGCCGGCGGTGTCGCGGGGACGCACGGTCTCGGTGAGCGTGCCGAACACGGGGCCGGTGTCGAGGCCCTGCTCGATCCGGAAGGTGGTCGCGCCGGTGACCTCGTCGCCTGCGATGAGGGCGTGCTGGACGGGTGCGGCGCCGCGCCACGCGGGCAGGACGGAGAAGTGCAGGTTGACCCAGCCGTGGGTCGGCACGTCGAGGACGCTCGCGGGCAGGATCGCGCCGTACGCGACGACGGGCGCGGCGTCGACGGCAAGCTCCGTGAGCCGCGCGACGAAGTCCTCGTCGCGGGGCCGCTGCGGGGTGAGGACCTCGACACCCGCGTCGAGCGCGCGCTCCTTGACGGGGCTGGGGTGCAGCGTGCGGCCGCGGCCCGAGCGGGCGTCGGGCCGGGTGAGGACGGCGGCCACCTCGTGGCGGGACGCGAGGAGCGCCTCGAGCGACGGCACCGCGGCCGCGGGGGTTCCGGCGAAGAGCAGTCGCATGCGACCGATCCTAGGTGGCGTCGGCGTCGGCCCCCGCGCCGAGCAGGCCGCGCGCGACGAGGTCGCCGCGCAGCGCGGTCGCGTCGGTGAAGACGATCCCGTCGAAGCCGACCTCGCGCGCCGCGGTCACGTTGGCCGGCGAGTCGTCGACGAACACCGCGTCGGCGGGGTCGACGCCGAACCGCTGCGCGAGCAGCCGGAAGATGGCCGGGTCGGGCTTGGCGAGCCCCACCTCGCCCGACACGAGCACGTCCTCGAGCAGGCCGATCGCCGGTGCCGCGGGTGCGGCGTGGTGGAACGTCTCCGCGGACCAGTTGGTCAGGCCGAGGAGGCGCACGCCCGCGGCGGCCAGGTCACGGACGATGTCGGCACTGCCGGGGACGGGTCCGGCGAGGGTGTCGGCGAAGTGCCGCACGTAGAGGTCGAGCGCGTCGACGTGCTGCGGGTGCGTCGCGCGCACGGCCTCGCGCGCCTCGGCCCAGGGCCGGCCCGCGTCCTGCCGGTGGTTGAGCGCCGCGAAGTCCACGTCGGCGAAGAACCGGTCGACGTCGGCCCGCGCCATGCGCCCGGCGTACGCCCCGTACGGGTCCCACCGCACGAGGACGTTGCCGAGGTCGAGCACGACGACGTTCACAGCAGGTCCGCCGGGTCGAGCTGGACGCGCAGCGTGCCGCCCTCGCGTCGTGCGCTGCGGGTCGCGAGCGACGCCGCCATGGACCGCGCGAGGGCCGCACCCCGGGCGCGCGGGACGCGCACGAGCGCACGCACGTCGGGCTCGAGGGCGGTCGTCGGGCCGCGACCGGGTGCGGCCGGCGCGGGGACGGGTCCGAGCACGTCGACGTCGTCGAGGTCGATGCGTCCGACGACGGCCTCGACGGCGTCGCGCGGGCCGGTGACGGCGGCGACGCGGACCGCGGGCGGCAGCCCGAGCTCGACCCGCTCCTGCGCCTCCCGCTCGGCCAGCCCCGCGGGGTCCCAGCGGACGAGCGCCTGCGTGGGCCGCTCGGGCGCGTCGCCGACGAGGAGGACGGCACCGCCCTCGGCGGACGGCCGGACGAGCGCGGCGGCGGTGAGCCAGCGCCGCAGGGCCGCGACCGTGCTGCCCAGACC
>NZ_BHYL01000132.1 GCF_003851725.1 Cellulomonas algicola | reverse complement strand
GCCGGCTCGTCGCCTGTCCGCACGTCGCTCGCGCCACGTCCCGGTCCGGCCGGCTCGTCGCCTGTCCGCACGTCGCTCGCGCCACGTCCCGGTCCGGCCGGCTCGTCGCCTGTCCGCAACCGCGCGTCGCTCACGCCACGTCGCGGTCCGGACTGCTCGTCGATCCGCCGCCCCGCGCGTCGGTCACGAGCGCCGGGTACGAGCCGCTCGTCGGCCATCCGTCCAGCGCGTGGGTCACGCTCCGCAGGGTGCGAGCGGCTCGCGATCCCCGCGGAGCACCCGCGGGACCCGGCTCAGGGGACGACTGCCGCGCCGTCCCGGCCGTGCCGCAGCCGCGCCTCGATGACCACGGACGTGCCACCGCCGTCACGCGCTCCCCACGCGATGGTGCCGCCCATCTCGTTCGTGACGAGGGTCGAGACGATCTGCGTGCCCAGGCCCGTGCCGGCGCCGCGGTCGGGCGGCAGGCCGGCACCGTCGTCGGCGACCTCGACGCGCAGGTCGTCACCGTCGCGGTCGACGACGATCTCGACCGTCCCGGACTCCCGCCCGTCGAAGCCGTGCTCGACCGCGTTGGTGACGAGCTCGGTGAGCACGAGGGCGAGCGCGGTCGCGTCCTCGGCGGGGACCGACCCGAACGAGCCCTTGACGACGGTCCGCACGTGCGCGCCCGCGGTCGCCACGTCGGCCGCCAGACGCAGGCTGCGACCCACGAGGTCGTCGAACGGGACGCTCTCGTCGAGCGTCTGCGAGAGCGTCTCGTGGACGAGCGCGATCGTCGCGACGCGGCGCATCGCCTCGCCGAGCGCCTCCTTGGCCTCGGGCGAGCTCATGCGCCGGGACTGCAGCCGCAGGAGGGCGGCGACGGTCTGCAGGTTGTTCTTCACGCGGTGGTGGATCTCGCGGATCGTCGCGTCCTTGGTGATGAGCTCGCGCTCGCGCCGCCGGAGCTCGGAGACGTCGCGGCACAGGAGCACGGCGCCGAGCCGCTGCCCGTGCTCGGTCAGCGGCACGGCACGCAGCGAGAGCGCGACACCGCGCGCCTCGACGTCGGTACGCCACGGCGCCCGCCCCATGAGCACGAGCGGCATCGACTCGTCGACCGTCGCGCTCTGCTCGACGAGGTCGGCGGTCACCTCGACGAGCGAGCGGCCCACGAGGTCGCCGAGCGCGCCGAGCCGGTGGAAGCACGAGAGCGCGTTGGGGCTCGCATAGAGGACCTCGCCCTCGGAGTTGAGGCGCACGAGGCCGTCGCCGACGCGGGGGGCGCCTCGACGCGGACCCGTGGGTGCGTCGGTCGCGGGGAACTCGCCGCGCGCGATCATGCCGAAGATCTCGTCGGCGGCCTCGACGTAGTTCAGCTCGAGCCGGCTGGGCGTGCGGGCACCGCCGAGGTTCGTCTGGCGTGCGATCACGGCGATCGCGCGCCCGCGCCGCACGACGGGCACGGCCTCCTCGCGGACCGCGTACGAGCCGAACCAGCGGGGCTCGCGCGAGCGCTGCGGGGCCCGCTCCTCGAGCGCACGGCGCAGCTGCGGTCGCTGGCCCTCGGGGGCGAGCGACCCGACGACGTCGTCGTAGTGCACGGTCGCGCCGGTCGACGGGCGGCACTGCGCGACCGCGACGAAGTCGTCGTCGGCGGTGGGGAGCCACAGCACGAGGTCGGCGAACGCGAGGTCGGACACGACCTGCCAGTCCCCGACGAGCAGGTGCAGCCACTCGAGGTCGGCGACGTCGAGCGTGGCGTGGCGGGCGACGAGCGTGCTCAGCGTGGACACGACTCCAGGGTAGGTGCCGCCGAAGGACCCGAGACGCGTCGGTGCCCACGGGTGCGCCCTCCGCGCCGCCGGGCGACGGGGCGACTAGCCTTCCAGCACACGACGCGACGCGGCCGCACGCCCGTCGCCGGCCGCCGAGGCGGCCCATCACGGACGGGGAGGACCACGGTGCTGCACCTGAGCGTCACGCTCGACCTGGCCACGGACGCGACGTCCGCGGGACACATGCTGGCCGACCCGCGCTACGTCGAGCAGAAGGTGGTCGCGAGCGGCGCGATCGAGCACCAGGTCGACGTCACGGGCACGGCCGACGAGGCCTTCACCGTCGCGACGCGGCGCGCGCTGCCCTCGGACCAGATCCCCGCACAGGTGCGCGGGTTCGTCGGCAACCGCATCGACGTCCGGCTGGTCGAGGCGTGGGAGGCGCCGCAGCCTGACGGCGGGCGCGCAGGGACGGTCGTGGTCGAGATCGCGGGCGCGCCCGTGCGGCTCACCGGGCGCTGCTCGCTGCAGCCCGTGGGACCGGCCGCCAGCCGCCTCGTGTACGACGGCGACCTGCAGGCGCAGATCCCGTTGTTCGGGTCCGCGGTGGAGGAGGCGGCGGCCCGGGCGATTCGTGGTGCTCTGGGGGTCGAGCAGCAGGTCGCCGAACGGTGGATCGCAGATCACGGACGGGCCGAGCAGCCGTAACGATTCGGTAACACGGAGCGGGGTCAGCAGGCCGCTGACCTGCGCAAACGCGGGTGTGGGATCGCTACCACACATGTTTCGGCCGCGCACGTCCTTGACACTCAACCAGCAGCGGGCGACAGTTCATGCAGCGCGTGGGAACGCTCCTACATTCTGCGGAAGGACGGTCCTGCGCGGGGTCCACCAGACCCACGTCCGACGCCCGTCAGCGCCCCCTGCGGCAGACGGTCCGAGGATGCCCCAGGGGTACGGCGAGGACGCCGTCCGACTGACAAGGGAGTCATAGTGCGCAAGACCACACGCAAGATGTGGGCGGCTGCGGCCGGGGTCACGGGCATCGCCCTCCTCGCCACCGCCTGCTCCTCGAACTCGGGTGACAACTCGGACGACGAGGGCACTGAGGGCGGCAACATCACCCTCACGGTCGCGACGTTCAACGAGTTCGGCTACACCGACGAGCTCTTCGCGGAGTACGAGGCCTCGCACCCCGGCGTCACGATCGAGCACAAGAAGGCCGCGACCTCGAACGAGGCCCGCGAGAACCTCAACACGCGTCTCGCCGCGGGCTCCGGCCTGTCGGACATCGAGGCCATCGAGGTCGACTGGCTCCCCGAGCTCCTGCAGTACCCGGACAAGTTCGTGGACCTGAACTCCGCCGACGTCGAGGGCCGCTGGCTCGACTGGAAGGCCGCGCAGGCCACGACGGCCGACGGCAAGCTCATCGGCTACGGCACCGACATCGGCCCCGAGGCCATCGCGTACCGCTCCGACCTGTTCGCCGCCGCCGGCCTGCCGACGGACCGCGCCGAGGTCGCCGCGCTGCTCTCCGAGAACGGCGGCGGCTGGGACCAGTACTTCAAGGTCGGCAAGCAGTACGTCGACGCGACGGGCAAGCCGTGGTTCGACTCGGCCGGCGCCATCTGGCAGGGCATGATCAACCAGGAGGAGGCCCCCTACGAGGACCCCTCCGACAACACGGTGACCGCGGCTGACAACCCGCGCATCAAGGAGATCTACGACCAGGTCGTCCAGGCTGCGGCCACGGACAACCTGTCGGCGCACCTCCAGCAGTGGAGCGACGACTGGAACGCCGCGTTCCAGAGCCCGGACAACGCGTTCGCGACGATGCTCGCCCCGGGCTGGATGCTCGGCGTCATCGAGAACAACTCGGCCGGCGTGACCGGCTGGGACATCGCCGACGTCTTCCCCGGCGGTGCCGGCAACTGGGGCGGTTCCTTCCTGACGGTGCCCGAGCAGGGTGCGCACACGGAGGAGGCGAAGGAGCTCGCCGCGTGGCTGACGGCTCCCGAGCAGCAGCTCAAGGCCTACGCCGACAAGGGCACCTTCCCGAGCCAGCTCGAGGCTCTCGAGTCGGACGAGCTCCTCTCCTCGACGAACGAGTTCTTCAACAACGCCCCCGCCGGTGAGATCCTCGCGAACCGCGCGAAGGGCATCACGACGGTCTACAAGGGCCCGAACTTCTTCGCCGTGAACGACGCGTTCAACAACGCGCTGGTCGAGGTCGACGTCAACGGCGGCAACCCGGCCGAGCAGTGGGACGCGGCCATCCAGGCCGTCTCGGCTCTGGGCTGACGCTGACGAGGCCGGGCCGATGGACCTCCATCGGCCCGGCCTCCGCCGCGTAGGCTTCGCCCCAACAGCACCGAAGGACTATCGATGGCCACCTCCACCACGCCGCCGAGACTCGACCGGCGCGCCGCCAGCAGCACCCCTCCGAGGGCACCCCGTCGGGTCGGCTTCAGCCAGAACCTCGGTCGCTGGGACGTCAAGCTCTCCCCGTACCTCTACATCTCCCCGTTCTTCATCCTCTTCGGGGTCACGGGCCTCTTCCCCCTGATCTACACGGCGTGGGTGTCGATGCACGACTGGCACCTCATCGCGGGCCAGGGTGACTTCGTCGGCCTGGAGAACTTCGCGTACGTCCTCCAGGAGCCGAACTTCTGGAAGGGCATCCGCAACACCTTCTCGATCTTCCTGATCTCGACGATCCCGCAGCTGATGATCGCGATCGTCCTGGCCGCGCTCCTCGACGCGAACCTGCGCGCCAAGACGTTCTGGCGCATGGGCGTCCTGCTCCCCTACGTCGTCGCCCCCGTGGCCGTCTCCCTCATCTTCGGCCGCCTCTTCGCGGACCAGACCGGCATCATCAACACGATCCTCAAGGACATCGGGCTCAACCCGATCGGGTGGCACTCGCAGGTGTTCCCGAGCCACGTCGCGATCGCGACCATGGTCAACTTCCGCTGGACCGGCTACAACACGCTGATCCTCCTGGCGGCCATGCAGGCGATCCCGCGCGACCTGTACGAGGCCGCGGTCATCGACGGCGCCTCGCGCGTCCGCCAGTTCTTCTCGATCACCGTGCCGATGCTGCGCCCGACGATCATCTTCGTCGTCATCACGTCCACCATCGGTGGCCTCCAGATCTTCGACGAGCCGCGCCTGTTCGACCAGCTCGGCCAGGGTGGCCCGAGCCGCCAGTGGATGACCGCGACGATGTACATCTACGAGGTCGGCTGGGGCAACCAGAAGAGCTTCGGCCGCGCTGCCGCAGTCGCCTGGATCCTGTTCCTCATCATCGTCATCGTCGGCCTGGTCAACTTCTCCCTGACGAAGCGGATCGCCTCCGACAACGCGTCGAAGTCCCGAAAGAAGGTCCGGCGATGAGCGCCCCCTCCGTCCCCGTCATCTCGCAGACCGCGGGCAAGGGTGCCGCTCGGGCCGCCGCGCGCAGGCGCAGCGTCGCCCAGGGCGCGGACCGTCGGCCGGGCGGGGTCACCTACGTCTTGCTGACCGTCGCGGTCCTCGCGTCGGCCCTGCCGCTCTACTACGCGTTCCTCTTCGCGTCGTCGACGGCGCAGGACATCGCGCAGAACCCGATCCCCTCGCTCATCCCGCAGGGGCACTTCTGGGACAACGTCAACCGCGTCCTGTCCTCGGACATCCAGTTCTGGACGGCGCTCGGCAACTCGATCATCGTCGCCGTCATCACGTCGGTGTCGGTCGTGCTGTTCTCGACGCTGGCCGGCTTCTCCTTCTCGAAGCTGCGGTTCCGCGGTCGCGCGCCGCTCCTCGTGTTCGTCATCGCGACGACGGCCGTCCCGACGCAGCTCGGCGTGGTCCCGCTGTTCATCCTCATGTCGAAGCTCGGCTGGGTGGGTCAGCTGACCTCGATCATCGTGCCCGGCCTGGTCACGGCGTTCGGCGTGTTCTGGATGACCCAGTACCTCGAGTCGGCGCTGCCCTACGAGCTCATCGAGGCCGCCCGCGTGGACGGCGCGTCGATGATCCGGACGTTCTGGCACGTCGCGCTCCCCGCGGCTCGCCCGGCGGCGTTCATGCTCGGCCTGTTCGCGTTCGTCGGCTCGTGGACGTCCTTCTTCGGTCCGTTCATCTTCCTCGGCCCGGCGAACCCGACGCTCCCCGTGGCCGTGCAGCTGCTCCAGGCGTCCTACTTCAAGGACATGTCGCTGATCATGGCGGGTGTCACGCTGTCCGTGATCCCGCTGATCGTGATGTTCTTCATCGCCGGCCGTCAGCTGGTGGCGGGCATCATGCAGGGTGCCGTCAAGGGCTGACGGCACGCCCGAGCTCCATCGGTCGCCCGACCCCGCACCGGGGAGGGCACCGACGGACAGGAGGGCGGGGTGGCCCCCACCCCGCCCTCCTGTCGTCAGCACGTCATCGCTGCCCCGGCAGCCACAGGAGGGAAGACCAACGGTGGTCGACAACATCCCCGCCCGCACGGAGCCCGCCCGTCCCCCGGCGCCGACGCTCGAGCAGGTCGCCGAGCGCGCCGGAGTGTCACGCTCCACCGCGTCGCGCGCCATCAACGGTGGCCTGCGCGTGTCCCCCGAGGCCCTGGCCTCCGTCGAGGCCGCCGTCGCCGACCTGGGCTACACCCCGAACCGCGCCGCGCGCTCGCTCGTCACCAAGCGCACCGACTCCATCGCGCTCGTCGTCCCCGAGCCCGACGAGCGCGTGCTGTCCGACCCGTTCTTCGCGGGCACCCTCAACGGCCTGTCGAGCTCGCTCGCCGACTCCGACATCCAGGTCGTCCTCGTCATCGCCCGCCCCGGCGAGAGCGAGCGGACCGTGCGCTACCTGCGCAACGGGCACGTCGACGGCGCGATCGTCGTGTCGCACCACCGCGACGACGAGCTCGACCGGACGCTGCTCGCCTCGCGCGTCCCCAACGTCTTCGTCGGCCGACCGCTGTCCGCGGACGAGCGCGACGTGCAGTACGTCGACACCGACAACCACGAGGGCGGGCGTCTGGCGACGCAGCACCTCATCGACCTCGGTCGACGCCGCATCGGCACGATCGCCGGCCCCGAGGACATGTCGGCCGGCATCGACCGTCTCGCCGGCTGGCGTGACGCGATGTCCGCCGCGGGCCTGCCGCAGGACGCCATCGTCTACGGCGACTTCACCATCGCGTCGGGGGCGATCGCGGCCCGCGAGCTGCTCGCGCGGCACCCCGACCTCGACGCGATCTTCATCGCGTCGGACCTCATGGCAGCCGGGGCGCTCGGCGTCCTCACCGAGCACGGCAAGGACGTGCCCGGGGACGTCGCCGTCGTGGGGTACGACAACCTCGGTGTGGCCGCGTCGACGACGCCGCCGCTCACGACCGTCGTGCAGCCCGTCGTCGCGATGGCGCGCGCCGCGGGCGCACGGCTGCTCGACCAGCTCGCGGGCGTGCCTGCGCCGTCCGAGCCGTTGATCTTCGCGCCCGAGATCGTCATCCGAGCCTCCGCCTGACGTCCCGGCGGCACCGCGCAGGTCTGCGCGTCCGCCCGACGTCCCAGCGGCACCGCGTCAGGACGGCGGCGTCGGCGGGAGGTGCCCGAAGCGGTGGCGCGTGCGGCTGACGGCCTGCTCGCGGACGACGGTGAGCAGCTCGCGCGCCGCGGACGCGAGGACCGGCGCGTCGAGCACGGTCACCTCCCCCGCCCGGGCTGCAGCGGCCGCCCGGAGTCCCGGTCCCCGGCCGACCACACGCACGCGACCGGACACCGCGCCGGACGCCACACGCTCGGCGAACGCGTCGTGGGGCTCGGCGGCGACGTCGCTCACCGTCGTCGGGACGCCCGCGGTCGCGGCCGCGTGCAGGACGCGCTGGACGGCCACCGGCCGGGCGTCGTCCCCCACCCGGACGGTCAAGGCCGGCACCGCGCGGTACCGGAGGACGTTCTGCTCGACGGCGAGGCCGCTCGGGTCGTGCTCGCGGGCGAACGTCTCGTCCCACGCGCGACGGTCGTCGGACCGCGCCCACTCGAGCCACGCGGCGTCGTCGGTGGGGACGTCGGGCGCGTCGGACCAGGTGCCGAGCTGCGCGACGTAGTGCGGCCCGCCGGCCTTGGCGCCCGGTCCGACGACGGACGCCTTCCAGCCGCCGAACGGCTGCCGCCGGACGATCGCGCCGGTCGTGCCGCGGTTGACGTAGGCGTTGCCGACCTCGACGCGGTCGAGCCAGGTCGTGACCTCGTCCTCGTCGAGCGAGTGCAGGCCGCCCGTGAGGCCGAACGCGACGGCGTTCTGCCACGCGATCGCCTCGTCGAGCGTGCGCGCACGCATGATGCCGAGGACCGGACCGAAGCACTCGGTGGTGTGGAACCACGACCCGGGCGCGACCCCGTGCCGCACGCCGGGCGTCCAGAGCCGTCCGGAGACGTCCAGCGGTCGGGGCGCGACGAGCCACTCCTCCCCCGCGTCGAGCGTCGTGAGCGCGCGCAGCAGCTTGCCCGACGCGGGCTCGACGAGGGGCGGCACGCTCGTGGCGAGGTCGTCGCTGTGCCCGACGCGCAGGGACGCCACGGCGTCGGCGAGCTGCCGCCGCAGCCGGTCGTCGGTGCCCGCGGACCCGACGAGGATCGCGAGCGAGGCAGCGGAGCACTTCTGCCCGGCGTGCCCGAACGCGGACTTCACGAGGTCGGCGACGGCGAGGTCGACGTCCGCGGACGGCGTGATGACCAGGGCGTTCTTGCCGGAGGTCTCGGCGAGGACGTCGAGGTCGTCGCGCCAGCCGGCGAACAGGCGTGCGGTCTCGATCGAGCCGGTGAGGACGACGCGGGCGACGTCGGGGTGCGTGACGAGCCGCCTGCCGACGTCACCCTCGGGGCTGAGGACGACGGTGAGCGTCCCGGTGGGCGCGCCCGCGTCGTCGAGGGCCCGTCGGATCGCGGCCATCGCGACCTGCGCGCTGCGGGGCGTCGCCGGCGCGGGCTTGATCAGCACGGGGCTGCCGGCGGCGAGGGACGCGAGCACCGACCCGACGGGGATCGCGACGGGGAAGTTCCACGGCGGCGTCACGACGGTCACGCCGGACGGCCGGTGCACGGCACCGGGCACGGTCCCGTCGGCGAGCTCCTCGGCACGGTCGGCGTAGTAGCGCGCGAAGTCGACGGCCTCGCTCACCTCGGGGTCGGCCTCGCCGACGGTCTTCGACGCCTCGTGCACCATGGTCGCGACGAGGTCGCCCCGTGCCTGCTCGAGAGCGATCGCGGCGGTGCGCAGGGCGGCCGCGCGACGGGTCGGCGGCGTCGCGGCCCACGCGGAAGCCGCGGCGACGGCCCGGGCGACGACCGCGTCGACGTCGTCGGTCGTCGCGACCTGGACGGCCCCGGGCGGCGGCGGGACGTTGCGTGCGACCAGGCCGCGCGCCCAGACCCGGGCCTCGGCCGCGGCCGGGTCGGTGTCCGCCGCGTTGTCGAAGCCGGGTCCGTCTGGGGACGGCACCCGGGCGATGCGGCGCGGCGCCGTGCTCGGCTCCTCGCGCCCCGCCCACGCGGTGCGGAACGCCGCCTCCTGCGCGTCCATCGCGTCGTCGCCGCCGGCGAACGCGGCGTGCAGGAAGTTCTCCCCCGCGGCGTTCTCCTCGAGGCGGCGCACGAGGTAGGAGACAGCGACGTCGAACTCGCTGCGGGCGACGACGGGCGTGTAGAGCAGGACGCTGCCGACGTCGTCACGCACGGCGCGGGCCTGCGCGGGCGCCATGCCCTGCAGCATCTCGACGTCGAGCGCCTCGGAGACGCCGCGCGCCTGGGCCAGCAGGTGGGCGACGGCGACGTGGTAGACGTTGTGGCTCGCGACGCCGACGCGCAGCGCGCGCGTCCGCGACGGGTCGAGCGCGCGGTCCACGAGTCGCAGGTAGGCGGCGTCGACGAGCGCCTTCGACGGGTACGGCGCCTGGTCCCAGCCGTGCAGCTCGGCCTCGACGCGCTCCATCGCGAGGTTCGCGCCCTTGACGAGCCGGACCTTGAGCCGCGCTCCCCCGGCGTCGGCCCGCCGGGCGGCGATGCCGGCGATCTCGTCGTACGCGTCGGCGGCGTCCGGCAGGTAGGCCTGCAGGGCGATGCCGGACGACGCACCGCGCAGCGGCGGGTGCGCGGCGAGCTGCTCGAAGACCCGCACGGTCAGCGCGAGGTCGCGGTACTCCTCCATGTCGAGGTTGACGAACGTGCCGTGCTCCGCGGCGGCCTCGTAGAGCGGCAGGAGGCGCTCGACGACACGGTCGGCGCTGCCCTCGGTGTCCCAGGTGGACAGCTGGCTCGCGACGGCGGACACCTTGACGGACACGTAGTCGACGTCGTCCCGCTCGACGAGCGCCCGGACGCGGGCCAGCCGCGCGGCGGCCTCGTGCTCGCCCAGCACGGCCTCGCCGAGCAGGTTGAGGTTGAGCCGGTACCCGGCGGCGCGTGTGCCGGCCAGGTGCCGGCCCAGCGCGGCCTCGTCGACGACGAGGTGGCCGACGAGCGAGCGCAGCCGTTCGCGTGCGGCGGGCACGACGACGCCGGGCAGGACCGTCGCGACGCGCGTCCCCGTCGCGAGCATCGCGCGGTCGACGGGCCCGAGGAAGTCGGCGGCGTGCGCGGTCTGCGCGAGCGCGGCGAGCTCGCGCGCGGCGACGTGGAGGTCCCGCGGCCGGGCGACGCGGTCGACGAACCGGACGGCGAGCTCGAGACCGGCCGGGGACCCCACGAGTGCGGCGAGCCGCCGCGTGGTGGCGCGCTCGCGACGCGTCTCGTCGGCGGACGTGCGGTCGAGCCACTGCCGCGCGAGCCGCACCGCGTCCTCGACGAGGTCGGGCGGCTCGAGTCCGGCACCGGGGCGGGACCCGCCGGGCTCGGGGACGTCGTGCCGTGCGGGTCGGTCGTCCGGTGGCGTCGCCATCGCACCTCGCTCTCGTCGCGTGCGGCCACGGGTGGGTGGCCACGGCCGGGCGCGTGGGGTGGTGCGTCCGGCACGTCTCACAGTCTGGGCCAGCGGGCGCGACCGCGCCGTGCGACCACGCCGTGCGCGACCTGCACCGTCGTCCGGGCGAGGGCGCGGCGCGGCCCGACGACGTGCGGCGACGCGCCGCGGCGCAGGTTTGCCTGGAGTCGGGCCGCCGACCATCCTGGGCCCGTCCGCCGCGTCGGACGCCCGACACCGTCGTCGACCCGTCCAGGGGGCAGCATGCTCGTCCGTCGTCTCGTCCGCGCCCGTCTCGTCCGCGCCGCCGCCGGCCTGGCCGTCGCGACCGGCGGCGTCCTGGTGGCCGCACCCGCGCTCGGGGCGGTCACCGACGACCCGGAGATGTCGACGACGCTCACCCCGCCGCCGGGCGTGACCGACGACGGCACGGTCGGCATCCTCGCGACCATCGAGGACGCGGAGGCGTTCTGCGGGCCAGCGCTCGGCGGCGTGTACGTCTTCAAGCCGACGCCGTACACGGTGCGGTCGGTGAACTGCCGGGACACGGACGTGTTCGTCAAGGGCCGCTACAGCAACGGCTCGTTCGGCACGTGCGTGCTGGTCCCGGCGCGGCACTCGCGGCACCTGGGCGGCTCGGTGCTCAAGCCGATGGCGGACGCCCAGCTCTGCTGACCCCGGCCCGGCACCCGGGTGACCGGGCGGGTGATCCGTCCGTGCGCCGCGGTGGCGCGCACAGCCGGCGGTGGCATGGTGGGCACGTGACCGACTCGGCAACGACGCCCCGTCCCTCGTCCCCGCTGGCGACCGCGCAGGCCCAGCTCGCGGACGCCGTCCAGATCCTCGGCTACGACGAGGGCATGCACCGGATGCTCGCGACGCCACGTCGCGAGATGAACGTGGCCGTGCCCCTGCGTCGGGACACCGGGGAGATCGAGCTCTTCACGGGCTACCGCGTGCAGCACAACATCTCGCGCGGACCCGGCAAGGGCGGCCTGCGCTACTCGGCGTCCGTCGACCCGGACGAGGTCCGGGCCCTCGCGATGTGGATGACCTGGAAGTGCGCGGTCGTCGACGTGCCGTACGGCGGCGCGAAGGGCGGCGTGACGATCGACCCACGGCTGTACTCGCAGTCGGAGCTCGAGCGCGTCACACGGCGCTACACGAGCGAGATCATGCCGATCATCGGCCCCGAGCGGGACATCATGGCGCCCGACATCGGCACGAACGAGCAGACCATGGCCTGGATCATGGACACGTACTCGGTCAACCTGGGGTACACGATCCCCGCGGTGACGACGGGCAAGCCGCTCACGGTCGGCGGGTCGCTCGGGCGTCCGACGGCGACGTCGCGCGGCGTGGTGCACGCGGCCGAGGCCGCGCTCGGCGACGCGGGCGTGCGGCTCGACGAGGTGTCGGTCGCCGTGCAGGGCTTCGGCAAGGTCGGCGCGCCCGCGGCGCGGATCCTCGCGGAGTCGGGCGCACGCGTCGTGGCCGTGAGCGACGAGCACGGCGGCGTGCGGTCGTCCGACGGGCTCGACGTGCCCGCGCTGCTGCGGCACGTCGCGGCGGGCGGGGCCGTGCACGAGTTCGAGGGCGGCGATCCCGTGGACAACGCCGAGCTGCTGTCCCTCGACGTGGACGTGCTCATCCCGGCAGCCGTCGAGGGCGTGATCGACGCGGACACCGCGCGCCAGGTCAAGGCGCGCTGGGTGGTCGAGGGCGCCAACGGCCCGACGACGACCGAGGGCGACGCGGCCCTGGCCGAGCGCGGCGTCGTCGTGGTGCCGGACATCCTCGCGAACGCGGGCGGTGTCGTCGTGTCGTACTTCGAGTGGGTGCAGGCGAACCAGGCCTACTGGTGGACGGAGAACGAGATCGCGGAGCGGCTCGAGCACCGGATGCTCGCGTCCTACCGGGCCGTCGCGTCGCTCGCGCACGCCGAGGGGGTGTCGCTGCGCGACGCGGCGCTGACGATCGGGGTCCGGCGGGTCGCAGAGGCGCACAAGATCCGCGGGCTGTACCCCTGACGGAACCCCGAACCCCCGACGGAAACCCGACCGACGCCGCCCGCACCGGCTGACGGGCGGCGTCGGCGGGCGTGACGAGGCGCGGCGTGCGTCGCGTCACGGTCGCACGTGCGCGGGATGACGACGGCCCGGTCCGGCGTTGCCCTCGACGTGACCATCCCGCTCTCCGTCCTCGACACCGCCCCGCTCAGCGCGGGCCAGACCAGCGCCGACGCGCTCGCTGCGACGACCCGCCTCGCGCGGGCCGCCGACGCGCTCGGCTACCGCCGGTTCTGGGTCGCGGAGCACCACGCGATGCCGATGGTGGCCTCGACGTCGCCCGGCGTCCTGCTCGCGCACCTCGCGGCCGCGACCGTGTCGATCCGCGTCGGGTCGGGCGGCGTCATGCTGCCGAACCACCCCGCGCTCGTCGTCGCGGAGCAGTTCGCGATGCTCGAGGCGCTGCACCCGGGCCGCGTCGACCTGGGCATCGGACGCGCTCCGGGCGCCGACCCGGCCACGGCGGCGGCGCTGCGCCGGACCGTCGACGGCCTGGGCGCGGAGGACTTCCCGGCCGAGCTGGTGGACGTCCTGGCGATGCTCGGCGTCCCGCTCGGCTCGGTCGCGCCGTCCGCAGCGGCGCGCCGCCTGACCGCGACGCCCGCCGCGACGTCGAGCCCGGAGCCCTGGCTGCTCGGGTCGAGCCTGTTCTCCGCGCAGCTCGCGGGCGAGCTGGGCCTGCCGTACAGCTACGCGCACCACTTCGCGACGGGCCGCACCGCGCAGGCCGCGCAGACGTACCGCGACGCGTTCCGCCCGTCGCCGCTGCTCGCCGAGCCGCGGCTCATGGTGTCCGTGTCGGTCCTCGTCGCGGACACCGAGGAGGAGGCGCAGCACCTCGCCGGTCCCAGCCGGGTCATGACGCTCGCCCTGCGTACCGGCCGGCCGCTCGCTCCCGTCGTCACGCCGGACGAGGCCGCCCGCATGCTGGCCGGGCTCGACCCTCGCGCGGCCGAGGAGTTCTTCGCGCAGTCGCCGGGCACGCAGGTCGCGACGACGCCGGACCGTGCCGTCGAGGAGCTCGCGGCGCTCGCCACGCGTACCGGCGCGGACGAGCTCATGGTGACGGGCACGGCCTACGACGTCGCGGACCGCGAGCGCACGCTCACCGAGCTCGCGGCCCGCTGGCCGGGCCTCGGGAGCACCGCCGCCTGACGAGCCCGACGGGCCGCAGGGCCGAGCGCCGTGGCGACGGGCGCTGCCCGACGCGCGCGGCCGCGGGCCGGTGTCACGCTGCCGGTCGGGGTCGAGAGGTGGACGCCGACGCCCGGGTCAGACTGGCGTGTCGCCCGCGTGGTCGTCGCGCACGAGCGTCGCGCCGGACGTCCCGTCGAGCCGCAGCTCGAGCCGGTCGCCGTCGGCCTGGACGTCGAGCGCGCTGTTGAGCAGCTCGACGACCTGACGCTCGCACGCCATCGCGTCGTCAGGACCGGCCATGAGCGTCGAGACGACGGGTCCGAAGGTCAGGCGCGACCCCTCGAGCTGCCACGTCCCGCGGACCCGGTTGACGCCCGCGAGCCCGTAGACCTGCCCGTCGCCGTCGAACGTGAGCCACGGTGCGTGCCGCACCTCGTCGGGCAGCGGTGCGCCGCCGAGCGTCTCGAACCGCCACGTGCCCTGGAGGGTCGCCATGTCCCGATCATGGCACCGGCGCCCGTCCCCGGGGAGGGACGGGCGCCGGTCACGCGGACGCGAGCGGGGGTCAGCCGCGCGGCTGGCGGTCCGCCCATGCCTCGAGCGTGGTGCGGGGGCCGGTGTAGAACGGCACCTCCTCGCGGACGTGGAGCCGCGCCTCGGTCGCCCGCAGGTCGCGCATGAGGTCGACGATGCGGTGCAGCTCGCCGGCCTCGAACGCGAGGATCCACTCGTAGTCGCCGAGCGCGAACGCGGAGACGGTGTTCGCGCGCACGTCCGCGTAGTCGCGCGCGGCGTGCCCGTGCTCGACGAGCATGCGGCGGCGGTCGTCGTCGGGCAGCACGTACCAGTCGTAGGACCGGACGAACGGGTAGACGCACAGGTAGTCGCCGGCGTCCTCGCCCGCGAGGAACGCGGGGACGTGGGACCGGTTGAACTCGGCGGGGCGGTGCAGGCCGACGACGGACCACACGGGCAGCAGGTGACGGCCGAGGTCGCTCGCGCGCAGCCGTTGGTAGGCGCCCTGCACCTCCTCGACGGTCTCGGCGTGCCACCAGACCATGAGGTCGGCGTCGGCACGCAGGCCCGCGACGTCGTACCAGCCGCGCACGACGAGGCCGTCGGCCGCGACCGCGTCCTGCGCGGCGGCGATGAGCTGCGCGCGCTCCGCGTCGTCCTCGGGCAGGACCTCCTCGAGCGCGAAGACGGTCCACATCGTGTAGCGGACCGTGGCGTTGAGGGCCTCGGCGTCGGGGCTGGCGTGGCTCACGTGGTCGTCCTTCCGGGACTGAGGGTCAGGACTGAGGGGTCAGGACCAGGGGTCGGTCGAGCAGGCGGCGGGGATGCCGGAGTCGACGCCCGCGCGCTGCCGGCAGCAGCCGGGGCGGCACACGTCGCGCCAGGCGGGCAGGCTGCCGACGGTGGTGCCCTCGGGCGCCGGCGCCCCGGCGTCGAGCGCACGCGCGAGCGCCGCACGCTCGAGCACGAGGTCGACGAGCCCGCGGACGAACGGCTCGCGGGTGCCGACGGAGTCGGCGCGCACGGCGGTGAGGCCGAGCTCCTGCGCGGTCTCGAGCGCCTCGGTGTCGAGGTCGAACGCGACCTCCATGTGGTCGGAGACGAACCCGACGGGCGACAGGACGACGGACCGCACGCCGCGGGCGTGCAGCGCCTCGAGGTGGTCGTTGACGTCGGGCTCGAGCCACGGCTGGCTGGGCGGGCCGGAGCGCGAGCAGTACGCGAGGTCCCACTCGACCGGGCGGCCCAGGCGCTCGCCGACGGCGGCGGCGACGGTCGCGGCGACGTCGAGGTGCTGCGCGCTGTACGTCGCGCCGCTCACGGCCGACGCCTCCTCCATCGTCGTGGGGATCGAGTGCGTGACGAACACGAGACGCGCCGCCGGGTCGCCGATCTTCTCGTAGGCCTCGGCAACGGCATCGACGTTCGCCTGCACGAAGCCGGGGTGGTTGAAGTAGGGGCGGACCTTGTCGGCGACCAGCGGGTGCTCGCCGTCGGCCAGGCCGAGGTCGACCGCGAGCTCGTCGAGCGAGCCCCACAGGTTCTCGCGGTACTGCCGGCAGCCGGAGTACGACGCGTAGGCGCTGGTCACGAGCGCGACGATGCGGCGGGCGCCGTCCGCGTGGGCCGCGGCGAGCGCGTCGCGCGTGTACGGCTCCCAGTTGCGGTTGCCCCACACGACGGGCAGGTCGACGCCGCGGCGCGCGAGCTCCGCCTGGAGCGCCTTCTGGAGGGCGAGGTTCTGGGCGTTGATCGGGCTCGCGCCGCCGAAGTGGTGGTAGTGCTCGGCGACCTCGGCGAGCCGCTCGTCGGGGATGCCCTTGCCGGCCGTGACGTTGCGCAGGAACGGCAGCACGTCGTCGGGTCCGTCCGGGCCGCCGAACGAGAACAGCAGGAGCGCGTCGTACGGCGCGGCGGGGTTCTCGTCGGCGAGGACGGGGGCGGTGCGGTCGGTGGGACCGGCAGCGGGCGCGGGGGTGCTCAGCGAGGTGTCGGGGGCCACCCGTCGATCATCGCACCGCGGCGGGGCCCCATAC